>NZ_JBEOUD010000022.1:0-145177 GCF_040303865.1 Streptomyces sp. NPDC094034 | reverse complement strand
CCATGTACTGGACGTACTTGGGCGACTCCGACAACGCGGCGAGGTGCGGTGCCAGGCGTCGCGGGCCCGCGAAGATCGACCGGACAGGACCTAGCCGCGGTGCAGCCGTACCGGCAGTGCGTGGAGCCCGCGAATGATCGTGCTGGTACGCCACCGCAGTTCCTCAGGGTCGACGGCGAGCCTCATGGCGGGGAACGCGTCGAGCAGGGCGCCGAACGCCACCCGCACCTCCACCCTGGCCAGCGGCGCCCCGAGGCAGTGGTGGATGCCGTGTCCGAAGGCCAGATGTCCGCCGTCGGTGGGCCTGCGGACATCCAGCGCATGTGGATCGTCGAAGCGCTGTGGATCACGATTGGCGGAGGCGATCGCCAGCAGCACGAAATCGCCGGCCGGGATCTCGACGTCACCAATGTTCAGGGGCTCCGTCGCACACCGGAAGGAGGCGTGCTTCAGCGGGCTCTCCAGCCTCAGGAATTCCTCGACCGCGCCGGGCAGGAGGGAGCGGTCCTCGCGCAGTGCCTCCCATTGGTCCAGGTTCCGCATCAGATGGAGTGTGCCGTTGCCCAGCGCGTTGAGGGTGGTCTCGAAACCGGCGATGAACAGCAGGTAGGCCGTCGAGACCAGTTCGATCTCGGTCAGTTGGTTGTCGACGTCGTGTGCCGAGACCAGGGCAGTGAGGATGTCGTTGGTGGGCGTGCGGCGTTTGCGCTCGATGAGTTCGCCGAGGTACGTGAGCACCCCGGTCGCGGCGGCGGCAGCGGCTTCGGGCGAGTCACCGGAGACGAGCGCCCTGGACCAGGACTTGAAGTTCTCCTGCTCCTCGATCGGCACACCCAGCAGCAGACAGATCACCCGGATCGGCATCGGGAACGCGAAGGCGTCCAGCAGGTCCACCGTGTCGTCGTCCGGGAGGGCATCGACCAGCCCGCCGACGATCCGCTCGATCTCCGGCCGGAGCACTTCGACAGCGCGGGTGGTGAATGCCTTGCTCACGAGCTTGCGCATCCGGGTGTGGTCCGGCGGGTCGGAGTTCAGCATGTGGCTGGAGAAGGCCGATGAGAAACCGGCACGTCTGTCGCGGTCCGGCTCGTTCTGTGCGAACAGCCTGTCCATCCTGTTCAGATCGGTACTCAACCGGGGATCCGCCAGTGCGGAGCGCACGGCCTCGTATCCGGTGATGAGCCAGACCGGCAGGCCGCCGCACACCGGGACTCCGGGGGGCATCAGCACGCGGTGCGCGGAGCCTTCGGCGCTGAGCTTCGCGTACACCGAGTAGGGGTCCTGCACGAACGCGTCGTCGAGTTCCAGTGGCGCGGAATCCTGTTCCATGGTTCTTCCTCGAAGATGTTGTTGGTTTCACGTGCCGGACGAGGCGGGAGAGTTACCGTGACGTGCTTCCCGGGGCGCGGCATTCACCACCGCGTCCGGCGCCCCGGCGCCGCTTGCTCCCGGGTTGAACATCTCGGCGACCAGGAAGGTCAGGTCAAGCGCCTGGTCTCCGTTGAGGCGCGGGTCGCACGCGGACTCGTAGCTGCGGTGCAGGTCGGCGAAACCCAGTTCGGCGCCGCCGCCGACGCACTCGGTCACGTCCTCCCCGGTCAGCTCGATGTGCAGTCCGCCGGCGTGGGTGCCGAACGCCTTGTGCACCTCGAAGAAGCCGGCGACCTCGGCGAGGATGTCGTCGAACCGCCTGGTCTTGTGTCCGCTGGGCGCCTCCACGGTGTTGCCGTGCATCGGATCGCACACCCACAGCACCGGCGCGCCGGCGGCCGTGACCTTCTCCACGAGTTCCGGCAGCACGTACCGCACGCGGTGCGCCCCCATCCGCACGATGAACGTCAGCCGGCCCGGCCGCCGGTCCGGGTCGAGGCGGTCGATCAGGGCCAGCGCCTGCTCGGGTGTGGTGGCAGGGCCCAGCTTGACCGCGATCGGGTTGTCAATGGTCGCGAAGTAGGCGACGTGGGCGCCGTCGAGCTGTCTGGTGCGGTCGCCGATCCACAGCATGTGGCCGCTGCCCGCGTACCTTCGGCCGGAACGCGGGTCGCGGCGGGTCAGCGCGGCCTCGTAGTCGAGCAGCAGTCCCTCGTGGCTGGCGAACAACTCCGTGGTGTGCGACGCATCGCCGCCGCGCGCGTTTTTGGTGGACAGTGCCCGACCGATGCGACCGGCGAGTTCCTCGTAGCGTTCACCGGCGGGCGAGCGTGAGACGAAGTCCTGGTTCCTCTTGTGCAGTTGGCGCGGGTCGGTGCCGCCACGGGCGAATGCGCGCATGACGTCGAGGGTGTAGCGGGAAGCGTCGTACATCCGAAGGAGCCGGGCCGGGTCCGGCAGCCGTTCGGCCTGGCTGAAGCCGATGCCGTTCACGGCGTCGCCCCGGTAGACCGGCAGGGTGCGTCCGGCGACGGTCTCGGTCGGCCGGGATCGGGGCTTCGCATACTGCCCGGCCAGCCGGCCCACCTTGACCACCGGCACCGCCGACGCGTACGCGAGGATCACGGCCATCTGATGCAGGAGCCGAAGTTTGCTGTGAATCGCTCGCGTCGAGAGGCGGTCGAAACGTTCGGCGCAGTCGCCACCCTGCAGCAGGAACGCTTTGCCTTCTGCCGCCTGGGCGAGTCGTGCGGCGAGCGTGTCGCACTCCTGAGGCATGACCAACGGGGGCAAGGCCGCCAGGTGGTCGACCACGTCGCCGAGCTCGGCCATGCTGGGCCACTCCGGCCGCTGATGGGCGACGAGTGTCCGCCAGTGCGCGGCGGCTTCGCCGGTGAGGGGCAACATGATCTCCGTCCGCTTCTCATGGCTGGCCGGTGCGGGGCGGTCAGCGCCAGACCATCTCGACGAGGTCGTGGCTGATGCCCAGGTCGTCGAGCAGCAGCTGCAACGGTCCGGTGTCCCGCGCGGGCGCGGGACGGGACGCGGCCCACTCGCTCAGCTGACCGGTGTCGATCTCGAAGCCGCCCTGGGCCGCCACGGTCACCCACGGTTCCAGGTCCGCGGAGCGGAACGCGGTCAGTCCGCTGACGAGCGCTTCGCGGAACGTCCGCTGCTGTGCGCTGTCCAGGTTCAGGTAGAGCGAGCCGCACAACTCGCGGAACACCACCGCGTGTCCGCTCTCGTCCCGCCGGTGCAGATCGGTGGTGATCCGGTTCATGGGCTGGATCTCCTGGGCGGTGGCGAGTGCGGAGAGGAACCCGCTGATCGTCGTCTCGGCCGCCAGGGAGAACGCGATGTCGACGATGTCGCGGTCGAATCCGGACATCCCGGCGCGGACCGCGTCCCGTCCCTGGACGACCGACCAGACGCGCGGCGCGAACCGCACGTCCTCCAGGCCGCGCCGCCTGCGGGTGACGCCCACGGCGTTGTGGCACATCAGGATGTGGTAGTGCTCATCGATGATCGTCTGGTGCAGGGCATCGACGGCGATGTCGTCGCGGCGGACGGGGATCCGGTCCCGCAGCATCAACCGGCAGGCCGGCAGGATGATCTCGTCCTCGATGGCCGCGGTCTTGGCGTTGTAGGCGATCCACGCCGCGGACAGGATGCGCCGACGGGCGTCCCGGTCGAGCCGGTCGGCACCCGGCAGGCCCAGCACCGGGACGAGGTGGTCGGGGAAGTCCGGGAGCGCCGCGTCGAAGTGGCCGTCGAGGTCGAGCTCGTCCTTCTTGACGGCTACTCGCTTCCCCCAGCGGAGCGTCAACTGCGCCAGCAAGTCGCGCTCGTACTCGGGCACTTCACGTGCCGCGGTCATCGGGAGACCTCCTTCATGGGTTCACCACTCGAATCAGGCAGGCGCCATCGGCGGCCCACCACCGGCGGGCGCCCTGTGCGGTCGGTGTGCCCATCGCCGTGTTCATCGCCGTGTTCATCGTGGGGAGCCGCCCACGTCGGACACCGCCGGCGCACGCCACGCGCGGAGCGACGCCGCCGCCTTGAGCAGCATCTCCTCGTACTCTTCCCGCGGGTCGGAGTCGAGCACGATCGCCCCGCCGGCTCCGATGGTCAACCGATCACCAACGCGGACGGCGGTGCGGATCACAATGTTCAGGTCCGTGCCGCCGGTGAGGCCGAAGTAGCCGAGGGCGCCGGAGTAGACACCCCGGGCCTCCGTCTCCAAGCGGTCGATGATCTCCATGGTGCGCAGCTTCGGCGCCCCGGTCATCGACCCGCCCGGGAAGCACTGCCGGGCGCAGTCCAGCGCGCTGACCCTGTCATTGAGCCGTCCACGAACAGTGGAAACCAGTTGGTGCACGGTCTCGTAGCTCTCGACGGCCAGGTACGGGTCGACCTCGATGCTGCCCACCTCACACACCCGGCCCAGGTCGTTGCGCAACAGGTCGACGATCATCAGGTTCTCGGCCTGAGTCTTGGCGCTTGAGGCGAGGGTGGCGGCCAGTTCGGCGTCGCGCACCGGGTCGGGGTCGCGAGGGGCTGTGCCCTTGATCGGCTTGCTGGTGACCGTGCGGTCTCTCTCGATGCGCAGGAACCGCTCCGGCGAGGAGCTGAAGATCGTGATGTCGCCGAGGCGTAGGAGCGCGGCGTACGGTGCCGGGTTCGCCCGGCGCAGCCTCAGGTAGAAAGACGTGTCGTCGTCGTGGAACGGCATGTGCAACGTGTTGGTCAGGCAGATCTCGTAGCTCTCGCCCCGGTTCAGCTGCCGTCGGCACTCCGTGATGTCCGCCAGGTACTGGCTCCGGCCGCGGCCGAGGTACTCCTCGGCATTCGGGGGCGGGCCGGCGGCGGGTTCGGGCGGCGGCTCGGCGTCGGCCGGGTTCAGGCCCGTCAGGAGGGCGGACGTCCGCTCCACCCAGTCCTGCGCGTCGCGCCGCGTCTTCTCGTCGTGGACGGCCACCACATAGGTCCGTCCCTCCTGGTGGTCGACCGCGATGACGCGATCGGCGAACATCCAGATGGCGTCCGGCGTTTCGGCGGTGTGGCGGGCCGTGGCCCCGCATTCGGCCTTGAGCTCGTAGCCGAAGTAGCCGACATAGCCTCCGGTCAGATCGAACGGCAGGTCCGAGTCGGGGACGCGCCGTTCGCGCAGCCGCTGGTCGAGGACGTTGAACACACTGCCTGTCACGAGGCGGACGCCATTCGCGTCGCGCACTTCCACTGTCCCACTGCCGGTGCGATAGGTCAGGACCTCGCTGAGCGGACCTGACGTGTCGCCGAGGAACGAGAACCGGGACAGTCCCATCTCCACGCGGCTGCTGTCCAGCCAGAAGCAGTACGGGATGTTGTCGAAGAGCTTGAGGAAAATGGCCTCGGAATCGGCACCGGTCGACACGACCGTGCTGATGATTCCCAGTCCCTCGACGGCACCGGGCACGTCGTCGGACAGTGCGGTGTGAACGTCCGTGCCGGTGCCGGTGACGGATGGCCGGTGTCCGTGCCGCGTCCGGCGGGTCAGTTCGGCGAAGTTCCGCAGGATCTCACGCCCGTACTGGGAAGCGATCGACTCGGGATGGAACTGCACGCCCCACTGCGGCAGATCGCGGTGACGCAGCGCCATGAGCACACCGTCGTCCGCCCACGCGGTGGCGACGAGTTCCTCGGGCAGGGGCTCCCGCACGCACAGCGAGTGGTAGCGCACCGCGACGAATTCACGCGGAATTCCGGCGAAGAGCGGATCTCCCCCGTGGGAAACCTTCGCGAGGTGCCCATGTCTCGGCTCGGGCGCGGCGACCACCTCCGCTCCGGCCAGGTGCGCGATCAGCTGATGGCCGAAGCAGACGCCCAGCACGGGCAGCGTGGCGCGCCGCAGCAGGTCGTCGAGGAGGCCGACGTCGCGGGGGTGCTGCGGCCGTCCAGGGCCTGGTGAGACCACGATGTTGTCGAAGTCCTCCAGCCGCAGGCCGGCCAGCTCCGGATCGTCGTTGACCATGACGACCGGCTCCTGGCCGTTGATGTCGGCGATCAACTGGTAGAGGTTGAAGGTGTACGAGTCATAGTTGTCCAGCAGCAGGGTTCGCATCATGGGCCGCCCAGGATTTTCGAGAGCGCCTGGACGTCGCCCGGTTCCAAGGTGATCCCGAAGATCTCCTCGGGAGCGGAAAGCGTCTCGCTCACATCGAGTTCCCGGAAGGTCGCCGGCCGCGCCGGACGTATTTCCGTGAGAGTGCTGCCGACGAGGAGGTGCCGCACGTCCGGCTGTGTGCGCTGGAGGACCATCCGGTGGTTGAACGGCGAGCGCGGATGCGTGAGACAGAAGTGGTTGAGGAGCTCGAAGTCCGACGGATAGCGGGCGTCGGTCGTGAAGCCGTAGAGCTCCACCGGTCCCTCCGGCCGCAGGAACCGCAGCACGTGTTCGCCGGTCGGCTCTCGCACGAGATCGAACGACCAGTCGCCGTCCAGTCGCCCGTTCTCCGCGAGCCGGATCGGCTCGTGCGGCCCGTAGCCACCGAAACTCACGTCGTGGAGCCAGCGTTCGCCGTCGAGTTCCACGCACAGGGCCACGTGCAGGGCCGGCCCGAACTTGCTCCCGGTACGGATCCGCGTCCGGCCGGCGAACGCCGTGAACGTGAACCCGATGCGGTCGAGCACGGCCGCCATCAGCACGACCTGTTCCAGACACCAGCCGCCGCGGCCCTGACGCACGATCTTCTCCTGGACGCTGTCCAGGTCCAGCGGCACCGCCGTGCGCCCGAGCAGCGCGTCGAGGTTGTCGAAGGCGATCGCGTCCACGTGGGCGGCGTGCAGGCCCCGCAGCGTGGAGAGATCCGGAGCGACGTCGCCCTGGTAGCCCACGCGGGTCAGGTAGGCGTCCAGGTCGACGCCACTCCCCTGCCACATCGAATCTGTCACCCGTAGCTCATTTTTCATGTGAACTGCCCGGCGACCACGGCCGCGAGAATGATCCAACCGAAGTAGGTGTTGGCGACGAAGGTGTCCCAGCACGATTTCGGATCATCCAGGTCCACCCGTACGACCAGAGAGGACAGAAAGACTCCCGCGAGCACGACGATCAGGTAGAACGCCCACCCCATCGGCGTCCGGGAACCGGCCCACAGCACGCCGCCGACGCTGAGCACGACGAACACCGTCAGCCATGCCTTGGTGGCCTTGCCGAACAGCAGGGCGGACGACCTGACGCCGATCTTCCGGTCGTACTCCTTGTCCTGATGGGAGTAGATCGCGTCGTGGATCAGGGTCCAGAAGGCCCCGCCGGCGTACAGGCCGTACACCGCGAGCGGATAGTCGGCGCTCCCGGTCACCGCCGTCCAGCCGATCAGCACGTAGACGCTCATCACCAACGCGAGGAACGCCGAGGGCCAGAAGAAGACGCGCTTCATATAGGGGTACGCGACGATCAGCGGGTACGAGAGCCCGACGACCAGGGCTGCCGCCGCGTTCGCTACCGCCAGGACCAGCAGTGCGGCCAGGCCCTGTGCGGCGGCGAACAGGAGTGCGTTCCGGACGCTGATCGTCCCCGACGCGACAGGACGCGACACGGTGCGGGCCACTCGGGCGTCGATGTCCCTGTCGACCACGTCGTTGACCGCGCAGGCCGCGCCGCGCACCAGCACCGCGGCGACAGCGACGACCACCACCGCCAGCAGATCCGGTCGTCGATCGGAGGCGAGGAGGGCGGCCCACAGCCCTGGAAGCAGATAGAGCACGTACCCCGTGGGCCTGTCCAGTCGCATCAAGAGGAGATACGCGCGGAATGAATCCGGGCTCTTCGTGACGACGCCCGTGGATATCTTGTGCAGCATCAGGATCCAATCACCATGTCACCGGAAGCTGGATCAACCCGCCGATCAGCGTGTTGTGGTGCAGCCTCAGCTCCTCCACACCGACAGCCAGACGCATGGTCGGGAATCGTGCGACGAGTTGGGTGAGCACCACCCGCAGCTGCATCCGGGCCAGCATCGCGCCGACGCAGTGGTGCGCACCGTGCCCGAACATGAGACTGCCCGTGGTGTCGCGCGTGACATCGACCCGGCCGGGATCGGCGAAGGCCGTCTCGTCGTGGTTGGCCGCGATGATGTTCAGCAGCACGAAGTCGCCGGTCCGGATGGTGACCCCGTCGATCTCGAAGTCCGTCAGCGCGTAACGGGGCATGCCGCCGGTGTGCGGGTTCGGCATCGACATCCGCAGGGTTTCCTCAACGGCGCCGGGTATGAGGCTCGGGTCGTGCAGCAACGCCTGCCACTGCTCGGGGTTCGCCAACAACAGCGACACGCAGGTACCGATCCGGGCCACCGTGGTCTCATAACCACCGAACAGCAACAACGCCGTCAGGCCGATGACTTCGTTGTCGGTGATCCCCTCGGTCGCGCAGATCCTGGAGATCACGTCATCGCCCGGATCTCGCCGTTTGTCAGCGACAAGTTGCCTGCAATAGGCGAACAGTTCGCCCAGCCCCCGCTTGGACCTGACCGGGTCCCCGACGTTGGCGGCGTCCTGGGTCCAGCTGCCGAACTGGTCCTTGTCCTCCTGGGGCACGCCCAACCACTCGCACATCACCTGAATCGGCAACGACAGCGCCAACGCTTGGAGCAGGTCCACCGGTGGCTTCTGCCCGGCCAAACCGTCCAGGAGTTGCCCGGTCAGTTTCTCGACGTAGGGCCGCAGCGCCAGCATCCGCTCGGGTGAGAAGTGCGGCTCCAGCAGCGCGCGCAACCGAGCATGGTCGGTGGCGAAGCCGCCCAGCAGGCCGGCGAGAAGCGCCGACCCGCTGTCCTTCGCCGCGGCGCCCGGATCGGGATTCGAGCGGCCGAGCCGGTCGTCGTCGAGCAACTGCCTCACCCAGGCATGCCCGGTGACCAGCCAGGCCTCGTCGCCCTCGACAGTACGAACCCGATGGACCGCGCCCTGGGATTGGAGCGTGCGCAGCCCTGGCGCGAGTTGCAGCACATTCGGCTGCTCGAAGGGCAATTGAGCTGGGGTACTCACTGACGACCTCCGCCGGAATCGAGGTTCGGACCACCTTGTCGAAGACGATCACGACGTACGGGAGCTCGTCGCCCCGGTGTCCGTCGAGGAACGAGGAAGGCAGGGCTCTCGGCCGCGGAAGCCCGCTGCCGCATAACGGGCAGTACGGTGGACTGCGCCATCCTCGTCTTCCCAATTCCTGGTCAGAACCTACGCGCATGGGGTTCGCGAATTGCACCACTGAAAATCACTGCGCTGGATATGTTGCGTAAATTATCTTCTCAGCCCCTGCCCCACCTCGCCGTGCGATGAAACCTCGGCGAACCGAACCTGGAGTGATGCAACGGAATTTGCTGAACCGTTCCGACCGCCATCCTGTAACGACCACTGAGGTCGTGTCAACGACGCGGTGTGAGCATCTTCGACTTTAGGAAAAACCCCAAAGAGGACGGCGTAAGGCCTGGATTGGACTATCCTGCGGAATGGTGGCCACTGGGCGGCATCCAGGCCGTATTCGAAGCCGGCCATTAAGCCCGGCGCCGGGTGGCAGACAAGGCCTCCCGGGAAGGACTTCAGTTTCTCCGCAGGTCATCCGGAACGCGGGCACGCGCGGGCAGGACGTGCTCGACGCAGTCCTGTCCCGGCCCCGGCGGGGCGAGCAGGGTCACACAACGTCACTGATCATCAATGGGAATGGCTCACTGAAAGCTTGAGAGGCGGAACAGCTATGTCAGTTGATTCCGGGCAATTACATGAAGGCAGGTCGTTCGACCCGTATGGCGCACATCGCGACGACCCGTATTCATTTCTGGCCGACATCGGAGAGACAGAGCCGGTGTTCTACGCCCCTTTGCTCAACGCGTGGTGCGTCACCCGGCGCGAGGACATGGTCGCCGTGCTACGAGACGACCGGAACTTCTCGGCGCGCGACCACAACCCCCGCCCCGCGGTCGCGTTGCCCGAGGATGTGAGTCGGATGCTCCGCACATGGCGCGGTGCCGGCGCTCTGGCGGTCGGCTCTCTCGATCCTCCCGAGCACGCCAGGATCAGGGAAATACTCAACATCGGGTTCACGCCGGCCAGGGTCAGAGCGTTCGAACCCACGATCCGTGCGATCGCCGACGACCTCGTCGAGCGGGCTGCCGTCGCGCCGGAGTTCGACTTCATCACGGCGTTCGCGGTTCCGTACTCCCTTGAGGTGATCTGCCGACGCCTTGGGATCCCGGACGAGTACCTCGACCGCTGCCGCATGTGGTCCGAGCAACGCATCGAACTCATGATGCTTCAGCGCCACACCGATCCTGACCGGCTGCGTGAATGCGCCCGCGGGCTGATGGACTTCGGAGCGTTCGCGCGATCACTCGTGCGGGAGCGGCTCGCCTCACCGCAGGACGACCTGATCAGTGAACTGCTCCACGACGGCAAGGCGGGCCAGACGCTCACCGCCGACGAGGCTTCTGTCCAGATCCCCACACTGATCTTCGCGGGACACATGACCTGTGCCGAGGCGCTTGGCACCATCCTCTTCCAGCAGCTTCAGTCACCCGGCGGCTGGGCCGAGGTGGTCGACGGGACGATCGCCGCACGGGAGCTTGTCGAGGAGGGGTTGCGGTTCGACAGTCCGCTGGCGGGCATGTACCGGACCGCGGTCCGTGACGTGGTGGTCGGCAACGTCCATATGGCCGCGGGGAGCCGACTGCTTCTGCTGTACGGAGCGGCCGGCTGGGACAGCCGCTCCCCCGGATGTCCGGCCGGGTTCAGTCCGGGCAGTGGGTCTGCCACGCATCTCGCGTTCGGGCACGGCATCCATTTCTGCCTCGGGGCCGGATTCGCCCGCCTGCAACTGGAGATCGCGATACAGGCCATCGCCACCAGGATGCCAGGGCTGACTCTGGCACCGGGGTCGCCGCCACATCACCGGCCGGTGTTTCCGCTTCGGGCGTTGACCGAGTTGCGGGTGTGCTACAGCGGGGACGAGCATCCGGAGGGGCGTCGGGAGATCCCCACGATACGTTGAGCCCCGCAGAACACACCTGACTCACTTGACTCACCTGACTCACGGCGTGGAAGGTCAGGGTCCTGGGTTTCCCAGGTCAACATGCCGGCCGGCCTGGACGTTTCGTGACGGCTCGTCAATTCCACAGGCGGGCCGTTTCGGCTTGATCACGCGCCTGACGGCGGACGTCCAGGCGGTGGCCATCCGCGCCGCACCGCGGCGTCGCTGTCGACGGCGGTGTGGCGGCTTGTCGAAGGTCCACTGGTCGGGATTCACGTGCGTCGCGCCGGTTTGCCCGGCCTGCGCCAGAAGGTGGCGCAGGCCGGGCTGGAAACCGGGGGCGGCGTCCGCGGTCAGGCGCGGACCGCGGTCAGGAAGAGGTAGCCGCTCTCCGGAGTGATCGCGGACAAACGCATGAAGTCGATGAGCGAGGTGGCCTGTTCCTCGCCGACCAGATCGACCAGCTTGTCGCGGACGGTGTCCACAGCGTCGGCCATGCGCGCGAGGGTGCGGGAGACGTTGTCGCTGATGTCACGGATCTCCACGTCGATGAAACCGTTGGCGGCCAACGCCGTCCGGTATTCGTCCACAGTGCCCAGGGAGCGCACCGCGTAGTTCTCGCAGATATGGTCCAGGACCTTGCGTCCCTCAGGGCTGACCGGGCCGCGCTCGATGACATCGGCGACGGCGAGGCGGCCTCCGGGGCGCAGGACGCGGGCGGTCTCGGAGAGCACCTGACCGCGGTCGGGCATGTGCCACATCGACTCGAATGCCCAGGCCGCGTCAAACGAGCCGTCGGGGAAGGGCATGTCCATCGCGTCGGTGAACTGGAACGTGGCCCGGTCGGCGAGCCCGGTCTCGGCCGCGAGTTCCGTGGCCCGCGCCACTTGCACGTGGCTGACGGAGATGCCCACCACGTTCACGTCACAAGCGCGTACGAGCCGCAGCGCCGGATGGCCGATGCCGCAGCCGATGTCCAGGACCCGCTGGCCGGCCTTCGCGGCGATACCTGAGATCATCAGGTCGGTCAGGCGGTCAGTGGCCTCCTCGATGGAGCTGTCGTCGGCGTCGTTCTCCCAGTAACCGTAGTGTTTGTTGGGGCCCCACGCGGAACCGTAGATCTGACCGATCCCGTCATACATCTCGGCGACGTCGCCGGGAGCGGGAAACTGCGTCATGGGGAACTCCGTATCGTTGTGAAGGTGGCGGGAAGTCGGCGGCGGTTCGGCCGTGCCGGGGCGGTGAGCCCGCGAATGATCGTGTTGGTACGCCGCCGCAGGTCCTGCGGGTCGACCGCCGTGGAATCCGGCGGTCCTGTCGAAAGACGGGCCGAAACCCGCTGCGCTCGGCTGGGCAACCCCAGCCGAGCGCCTGCCTGATCCACTGACGACCACGTAAGCCATCGAGTGTTGCGAGGACCCCGAGAATCCGCCGACACGAGGAGGTTCGTCGTGTTGAGCATGACCAACTGACCGCGCGGGGCTGTTGAATACGTCAGTGCTGCCGCTCGAAGCGCAGGAAACCCAGCTGTAGGCCCCCCGCTTGCCATTCAGCGCCAAGCGCCTGGTTCGCCATCAGAGATATCCGCAGCTGCCTGCGGTCAACCGCTGAAAGGCTGCTGTCACTGTCCAGTACCGCCTTCGTCCAGGCGGCACTCTCCTCCCAGAAGGGCAAGGTTTCTGACGTAGCGTCGACTTGATCGACCAATTCAAAACCCGCGGACTTCGCGGCTTCCGCGTAGTCGAGCACCGTAGCCGGTTTTGTGTAGAAGTATTCGGCCCACACATCGGCTCCGTGAGGGCGCGTAAGGAACACTTCCTCGATGCAGACGCTCCCGCCCGGACGAAGCACGCGCGCCAGACGCTCGAACCACTGGGGACGGTTGAAGTATCCGCTGCTCTCGATCGCCACTGCCGCGTCGTAGGGGCCGTCCAGAGGGAGATGCATCGCATCACAGACCACCGTTCGGACCCGCCCGCCCACACCGCATTCCCGCGCGAACCCTTCGACTATCGGCGCATGCTCCGGCGCGTTGGTGACCGCCGTGACGTCGGCGCCGTACTCCTGTGCCCAGAAGAGTGAGCCCCCGCCAAGACCGCAGCCGACATCCAGGATTCTCCCCGACAGCCGGTGTTCAGCGCCCCAGATCTTGGCCGCATACCGCAGCAACCCCTCTTGATGAAGCCGTATGCTGCGGCGAATGGCGTCCGGCGTCGCATCGACAGCATTCCGTGGCGCTTCGGAGGAGGCGTAGTGACCTACATGATAGTGAATCCTGGGTCCAGGCCCGTATTTACGAACAAGCCTAGCCGTTTTGTCGTCGTAGTATTGGCCAACTATTCTTACCTCATCCTGAGACTCCAGCGCTGTTTGAGTTGAACTCGAAAGTCCATCCATATTTGACACGGTCACTCCTCCAGAGCTCGGATGTCGACGACGTTGACGAATGGCCTGTGGTTTGCCGCACCAGTGGGCCAGGCTGGACGCTTGTACCAGCCGTGATCCGAGGTTGTTGCGGTAGCAGTGCCTCGTTCGAAATACAGGGCCACCCTCATGATCCGGAATCTTGAGGCGCCCTGAAATTGAGTGGCAGCTATTGGATTCATCCTGGAGGACGACCTCGGCCGTGTCAACGACGCGGCGTGAGCATCTTCGACTTTGGGAAAAACCCCAAAGAAGACGGTGTAAGGCGTGGATTGGACTATCCTGCGGAATGGTAGCCGCTGACGGCACCGAGGCCGTATTCGAGTCCGGCTATTAAGCCGGCACCCCCGGCAGACAAGACTTCCTGGGATGGACTTCGGTTTCTACCGACCGGCGTGGATGCCCTGTTCGGCAACGCAAGCCAGGCGTTCCGACGCGGACGTCATGGCACGGAACGGAGTGGGAATGAGTGGCGGTAAGCAGGTCCTGCTGGCCGAGCCGCGGAGTTTGTGTGCCGGTGTACGCCGAGCGATAGCCATCATCGACCTCGCGCTGGAACAGCACGGCGCGCCGATCTACGTCCGCAAGGAGATCGTCCACAACCACTACGTGGTGCGCGAGTTCGAGCGCCGGGGTGTCCGGTTCGTCGACTCCGAGCAGGAGGTGCCGGAGGGCGCGGTATGTGTCTTCTCCGCGCACGGTGTCTCCCCGCAGGTCAGGCAGAACGCGGAAGCACGCGGGCTGGACGTGCTCGACGCGACCTGCCCCCTGGTGGCCAAGGTGCACCAGGAGGCCCGCCGGTTCGCCCGCGACGGGCGGACGTTGCTGCTGGTGGGGCACGCGGACCACGAGGAGGTCGAAGGCACCTTCGGGCACGCCCCCGACCAGACGGTCATCGTCGAGACGGTCGCCGACGCGGAGGCACTGGACCTCCCCTCCGACGCACCGGTCGCCTACCTCACTCAGACCACGCTCTCGGTGGACGAGACCAGGGACATCATCTCCGTGCTCCAGCGCAGGTTCACCGACCTGCGCGGGCCCGCCACCGACGACATCTGTTACGCCAGCCAGAACCGCCAGGACGGCATCAGGGCCATCGTGGACCGGTGCGACCTGGTGCTGGTGGTCGGTTCGACCAACTCCAGCAACTCGATCCGGATGGTCGAGGTGGCTCGCAGGCTCGGTGCCAGGGCCGAACTGGTGCCGGACGTGACCCACTTCGACCCCACGTGGCTGGCCGGCGCGAGCACGGTCGGCGTGAGCGCCGGGGCGAGCGCGCCGGAGATCCTCGTCGACCAGCTGCTCGACCGGCTCGCCGAACTGGGGTACGCGGACACGTCCGTGGAACGGGTGGCGACCGAGGACATCGTGTTCTCCCCGCCCACGCGGCTGACCGGAGTGGCGGACGTGCCGTGACCGATCAGGACCGGGCGACCCCCGTCGCTGATGGCGCAGGCAAGAACTCCCATGGCACAGGCAACAACTCCGATGGCAACGGCGCGTCGGCGGTGAGCCGCGTCGGCCGTCGTTGCGACCTGTCCGACCAGCCACCGCCACCTGCCATGAGGGTCCCTCCAGGCGTCGGCCGGCGCACGAGGCCGTCGGCCGGACCGGCACCGCGCCGGGCAGCCGGCCCGAACTGACCGAGAGAGCGGCCACGTCCGCCCGCCACACCCGGTGAGGAGCACTGTTCGACATGGCGATGCTGGAAACCGTGCGCGACCCGGCGCGGCTGCGCGAGCTGACCGCCGATGAGCTCCGCGACCTCGCCGGGGAGATCCGCGCGTTCCTGATCGAGCGGGTCTCCGCGACCGGGGGACACCTCGGGCCCAATTTGGGTGTGGTCGAGCTGACCATCGCGTTGCACACGGTATTCGACTCCCCGCGGGACCGGTTGCTGTGGGACACCGGGCACCAGTCCTATGTGCACAAGATCCTGACGGGCCGCCAGGCCGGGTTCGACCGGCTGCGCAAGTCGGGCGGCATCTCCGGCTACCCGAGCCGGGAGGAGTCCGAGCACGACCTGGTGGAGAACTCGCACGCGTCCACCGCGCTGTCCTACGCGGACGGGCTGGCCAGGGCGGATGCCCACCTCGGCCGACGCGGCCGGGCGACCGTCGCGATCATCGGCGACGGAGCGATGACCGGCGGCATGGCCTGGGAGGCGCTCAACAACATCGCGGGCGGGCCGGAACGGCCACTCGTCATCGTGCTCAACGACAACCAACGCTCCTACGCGCCGACCGTCGGCGGGCTGGCCGCGCACCTGGCCGACCTGCGCGCCGGGCGCCGGCCGGGCGTGTTCGAACAACTCGGGCTCGGTTACCTCGGCCCCGTCGACGGTCACGACCTCTCCGCCGTCCAGGACTCCCTGCGCCACGCGGTCGCACTGGGCGGGCCGGTGGTGGTGCATGTGATCACCGCCAAGGGCAAGGGATACCGTCATACCGAGACCAATGACCTCGACCTCGGCCACGCCGTCAAACCGATGAACCCGCACACCGGGCAGGCGCTGAAGGTGTCGCCCCCGTCATTCACGTCGGTGTTCGGCGAGAAGCTGGTCGAACTGGCCGGGCAGCGCGACGACCTCGTGGCGATCACGGCCGCGATGACCGAGCCGACCGGTCTGCTGCCGCTGCAACGGAAGTTCCCGGACCGGGTGATCGACGTCGGCATCGCGGAGCAGCACGCGGTCACCATGGCCGCCGGGCTGTCCATGGGCGGGGTGCACCCGGTGGTGGCCATCTACTCGACGTTCGTCAACCGCGCGCTCGACCAACTCCTGATGGACGTGGCGCTGCATCGCCGCCCGGTCACCTTCGTGCTCGACCGCTCCGGGGTCACCGGGGACGACGGGCCGAGCCACAACGGCATGTGGGACCTCTCGGTGCTCCAGGTCGTGCCCGGCCTGCGGATCGCGGCACCGCGGGACGGCGCCCGGCTGGCCGAGTTGCTGGCCGAGGCGGTCGCGTGGGACGAGGGCCCGACCCTGCTGCGGTTCCCCAAGGGCCCCGCCGGTGAGGACCTGCCCGCCCTCGCCACGTTCAACGGGATCGACGTGCTGCTCCGTTCCGGCTCGCTGGACGTGCTGATCATCGCGGTGGGCGCGCCCGCCGGGCTCGCGCTCACGGTCGCCGAAGGTGTGCGGGCGCGGGGCATCGGGGTGACGGTGGTGGACCCGAGGTGGGTGACCCCGGTCAACCCCGCGCTGGGCGACCTGGCCCGCCGCCACCGGCTCGCGATCACGGTCGAGGACAACAGCCGTGCGGGTGGTGTCGGTTCCGCGATCGCGCAGGCGCTACGGGACGCCGACGTGCACACCCCGCTGCGCGAGTTCGGCATCCCGAGGCGGTTTCTCAGCCACGGCTCCAGGGCCGAGGTGCTCGCCGCCTGCGGGCTGACCGCGCGGAACATCACCAAGGCCGTGGCGGATCTGCTGACCGGCCTCGACGCCGCACCCGGGCCGGCGGGCATCGACGATCCCGGCACCTGGCCGGTTCACTCAAGGGAGGAACATTGACGACCGTCGATCTAGGAATGCCCTTGCCACGCAAGGACGAGGTCCCGCTCTCGGTGGCCACGCGGCGGACCTCCCGCCAGGTCATGGTGGGCACGGTGCCGGTCGGCGGCGTCGCACCGGTGTCCGTACAGTCGATGACCACCACGTCCACCGCCGACATCGACGCCACGCTGCGGCAGATCGCCGAACTCACCGCGGCGGGCTGCGAGATCGTGCGGGTCGCCGTGCCGACGGCGGACGACGCGTCCGCGCTGCCGGCGATCGCCCGCAAGTCGGGCATCCCGGTGATCGCTGACATCCACTTCCAGCCAAAGTACGTGTTCGCCGCGATCGACGCCGGCTGCGCCGCGGTACGGGTCAACCCCGGCAACATCCGCCAGTTCGACGACCAGGTCGGCGCGATCGCCCGTGCGGCCAAGGACGCGGGCATCCCGATCCGGATCGGCGTGAACGCCGGGTCGCTGGACAAGCGGCTGCTGCGGAAGCACGGCGGCGTCTGCCCGGAGGCGCTGGTGGAGTCGGCGTTGTGGGAGTGCTCGTTGTTCGAGGAGCACGGCTACACCGACCTGAAGATCTCGGTGAAGCACCACGATCCGGTGGTGATGATCGAGGCGTACCGCAAGCTCGCCGCCCGGTGCGACTACCCGCTACACCTCGGCGTGACTGAGGCCGGCCCCCGGTTCCAGGGCACTGTCAAGTCCGCGGTCGCGTTCGGCGCGCTGCTCGCGGAGGGCATCGGTGACACCATCCGGGTCTCGCTCTCCGCACCACCGGTCGAGGAGGTCAAGGTCGGTGCGCAGATCCTGGAGTCGCTCGGGCTGCGGCCACGGGGACTGGACATCGTGTCGTGCCCGTCCTGCGGCCGGGCTCAGGTCGATGTGCACACCCTCGCCGAGCGGGTCACCGCGGCACTTGAGGGGTTTCCGGTGCCGTTGCGGGTGGCGGTGATGGGCTGTGTCGTCAACGGGCCCGGCGAGGCACGCGAGGCCGACATCGGTGTCGCCGCCGGCAATGGCAAGGGCCAGATCTTCGTCAAGGGCGAGGTGATCCGTACGGTCCCGGAATCCCAGATCGTGGAGACCCTCCTGGCCGAGGCCGTACGCATCGCCGGGGAGATGGGCGTGGACGTCGAGGCGTGACTCGCCGCGACCGGTCCGAGGACGAGAGGAGAGGTCTTCCATGACGGACCCGACGAGCTTCACGGGGAACGGAACTCGTCTCCCTCCGCCCGGATTTGACCTGCCCCCGAGGGTCAGTCCCCAGTCTCACACCCAATGCGCGGGGGCCACGAATCCGTTCGCAGAATCTGGAGGACGAACGCCCTCGAAACCAACGAGACACGATTCGGCGCCTTCAGCTTGTCGGACATGACGCGGACGTGATAGTCGATGGTCTTCGAGCTGAGGTGCAACTCTCTCGAAAGTCGCCCGCTGGAGGAGCCGGCCGCGACACCCTCCAGGATCCTGGCCTGGAGCGAGCTGAGAACCCAGTCATCGACCGGCTGGGACACTTCACAGCCGTTCTGATCGTTGTCCAACGCACCCATCCATTCCGTGGGGCCGGCTGGGCGAGGACCGCAACCGGAGAAATGCGGAGCGAGAAGTACTGGAATAAAATCCTAGGTGGGCCGCTCACTCTTTGTCACTGTTGTGCCGTCACAGCCCGTCAATTTCCGCCCACCTCGGAATACTCTCCAAATTTTGCGGAACTCCGACCTTGTTCGTATTGCCGTATGCCGGGGAATGGTCTTGGCCGACGAGCCGCGACATGAAGATCATCAGTTGCCGCGCATCCCACCCCGGGGAGGAGACCCAGCCCTGTGTCCACAGGTGAGCAGCTTCGAGGAACGGCCGTGACGAACATCGCGAGCGATACCAGGACCGCAGCGCCGGAAGAACCGGAAGCCCTGATTCAGACCCTGTACGAGGACCTGAGCAGACTACCCGCCAGCGCGCAGTTGGACGCGATGCTGTGCCTGTTGGAAGCGGCGAGGCTGATACTGCCCACGCTCACCCCGGCGCGTTCGGCGCTCGCCGGCGAAGACCTCGATGACATCCGCGCGGCGATGCGCGCCGCGTCGCTCTCGGTGCGCAGCTACCTGTGGCGGACGGGTGACAACGATCCGGTGGACCGGAAGTGAGATGCCGGAGCCGCCACAAGAAGTGGCGGCTCGGCTGTTCCGCGCGGGGCGCCCCCCACCCGGACGACACGGTGGACAAGAAGCCGGTTGGAACACTTGACCGACGAGGCGTCAGTGCTGGTCGTACGTGCGCGACGCCGATGTCGTACATGCGCGACGCCGGCGTTCGACAGATCGACGAAGGCCGGTTTCGCCACCGGCCTCAGGCTGGGCTCACGGCCGGCTGTCAACCGCGTGCCGCTGAATCTCGCGCGGTTGGGCCGCGCGGCGCAGGTCGGGCAGGAAGATCATGGTGATCGCCGCGCACGCCATGAAGAGCGCGCACACCAGCAGACCGGCACCGAACCCCGCGTTGACAGCCAACACACCCAAGGTGAGCGGAGCGAAGGCGGACACACCACGCCCGGTGTTGTAGCAGAACCCGGCACCGGTGGTTCGCATTCTGGTCGGGAACAACTCACCCATGTACACACCGAAGACGCCCGCGTAAGCGGCGAAGAAGGCGAACATCGGCCCCAGCCACAGCAACGTCGTGCGGTCGGCGGCGACCACGTACAGCGGCAAGGTCCCCGCCACACCGGCCAGTGACAGCATCAGTGCGTACTTGTGGCCGATCCGGTCGGCGATCAGCCCGAAGACGTTGTAGCCGAGGAACATCCCGAGATTGAGCACCGTCATGAACACCGCGACCGTCGCGGCCGGGATGCCCTTGTCGGTCTGCAAGTAAGTCGGCAGCCACGTGGACGCGCCCCACGCCCCGAACATCGCGAGCGCCGCCACAGTCGCACCGAGCAAAGTGTTCTTGCGCAGTTCCGGAGCGAAGATCTCCGTCAGTTTCACCGGCGTGGTCTTCTGCTCAGCCCACTCGGCCGACTCGCGGAAGAACAGTCCGACGACGATCAGCGGGATCACCACGCCCACCCCGCCGAGGAAGAACAGCAGGCGCCAGTCCGGCAGCAACGCACCCGACAGCACCGCGGCAACCACTCCGCCGATCGGGAACGAGCTGAGCACGAACGCGACCGCACGACCCCGTTGCGCAGCCGGCCACGTCTCGACCACGTAGGTCGACACCACTGCCCAGACCCCTCCGAGTCCCAGACCCGCCACGAAACGCAGCACCAGGAACACCGTGAAACTTTGAACCACGAAGATCGCCGCGGTGAACACGCCGAACACCGCGAGCGAAACCATCAACGCCCGTTTGCGGCCGTAGTTGTCGGCAAGCCAGCCGACACTCAGACTGCTCACCCCGATCCCGAGCAACGTCGCCGTGGCGAGCAGGCCGCCCTGTGTTGTCGTGAGTCCCAGATCGGCGCGGATCACGGGCAGAGTGAACGACAGCAACAGGATTTCCAGTGCGTCGAACATGTAGGCCATGAACGAGCCGACGAGCACAACCCATCTGGTAGATCCACTCAATCGAACCAGTCCATTCAGCACTTGAGTTTCTCCGCTCGGGCGAACGAATGCTAGGCGCCCGCGCGGGGTTCATCGTGCGTCAGCTCCGATTTTCCGCGATTCGCGGAGAACTACCCGAGGACTGATGGAAATCGGCTACCAGTCGCACCGGCTTCGCAAACGCCTCTTGTCGGGCACAAGCGGCAGGCTCGCCAGTTGGACGGCGTCACTCGGGCCGCACCACCAGGCGGCGTGGGCGTCGCGGTCGCGCCGCCGACTCGCTGACACGCCGGAGTCCTGGCGACTCGCCGAGGTACCTCCGCACGCACGCGAACCCGCCCAAGTCGTGAACGTCGTCCGGGCCGCCGCAGGTCCGCTGCCGCTGTGGAAGCAGCGACGTGCGGTGGGCTACGCGCCGTCCCGCACGGTGAACGGCGCACACCTGGTCATCCCTGGAGGGCCTCGGCGATCATCGCCGCCGTCAGCATCTGCGCGCCCCTGCCACTGGTCGGGTCACATCCGGTGACCTCTCCGATCCGCCTCAGGCGGTAGTCCAGCGTGCTGCGGTGGATGAACAGGCTGCGAGCCGCCTTGTTCCTGCTGTAGTCGGAGTCGACGAAGGCGGCCAACGTCTCCAACAGGACCTTGTGCGCCTGAAGCGGCCTGATCACGGCAGCCAGGTCGGTCCTCACCTTCTCGTTCAGCGTGACCGCGTACTCGACCAACACGTCCGAGATCGTGTAGGCACCGCTGGGGCGGAGGCCCGCCACCACCAGCCTCAGCACGTAGGACGCCTCGTTGAACCCGTCGACGAGACGTGCTCTGTCCCGTTCCGCGGTCGCGAGCCAACCCCTGCCGCCAAGACACTGCGTCAGCCTCGTCACCGAGCGTTCGCCGCTGCCTGGGCCTGCTGCCGGAATGAAGAGAACGACGTTGCCGTCCCGGTGCGTCAGCAGCATGCCCTCTCCCGCCACCGCGCGTAACTTGTCCACCTCGTGGCTGGGCGTCGCAAGCCTCACCACGGCGATCAGATATCGAGGAGTAAGCCTTTCGAGCACGTCCGCGGGCAGCGGATGACCGTCGGCGAGGTCGCCTGCCAGATCACGCGAAACATCCGCGGTGGTCTTCTGCTGGTATCCGTCGAGGAAGTCCTTCAGCAGGCCACCCCCGGCACGCACGATGGCGGCCAGCCTCGGATCACCTGCGGCCGCCTGGGTCAGCAGCTCAACCAACTCGTCCGGCTCGTGCCCTGCTGCCCGCACCTTCGCCCTGAACTCGGCGACCCTGTCCTCCTCCGGAGTCGAGCGGAGCGCCTCGACCGGAGATAGCGTCCTGCCCGTCATTTCGGATATTTCCTTCCTCGTTCTTCCGAATGGTGCGGTTGCCCCACAAGCCCGCACCTGACACTTTCCGTGGATACCACTCAGACCATGAAGTCCAGGTGGTAACGGAAGACCCGGGCCAGGGTCGGCTCCGACATGGAAGCCTGCTGCTGAATGAAGGACAATGCCGTGGATCGCGCCACCCTCGGCGGCAGGAAGGCTCGGAGCCCGGTAGACGAGGTGACCTTTACGGTCATCGCGATTCTCCTCCGGCCGCGCGAGTGAAGTACATGTCGTGCGCGAATTGAATCACCGAACGCTCATCAACGTGTTGAACATCGTTAATGTGTTGAACATGTCGCATATGCGCCATCGCACCTTTTCTCCTCCGGCTCCACTTCGCCGTACAGGAAGATCTCGGCGCATGGAGGCTAAAACAAAATCCCGTGATCACCCAGCATCACCGCAGGTCGCCGACGCGCCGCTCCCGTGTTTCACGTAACTCGGAATCCAGAGTTATCCAGAGATCCAGTGGCGGTACCGGATTTCAGTCTGAGTGACGTCCCCCGTTCGTGTCAACGATGCGATGCGAGCTTGACGGCACCGGCAGATGTCCGACCTGATTGAGATCCGGTTGTCTTCGATCAAGCCTATCCCCGGCTTGGGCGGTTTGAGTGTCATGTAATTCCCCATCCCGAATTCACCTGGTTGGACTGGGTAAGCGTTTTCCTGTTGGGTGCATCAATCCAAAGCGGGCGCGAATCGGTCGCCGAATTGGCGGATACGGGCAATACGGTGCGCGCGGCAGTGCGGGATGACCTTGCCATACGCCGGATTGCCGGGGGCGATGATGCCCGTTCGGGTCCAAGGCGTCCTTGACGGCTTCGTAGAACTTCAGCAACGCGCCGTCGCCCCAGTTGGTGGTGTCCATGGCCTGGTCCATAAGACGTTCTGGGTGCGGTGCGGTACTCGCTCGCCGTGTCCCTCGGCGGCGCCCTCGTCGAACCGATCCGTCGAACGATCCCTCTTGCCGTTCCGGCACCCCGCTTCGCCGATCCCGGAATACAGAATCTCGCCACCACCATGGAAGCGACGGCGGCGGCAAGGCTCACGAGACCTCGGCAGTGACCGAGACGTCGGCAGTCACCGAGACGTCGGCAGTCACCGAGACGTCGGCAGTGACCCCGCTGGACGAGGAAATGCGCACTACCCGCTCCAGCAGGGCCCCACCCTTCTGTCCCCGGCGGCAGGCCCGGGTCAGGCGGAAATTCATCGGTTGGCGGCGCCGGGCCGTGCGGGCGCCCATGACCGGGGAGCGGCTGTTCGCAGGGCTGAGAGGCGCTGATCAGCCGGGGTTCGCGAGGGCGCGGAGCGGGCGCAGGGCATCTGCGATCAGATCGGTTCGGCTGGGAAGTGCTTCTTTCCCCGCAATCAACAGAACCCTCGGCACGTCGTATCGTTGCGGGGCGGAAGTACTTCCCGCGTTCTCGTGCAAGCTTCGGGCCGCCCACTTCGAGAAAGCGCGAGGCCAGTTCGCTACGACAACTCAGCCCGCACGCACGGGTCATGACCCGTCCGGGGCGCCGAGGCTGGGGGCGCGGAGAGGCCCGGAACGGAATTTCGCCGGCCGTTCGCGAGTCGTCCCCCTGGGCGGCGGAGTCCTGTTCGGTCTGAGCCGGAACTGTCAGGCCGCCTTGCCCATGACAACGTCAGGACGGAAATCCATGACCGCATCGACCGCCCGCCGTCGGCGTCGTGTTCCCGCCCGCTTCCTCGTCGCCGCGCCGCTGCTGGCCGCGAGCGCCCTGACCGGCGTACCGGCGGCGCACGCGGCCGCGGCTGACGACGTGCGCATCAACGAGGTGGTGACCACGGGCGACGTCAACGACTCGATCGAGCTGTTCAACAAGGGCACCGCCACGATAGACGTCTCGGGCTGGATCCTCAGGGACAGCGACAAGGACCACACCTACAAGATCGCCTCCGGCACCACGCTCGCACCGGGCGGATACCGGGCGTTCGACGTCAGCGGCGCGTTCGGCCTGGGCTCCGACGACCAGGCCCGCCTCTACCTCGCGGACGGCAAGACCCTGGCCGACAGCTTCTCCTGGAGCAAGCACTCCGCCCCGTCCTGGTCGCGCTGCCCCGACGGCACCGGCGACTTCATGCAGGCGGCGACCGTGACTCTCGGCGGCCCGAACGCCTGTGGCACCGGCGGCGGAGGCGGCCCGACGACCCCGGCGGCATGGCCCGGTGGCAGCCCAGTGGCGACCGCGGACGGCTCCAACGTGTTCGGCCAGGACCTCAGCGGCCTCTACCAGGAGGGCGGCGTGCTGTGGGGGGCGCAGAACAGCGGCAAGTTGTGGCGCCTGGTGCGTGACGGCTCCGGCAGCTGGAAGCCGGACACGACCGGCGGCTGGTCCTCCGGCAAGACTCTGCGCTTTCCCGGCGGCTCCGGCAGCCCCGACAGCGAAGGCGTCACCCTCACCGGCGCCGGCTCGGCCGGCGGGGCGTTCGTCGCCAGCGAGCGCAACGGTGACGCCTCCGGCACCAGCCGCCTGTCGGTACTGAAGTACGACGTCGGCGGAGCCGGCGCGTCGCTGACCGCCTCCAAGGAATGGAACCTCACCTCCGACCTGCCCGCGACCGGCTCCAACCTCGGCTTCGAAGGGATCACCTGGATTCCCGACGCCACGCTGACCGGTGCCGGATTCAAGGACGCCTCGACCGGCGCGGCCTACGACCCGGCCCGCTACGGCGCCCACAGCGGCGGGGTGTTCCTCGTCGGCGTCGAGGGCACCGGCATGATCTACGGCTATGTCCTCGCCGACTCAGGCTCGTACACCCGGGTCGCTGCGTTCAGCAGCGGCATGTCCAGCGTGATGGAGTTGCAGTGGGAACCTCAGGCTTCGCGCCTGTGGGCGGTCTGTGACGACACCTGCGACGGCCAGCACCGCACCCTGAAGATCGACACGACCGGTGCCTTCGCCACCGTCGCCGTCTACAACCGTCCCAGCGGCATGCCCAATTACAACAACGAGGGCTTCTCCCTCGCGGGCGCCGATGAATGTGTGGGCGGCTCCAAGCCCGTCTACTGGGCCGACGACTCCAACGACGGCGGCCACGCCCTGCGCAGGGGCACCGTCACCTGCTGACCGTCCCGGCTGTGTCTCCCGGGCCGTCGCCCTGGGAGACACAGCCGACGTGGCTGTACGCATGTGGAGAGGACGGCTGGTCGGAGCAGGACGTCTTCCGTGGCGTGAACCTGCTGGTGGACGACTACCTGTCGTACGCTCTCCGGCAGCACCGGAGCACATCCTCGCGCCGGTACGTCGACGAGTCGACGACCCGGATGAGTTTCCACCCGCCGGAAGCGGAAACGCTCACGGCGGAACTGAAAAGTTACGCGCAGACGGCCGCGACCCCGCCCACGGCCGGCCGGTTCAGCGTCCCGCACGCCGGTGCCCCGGTCCGGCCGACCGAGGCCGCGACTGTGCGACGTAGCGTCGTTGAGCGGGCGGCTCACCTTCGAGTCCATGCCCCCGCAGCAGTTCGTCGCCTTGGGAAGGGACCGAATGCGCGAGAACGGAGGGACGTACATGTCCGACGCGCTGCCGACCGATGCCCTGATGGGGATGCGGATCGGTATCTCGGTCGCCACCAGTGCAGACCTGGACCAACTGGGCCTGGCCGAAACTCAGTTCCGCACGGTCCTCGGTGAACTCGCGCAGCTCGTCGTGACGGCGGGCGGCAAGCTGGCGTACGGAGGGAACCTGCGGCAGGGCGGATACACGGCCTTCCTGATCGAGCAGATGCGGACGTACGCGCCCTCGTCCCGCCCGTTGCTCAACTGCCTTGCCTGGACCGAGCACCGCAAACTGCCACTGTCCGACATCGACCGCCAGCGCGAACAGTTCGGACGCTACGGCGAGATCGTCTGCCTGAGCGTCAGCGGCGAGCCGGTCGACCCCGCCGCCGGCCGGGTCGAGGACCCCATGCCCGATTCCGACCCCGAGATCAGGCACCGCGCACTCACCGGCATGCGTCGCTACCTCATGCGCCACGCGGACGCGCACCTGCTGCTCGGCGGAAAGCGAGGAGGGTTCCTCGGAGCCCTGCCCGGACTCGTGGAAGAGGCGCTGCTGGCCCTGGAAGCGAGACTTCCCGTCTACTTGGCGGCGGGCTACGGTGGAGTCACCGCCGAGATCGCGAAGTCACTCGGCCTCAGCGGCGCTCCGGAAGTACCCCATCGCATGGACGCCACCCCGCCTGATCCTCGCTTCCTCAACAGCCTGGAGCGGCTTCGGGAGCTCACGAACGCTCCAGCGTGGGCGGGCCTGAGCAACGGCCTGACCGACGAGGAGAACGAGCGGCTGGCCGGTGCCCACTCCCCCCAGGAGATCGCGGCCCTGGCCAGCCGTGGGCTGGGACGACTGCGCCGGAGCACCTGAGCCGGTAGGTTCCTCACTTGCACGGAAGAGTGTCCGTGCGACGCGGCATCCGGGGAAGGGACATACGAGGTGACGGTGCGTCGGGGGTGGGCCATCGGTGCTGCGTTACGCACAGCGGGGCGGGCGGTGCTGGCCGCGGTGGTGGGTGCCGTCATCGGTGTCGCCGCGTACGCCATCAGCCAGACGGGAGGCCAGCTACTCTCTGTCGTGGTGGGCGGTGTGGTAGGCGTCGCCTTGGTGCTCGGCTCCGATGTCTACCGCAGGTCGGTCCAGTTGACCGAAGTGCGGCTCGTCCTCCCCGGCAGCGAAATGACGTTCAAGGCGAACACGGACATGCGTCAGGCGGCGCTACGCATGTTCTTCCAGGCCGCGACACGTGTGGCCACCCGTCCCCTGGACGACGGGAGCGGCAATCTGCGCGAGGCCCTCACATCCCTCAAGACGCTGTTCGACATGTACCGCGAACCCCTGGAGTCCGGCAGTGCTCCACCGCCCCCCATGGACGGCAACTCCGTCCACGAACTGATCCTGGACATCCTCAACTTCGAGCTCGCGCCCTTCCTGGCCACCTGGCATCCACGGCTGCGCGCTTTCGAGGAGGCCCACCCCGACGAGGACGAGTCGGCCTGGCCCGACGACGCGGAGTTCCGGCAGTCCCTGCGCGAACTCCAGCGCAATCTGCGACCGTACATCATTGGCCTGGGCGAGATCGCGGGCATCCGCGACCCCGAACGTCATCTGCGCAGGTCCGCCTGGCACGCCACCCGCCACACCGTCCCCGGACAGGACACGCAAGGACAGGACACGACGCCACAGGCCACCACCGCGTGACCGCGCCGGCTCCGTCTCCACGGCGCTTCGGACAGGCAAAGGCGGGAAAGGTTCCCCCATGGGCTACGCGGCATTCATCTCGTACAGCAACAGAGCGGACAGTCACCGGGCCCGGCAACTGCGAAACGCCCTGCACCGCTTCGCCAGCCCCTGGAAATTGGGAAGGGCCCTTCGCATCTTCCTCGACAAAGCCACCCTGTCGGCCGATCCGGGTCTCTGGAGCAGACTGGAGCAGGCGCTCGGCGAATCCGAGTACCTCATCCTGCTGGCATCACCCGAGTCCGCCGGGTCCGACTGGGTGAACAAGGAGATCTCCTGGTGGCGGAAGGGGTCCCGGGCGAACAAGCTACTGCTCGTCGTCACGGGAGGTGAACTGCACTGGGACCGCGCGGCGGGGGACTTCGACTGGGACCGGAGCACGTGTCTCCCCCGCGCTCTCCAGGGCCACTTCCCCGAGGAGCCGCGTTGGCTGGATCTGCGCTGGATGGGCGCGGACCACCCGGGCGATCCGCGCGATCCGCGATTCCTCGACTGTGTGGCCGACTTGGCGGCAACCCTGCACGATCGCCCCAAGGACGAGCTGATCGGCGAGGACGTGTCCCAGCGCCGCAAGTTACGGAACTTTCGCTGGATCATGCAGGGCCTGGCGATCACGCTGGGCATTGCGCTCATCGTCGCGACGGTGAGCGCCCTCATGCAGCGGAACACCGCTCGGGACCAGGCCCGCCTCGCTACCGCCCGCGAACTGGCCGCTACCGCACTGAACTTGAGCGATGACAATCTGGAGGTCGCCTCCCTCCTGGCCCTCCAGGCGTACCAGGTACAGGAGACCCCGGAGACCTTGTCTGCGCTGTATCGGCTCACGACCCACAGCCCCCGCCTGGTCCGCTTCGTACGCGGCGAGGGAACGGTGACCGCTCTGGCTCTCACCACCTCGCCCCGCTACGTCGCCGCCGGTACCGACAAGGGTTCGGTCACCGTCTGGACATCCGACGGCACGCGCGAGGTGGGGCGCGTCTCCGTCAAGGGCGAAGTCGTCGCGGTGGAGTTCAGTGACGACGGCCGGCTTCTGGCCATCGGCACCGACGCGGGCGAGACCGTCGTACACGACCTGCGCGCCCGCGATACGCGGCGGCTGTCCGCCGGAAAGGGCTCGGTGGACGCCGTCGCGTTCCGCCCGTCCAGCCATGACCTGGCGGTCTACCGCGGCGGAACGCTCAGGCTGTACCGGGCCGGGGCCGGCGAACCGTCCGCGGAGGTCGTCACCGCCTTGCGTGCCGGGGTACTGAACCTCGCCTTCCGGAACAAGGGGCGCGAACTGGTCGTGGTCACAGCCCAGGGCTGGCGCCTCTACGACGACAGGCTCCGCGGGATCTCGTCATCCGACGACGACCTGTATCCCCACAACGGGTACGTCGCCGCCGCGTCGCCGAACGGGAATTGTTTCGGATATTCCAGATTCGGGGGCGTGCAGCTGGAGTCGATCGCGCAACTGGTCAAAGGGGGCTACCCGGGAGAGCCGTCCGAGGGGAAGGGCTGTGCGGCCCAGCCGATCCTCTCCGGCAAGCAGTCGTCGAGCCTTGCCGTCTCCGACGGCAAGCGGGTCGCGGTGGGCACGAGTCAGGGCCTCGTCCTGGCCACGGAGCAGGGAGATCCGGGGAAGACGGTAGTCGATACGTTCCCCGGAATCGAGGCACCCACGGTGCTCGCCTTCTCGCCGGGTACGGGCGACCGTCTGGCCTCGGCGGACGGCAGCACCGTCGCCCTGTGGTCGCTGGGGAAGACGGCGCCCACCATGCACCGGCCCGGTATCTCCGTGCCGGACGGCGCGATGATCCCGTCGCAGCTTCCACTCGCCATGACACCGGACGGGCATATCGCGTGGAGCCACGAGTGGGACCCCGATGTGCCGTCCACACTGGACCTGCGGCCCCCGAAGGGCAACGACATGAGCGCGGGAGGGCAGACGTCCTACGAGGGGCTCGCTTTCGCGCAGGACGACGACACACTGTACGCCGCCTCACAGCACACGGTGGAAGCGTGGACGTGGAGAGACAACCTCTTTCTCGGAAAGCGGGTCTTCGCCCTGCCCGAAATCACGGACACCTTCTCCGTGCCGCCCCGCATCGCCACGAGAACGGACGGCGGCGTCGTGGTCGTGCGCTCGGACGGGTCCGTCCTCCTCTACGACCCCGGGATGGATGAACTCTCGACGGTGGTCGCGCGCACCGCACCACATCTGACGGACAACGACCGCAGACGGACGGGCCTGACCGAGTACCGGACGGCTGTCAGTGCGAAGGGGCGTCTGGCCGCCGTGGGAACCGTGGGCGGCCGTGTCGACGTCTACGAGTTGCCGTCCGGCCGTCGACTGCACCGGCTCGACCTCGACGGCCGCTCGCTCGACGTCCTGGCGCTATCGGACGAGGGCGACTCACTCTTCGCCGTCACCGACGGCCGTGTGCTGCAACGCTGGAACGTGCGGACGGGCAAGCTTCGGTGGCGGTCGGACGGTGCGGGACCTGTGGGCGTCGCGGCTGACCCCGGCGGTCGGTGGGCGGCGACGCTGGCCGGAGACGGCACCGTATGGCTGTGGGACGCCGAGACCGGTGACCGGCTCGCCGACACCACCCTCCCGGCCCCTCGTTCGTGGGGCGGTGCCGAGGGGCACGGTCCCCAGAGCAACCTCGTCTTCTCCTCCGACGGGAAACGACTGTGGTCCATCACCGAGGGAGGCAAAGTCCTGTCCTGGGACACCTCGGTCACCACCTGGATCAAGCAGCTGTGCGATCGCGTGGGCCGTCGCCTCACGGAGGCAGAACGCGCTCGATACCTGACAGCGATCTCCCGCGCACACACCGCGTGCGACCGATACCCGAACGGGACGTCCAACACGCCCTGACGAGAGCGCACGCGGGGCCGGTTGACCCGCTCCACATGCTGTCGGTGCGGGCTTCACGGATCGTCACGCGGCTTTCGCGACAAGGTGCCCATCACACCGCGGCGACAACATCCTTGCCACCAAGCCGGGATGGTTGTCTCATCGGTCTCAGCGTAGCGGTACGATGCGTGGCCCCGTCCTGTACTGTCCGCGATGCTCGATCACCGGTTCCGGCTGCGAGGGAGAAGGAATGCCCGCCGGGCAAGACAACGGGCCCTACGAATACGACGCGTTCATCTCGTACACGTGGCGACCGGACCTGGATATGGCCGGAGCAGTGCAGGACGGCCTGCAGCAATTGGCCAAGCCCTGGGCCAAACGGCGCGCTCTGCGAGTCTTCCGCGACGACACGCACATGGAGGCCACCGACGATCTGTCCAGCGGCCTTGAGGCAACGCTGGCCGGCTCGCGTTTCCTGGTCCTGGTGGCGTCGCCGCACAGCGCCAAGTCCAAGTACGTCCGCAGGGAGGTGCGGTGGTGGCGGGCCCATCGCAGCAGCCAGGACTTTCTGATCGCCTGGGTCGACGGCTCCCTGACATGGGACGACGACCACGGGGACTATGACTGGGAGCGGACCACCGCGCTGCCGGACGAACTGCGCGGCTGGTTCCGGGCGGAGCCCCTGACAGCGGACATGCGGGAGTTCACGACACGGCGGGAGGTGACGCTGCGCACCGACGACCGGTTCCGCGGGCGGGTGGCGACGCTGGCGTCGAGAATCCACGGCAGACCGAAGGACGAGTTGGTCGGCCGTGATCTCGATGAGCTGCGCAAGGGCCGCAGGTGGCGGCGCGCGGCTGTCGCGACGGTGTCCGTGGTGACGATCGCGGCGTTGACCGCCGGGGCATTATGGCTTCGGGAAGGCGGCCGTGCCGAGCGTGCGGAAGATGTCGGTCTTTCCCGGAGTCTGGCGAAGGCCGCGGAGAGCCGGTTGGCCGACAACGCCACCGACGCCGCGCGATTCGCACTGGCCGCCCGAGCGGCTGCCGACACCCCCGAGGCCCGGTCCGCACTCATGGCGGCCGTCGACGCCAATCGGTACACCGTCGGGCATGTCCGCGGGCCGGTCCCTCTGCCGTCCCGCAACCTCCCCGCTTCGGCGCCCCCGGATGCCGGCGTCGCGCTGAGCGACGACGGGGACCTGCTCGCGTACGGCACACGGGGCGAGGGGGTCGTCACGCTGTGGGACACCTCCGAACAGCGTGCGGTCGGGACACTCGATCCCCGGCGGTACGGCTCCGACGCCGGCGTACAAGAGCTGCGGTTCCTCCCCGGCAGCCACCGCCTGCTCGGTGTGCATGACGACCGCCACACCTTCCTGTGGGACACGGGCAGCCGCCGCGTGATCCACTCATTCGACTGCGGAGGCGGCTTCCCGGAGATGGCCGTCTCACCGGACGGCCGCTACTTCGCGGTACTCGACCTCGACCCGCCGCTCACCGCGCGGGACGTGACCTCGTCGCCCCGGATCTGGGACCTTTCCTCGGGACGTGAACTCCCCTCCCCCGAGCCGCCGTTCAGCGCCGGGCCGGATATCGTGTTCAGTCCGGACAGCGCGCGACTGCTCACCTTCGACGCCAAGGCGGACGATGAACCGTGGCCGCTGATGTCGTACGACATTCAGCAACGGCGTTGGAGTCAGGAGGACGCCGTCGTGGGCGGCTTCGGGGCTGCGCTGGCCACTGCGGTCGGGGGCTCCCGGCTTGCGCTGATCCGCGATGGCGCGATCGAGTTGTGGAATGACGCGGAGGGCCGCAGGATCGCTACCGCGAAGCCACCGGCTGATGGCACCTACCAGTCTGTGGCGCTGTCCGCGGACGGGGAGACCGTGGTTGCCGCCGACAACGCGTTCCGGATCTATGCCTTCGATGCCCGACTAGGATCACGTTCCTACCTGGGACAGCATGGGGAAGGGGTACTCGACCTGGCCCTGTCCCACGACGGTACCCTGCTCGCCTCGACCGCGATCGACTTTTCCGTCACCCTGTGGTCACCCGGGACGGACGCCCGGCTGCTGTCCCCCAGCGGTCACATGAACGTCCCGAGCGAAGTATCGGCGCTCGCGGTCAGCGCCGACGGGCACCGTACCGCTGTGGTGTCGAAAGGCGCGGCACAGGTGCTGCGCAGCGAAGACGGCCGGAGGATGAGGACGTTCGCCCTTGATACTCCGACGGGCGATCCCTTCGTGCACCGAGGCTATGCCGCGCTGGACCGGGACGGCGGCCGTCTGGCCGTTGTCCTGGGCGGCACGCTTCGTGTGTGGGATGTTTCCAGCGGGCGGGAACTGCTGTCACAGAAGCGCCCGATCCCTCAGGAGGCTGTATACGGTTCGGAAGGAGCGCGCTTCCTCCCCGATGGCCGTTCCCTTCTCGTCGACCGGGAAGACGGCCCGGAAGTGATCGCACTGCCCACCGGGCACGTACGGCAGAGGCTGCCGATTGACGTCCTGGGCGGGGGCTTTTCCGGGGCGGAGCAGGGGCACACGATTGTCGTCGCGGAGCAAATCCGGGCCGAAAAAACCCTGTTTGCCGTCTACCGCTGGTCCAGTGATCGTCTGAAGCGTGCCGAGACGTTCTCGACTCCCGGCATAGCTTACGAACTGGCCTTGAGTGACGACGGCAACCGGATCGCGGTCGCGAACCGGGACCGGCAGATCACACTGCGGGAGATGCGCAGCGGGGCCCTGCGGACGGTTCTCCTGGGACGACAGGACGTGTACTCGCTCTCGCTGCCGGGTACCGGCGACACCGTCGTCGTCGGCAGCGGGGACACGCTCGCGATGTGGGACTTCGCCTCCGGGCTCAGGCTCGGCGCCTGGGACACCGACGGACACCCCATGGCGGAGGGCGGCACCAGCGCTCGGCTGACGCCCACTGCCGACGGTGACGGCGTACTGGCCGCAGAGGGGCAAGGCGCGATGGCTAACTGGGCGGTGGACCCAGTGACGTGGCGCACGACTCTGTGTGGACTCGGCCTCCCGGAGCTCACCAAGGCAGAACGTGAACGCCACCTCCAGGGCCGGGACATCGGTTCACCGTGCCCCTGATGCGAGTCGAGGTCGTCCGCGCGACCGGGACACCACTACCCGGCACCCGCCCACCAGCCGTCCACCACCAATGGCGTACGGATCCACGACCCGGACCACCTGCCGGTTCGGAGCAGTAAGGCCGGCCGCAGTCGTCCTCTCCGGCGGGTCGGCCCGGCCTTGGTCGGCCGACCGGTCACGCGGGGAAGGTTCGGCCGGGGCGGACCGCGCCGGCGGCTGAGGCGGCTGAGGCGGCTGACTCAGGCAAGTAAGTCAAGCCTTACTTTCGTGGAAATCTGGCTGCATAGTGAAGGGCCGAGTCGAGAGGAAGGCCGCTGTTGTCGCAGTTCAGTGAGGGCGCCGTAGGACAGGTCGAAGTGGAGCAGGCCCACGTGTCCGCCATGTACGGCTTGCTTGATCAGCAGATCGCGGATGTACAGGTGCAGTTGGCGAAGGTGTTGAGGTCGTCGGCCGACAGCGCGGGCGAGGTGTACGCGCGGGATGTTGCCGCGGAGCGTCTGCCGAGGCAGCTTCGCCGGCTGGAGGGGGCCGAGGAAGGTTTGGTGTTCGGCCGGATCGATCACGCGGACGGAACCGTCCTGCACATCGGCCGGATCGGCCTGCACGTGGGTTCCCAGGGCCTGCCGCTGCTCGTCGACTGGCGAGCGCAAGCCGCGCGTCCCTTCTACGCGGCGACGGCCGTCCACCCGATGGGACTGCGGCGCCGCCGCCACCTGCTCGTCGTTCACCGTGTGGTCCACACGGTGAACGACGAACTGCTGGATGGATCCGCACCCGCGGCCGACGACATCGTCGGCGACGGTCCGTTGACGGAAGCGCTGGAAGCGCGGCGCACGGGGCGGATGCGTGCGGCGGTGGCGACGCTGCAGGCGGAGCAGGACGCGATCGTCCGGTCCCCGCACCAAGGGGTGACGGTGGTGCAGGGCGGCCCCGGCACGGGCAAGACCGTCGTCGCCCTGCACCGCGCGGCGTACGTGCTCTACGCGTTCGCGCGGGCCGCTGAGCGCGGTGTCCTGGTGCTCGGGCCGAACGGGCGGTTCCTCGACTACATCTCCCAGGTGCTCCCCTCACTCGGGGAGAACGACGTGGTCCTGACCACATGCGCGGATCTGACCGGGATGGTGCCCGAAACCGTGGAGCCGTCCGACGTCGCGCGGCTCAAGGGAAACCTCGCGCTGGCCGAGGCGCTGGCAAGCCTGGTGCGTTCCCGGCAGGCACCACCGGACGACGGGTTCGCCCTGCGGGTGGGGCAGGAGTGGGTCCGCCTGAAGAGCGCGGATATCGCGGCGGCGCGGGAAGCCGCGGCAACAAGCGGCCTGGCACACAACCGTGCGCGGGAGGTGTTCAAGGAGCACCTGATCAGCGCGGTCACCGACGCTCTGGAGCGTGGCACCGTCAAGGTTCTCAAGCACATCGACGCCGAGACCGCCGAGAGCACCGGCCTGGACCTCGATGCCGTGGCCGAGGCGGATCTGCGTGCCCTGGGCTTCGATGTCGACGACGCGCCTGCCGCGGACCCGCTGGAGATATTCGACGCGGACGCCGTCCGGGCAAGCCTTGGGGCCGATGCCCACCTGGACCGCGCGATGGGTTCCCTGTGGCCGCGGCTGACGCCCGAGGCGGTCGTACGGGACCTGCTGACGGACGCTCGTACGATGACCACGCACCTGCCCGTGCTCAGCGACGACGAGCGTTCCTGCCTGCTGCGTTCTCCTGGTGCCGCATGGACAGACGCCGATGTCCCGCTGTTGGACGAGGCGGCACACCTGGTGGATGGGCCGCCGGAGCGGACGTTCGGGCACGTCGTCATCGACGAGGCCCAGGAGTTGACCGCCATGCAGTGGCGGATGGTACTGCGCCGGTGTCCGGCCACATCGATGACAGTGGTCGGCGATTTCGCCCAGGCGGGACCCGCGACGGCGGCAAGCGACTGGTCTCAGGCGCTCGGCCCGCATCTCGACAACCGGTTCATCCTCCACACTCTGACTGTCAGTTACCGCACGACGCGTGAAATCCTGGCGACGACCCACGACCTGCTCTCGCGGATCTCCCCCGGTCAGGCCCCAAGCCGCTCGATCCGGCAGGGCGCCCCTCCACGCCACCTCACCGCATGCCCGCGCACCCTTACCAGCACCGTGACCGAGGAACTCCGGGCGCAGGCCGCCGCTCACCCTGGCGAACTGCTCGCCGTGATCTGCGCGGATGCCCGGGTCAAGGACATGGCATCCGCTGGTGTCGCCCGGTGGGCACGTCTCGTGCCGGCATCCGAGGCCCGGGGCCTTGAGTTCGACGCGAGCGTTGTCGTCGGCCCGGAGGAGATCGTCGCCGCTCGCCCCAGCGGCGAGCGAGACCTTTATGTCGCGCTCACCCGTGCCACCAAGAGGCTGTGCACGATCACCGTCCACCCCGTGTCACAGCGCGCCTCATCGCCCCCGCCCACCTGATCACCAGCCTGCCGCCCGGCGCGGCGACGCGTGCCCAGTTCGCCGACTGGATCAGAAGGCACTGGAAGATCGAAAACCTCCTGCACTGTGTCCACGACCGCTGCCACCATGATCGACCAGCCAAGAGATCTCGCGGGTAGGGGCGCCGTCGCGAGCGCCGCGATACCGCCGCCCGGACCGGCGGAATCTCTTGGTGATCGAGCGATGATCGGTCATGGCGACGGACCCGCGAGGGCGGTTTGCCGTCGGGGGCTGAGTAGTGCCCCACGCGCTCGGCCGAGAATTGACAGTTTGTTACTCGCTACAAACGGGTGCTCTGGTACGTCTGGCCGAAACGGTCGAACTGACAGGACACACATTCCCCACGCCTCCGAATTCCGGACAGAGACGTATTTGCGTTGGAGCGCACTCCAACTTCTAGGTTCGGAAGCATGCGATACATCAAACTCGGAACGACCGGACTGGAAGTCTCCGCCATCACCCTCGGCTGCATGAGCTTCGGCGAACCGGACCGGGGCGGCGAGCCCTGGTCGCTGGGCGCGGACGCCAGCCGGGACATCATCAAGCAGGCTCTGGAGAGCGGCGTCAACTTCCTCGACACGGCCAATGGGTACAGCGCCGGAAGCAGCGAGGAGATCGTCGGCCAGGCGGTCAAGGACTTCACCCGGCGCGAGGAGGTCGTTCTCTCCACCAAGGTCTGGATGCGGATGCGCCCCGGCCCGAACGGCGCCGGGCTGTCCCGCAAGGCGATCTTCGCCGAGCTCGATGCCTCCCTGAAGCGACTGGGGACCGACTACATCGACCTGTACCAGATCCACCGCTGGGACTACGACACCCCGATCGAGGAAACCCTTGAGGCGCTGCATGACGCGGTCAAGTCCGGGAAGGTCCGCTACATCGGAGCCTCTTCCATGTACGCCTGGCAGTTCACCAAGGCCCTTTATCTGGCTGACCTGAACGGCTGGACCCGGTTCGTGTCGATGCAGGACCACTACAACCTCATCCACCGAGAAGCAGAGCGGGAGATGCTCCCGCTCTGCGCCGACCAGGGCATCGGCGTGATCCCGTGGAGCCCGCTGGCGCGGGGCAGGCTGACGCGGGTCCGGGACACCGCCACGGCGCGTGCCGAGACCGACGAGGGCGGCAAGATCCTCTACCGCAACGAGGACCAGGCAGTGGCCGAGCGCGTCCACGAGATCGCGGGCAAGCGGGGTCTGTCCCCGGCCCAGGTCGCCCTGACCTGGGTCATGCGCAACCCGGCGGTGACCTCGCCCATCGTCGGGGTCACCAAGCCGGCCCAGCTGGCGGACGCGGTCGCCGCGGTGGACGTCGAACTCGACGAAGACGAGGCCGCCTACTTGGAGGAGCCCTACCAGCCGCACGAGGCCGCCTACCTGGAGGAGTCCTTCTACAAGCCGCACCCAGTGGCGGGCTCCCGGTAGTCCGGGCTACCGGTAGTCCGGACTACCGCCGGGCCTTCGACGAGTCCTTGGCTTCGGCCTTCACAGCCCTTGACCGGCCCGGCGGTGCTAGGTCCTGCGCGATTGCGTGATCCGCGCGCTGCCCGCCAGCGCGGTGAGCAGGATGCCCGCCACCGCGGCCGGCAGCAGGGCCACGCGCAGCGGAACGTGCCCGTGGGCATCGAAGTAACTGCTGGCCTGCTCCTCAGCGACCTCGACCTGTCCCGCGAGCGGCTCGTCGTACGGCGCCCCGGGAAGCGGCACATCATCTACCTGGACGAACTCACCTACCGCTGCGCTTCCGCGTGGATCCGCGAGCGCCACAACCGGTGGCCGGTCACGAGCAACCCGCATCTGCTGATCAACCGCTGGACCGCGATAGACACCACCCACTCTCCCACTGGACGTCAGCTTGACGTTCCGGGGTGGTTGGCGGATCCAGCCTGAGCTGTCGACCGACACCAGGGCACGCGCGTCCGCATTCACGGGCGACGGTGAGCCGCAACCGAGTCACCCGTCAGAGACGGCCGTCTTGCGGGCGCGGGCGAGTCTTGCGCGGCTCCCGTAACGCGGGTCGACAGGGATGTCGTGGGCGTCACGGCTGCGGTGGAGCATCTCGTCCGTGAGTTGAGTCCGATGGCGCGCACGGCAGGCTTGAACCTGCGTGCGGAGATCTACGATTCGGGGGACTCGCGTACCGGTTCCCGTGGCTTAGCGACCAGGATTCCTGGAACCCGCGCGCCTTCCCGTGCGGCGTGTGGGAGGCCGTCCACATCATCGAGGTCTGCCCGAGAACACGAGCGAGGTGCAGCCGACCACGGTGCACGCCGATACGCAGGGCCAGGGTGTGCCTTGCTGGTGGCGCCCCTTCGGGGGGCCGGGCCGGTATACGCCGGAATCCTGCCGCCAAGGGTTGTCCCGTAACTGCTGGTCACAACGCTGGCCAGCTTGTCGAAAGTGCGTAGCTGCTGAGTTCGCGGTGCCGGTATCGTCTGGTCTCCCGACCCGCCGTACCCGCGGCCTACGTTCAGAGAGCGATGCAGATGACCAGCCGGCAAGCAACGACGACCCTGTGGCGCCCCACCGGCCCCAAGGAGCTGGATCTGGTTCGGGAACTGCATTGGCGTGCCTGGCCACCCCGACTACCCGAGCAGCCGATCTTCTACCCGGTCCTCAACGAGGACTACGCGGTAAGGATCGCGCGGGACTGGAATGTGAAGCACGATGGCGCCGGCTTCGTCACTCGTTTTGAGGTCGAGTCGGAGTTCTTGAGCCGGTATCCCATCCAGCAGGCCGGCGGGCAGACGATTCTAGAGCTCTGGGTTCCGGCTGAGGAGCTGGACGACTTCAACGCCCACATTGTCGGCGAGATCCAGGTGGTTCACGAGTTCCGCTGAGGCGGAGAGGCCTGCTGGCGGGGCACGCTACGGTGCGATGATCCTGGCGTGGCTGGTGTGGTCACGGCGTCGGAGCCGTCCTGGACAGCTCCGTTCACCGGGCTGAGCCCGCGTGCCTTCGGGAAGCCGGTGACCGTGCTGCGGCGCGAGGGTGCGGACGCGGTCCGCAAGGGTCGGCCGTGGGGCCTGTCCCTGGATGACCGGGCGCTGCTGGTCGCGGCGTACCGGCCCACAAACCTGACGATGCGCCAGCTCGCCCCGCTGTGCGGGGTGTCGAGATCCGCCGCGGACCGCGTGATCAACCATCTCGGCCCGATGCTCGCGCTCCAGCCTCGCAAGCGGTTCGCCAGGGACATCCTGCTCATCGTCGATGGCACCCTGGTGCCCACCCGCGACCACACCATCGCCGAGCAGTCGAAGAACCACCGGTACTCCACCCATCACCAGGCCGTCATCGATGCCGACACCCGGCTCGTCGTCGTGGTCGGCCGACCGCTGCCCGGGAACCGCAACGACTGCAAGGCGTGGGAGGAATCCGGCGCCAAGGCCGCCGTCGGCAGGACACTCACGATCGCCGACGGCGGCTGTCCCGGCACGGGACTCGTCATGCCCCATCGCCGATGCAAGGGCGAAGACCTGCCCGACTGGAAGGAAGCACACAACAAGTCCCACAAGCAGGTCCGCGCCCGTGTCGAGCACGTCTTCGCCCGCATGAAGACCTTGAAGATCCTCCGTGACTGCCGCCTCAAAGGCGACGGAGTCCACCACGCCATGCGTGGCATAGCTCGGATGCACAACCTCGCCCTCGCCGGATAAGGGAGCGGGCCTCACGATGGCCAAACACGCCCGAGTTCACCCAAGATCACTTACGGGACAGCCCTTAAGGTCAGCCTCCAACACCGTGGCCTGGGCGGGTGATCCGCTAGCACTGCCGTGGGAACGGGGTTTTTGGCGGTTCTTGTGAGCCAAAGCCGCGTTTCAGAGGGCCATCCGCGCTGTTCTGCCTGCGGTGAACCCCGGCCCGACCGGGCTCGACGATCACTAAAGTCCCGTCTCATGACGACGATTACAACGCGCACGGTCGAGTACCCGGCCGACGGCCTGACCATGATCGGGCACCTCGCACTCCCGGCCGGTGCCGACCGCCGGCCCGCGGTGCTGCTCGGGCCGGAGGGCATGGGGCTCAGCGACGTCGAGCGCCGCCGGGCCGATGCTCTCGCCAAGCTGGGATACGTAGCGCTGGCCTTCGACCTTCACGGCGGGCGCTATTTGGGCGACCCCGAGGAGATGCTCGCCCGTTGCCTGCCGCTGCTCACCGACCCCGACCGGATGCGGGGCATCGGTCATGCGGCGCTCGACGTGTTGCGCGCCGAACCGCGGACCGACCCCGACCGGATCGCCGCCGTCGGCTACGGCACCGGGGGCGCCGTCGGGCTGGAACTCGGGCGCGACGGCGTCAACCTGCGCGCGATCGGGACCGTCAACGCGCTGACCACGGGCCGGCCGGGCGAGGCGGCGCGCATTCGCTGCCCGGTGTGGGCCGGGGTCGGATCGGAAGACCCGATCATGCCGCCCGCGCAACGCGACGCGTTCACCGCCGAGATGCAGGCCGCGGGCGTCGACTGGCGCCTCGTGGTCTACGGCGGCGCCTTGCACGCCTTCCACCACCCGACGGTCGACCACCCCGTGGTCCCCGGCGTCGGCTACCACCCACGGCACGCGCAGCGAGCCTGGCGCGACGTCGTCGACCTGCTCGCCGAGTGCCTGCCCGTGACGGAGGATCTGATCAGTCCAAGCCCGGCCACCCGCTGACCAGCGCCTACCGGCCACTACGGCACATTTCTTGCCTGTTCCGGTCCCCTCCCTTCCTTCAACGCCGCAGAACGCCGGCGACGCGCTCTCTGCCCAAGATCGGGGCCTCCACGCAACCTTCGGGAGTGACGAGGGGCTGCCGACCCACTTGGTGGGGCTCGGGAACATCGCAAGCCCGCAGATGAGTCGCCGCCCTGATCAGTTCAACGACGGAAGGCATCCTCGGTTCCGCTGGCCGCAGTCGCAACAGGCTCCACACGTACCGACGCACCCGCGCCCGCACCTTGGCAAGCCGCGTCGGTGTCGCCTCGTCGAGCGCGACCGGCGTGCGGAGGGCAGTGAGTTCCGGGGCCTCGGGCGCGAGCACCAGCCAATGACACAACGGAAGTTGCTCGGCCGCCGACAGGTTCGCCGCCCCGGCACGATCGCGACCGCGAGGTGCGCGGGCGTCCCCGCCGGTCCCCTCCGGTCGCCGCCGGCGGCCATCGCGCTGGACGGCAGCTACCCTGACCAGTGCGTCCGTCTGCCCCGTCCGGTCCACACACCGATGGGGCGCCACCGCCCCCGCATGCCCGATCAGCCTCTTCCCATCGGCCACCACCGACAGCACGCGATCCCACCACCTACGGGTCGGAGCCGCTCGTTTGACAGACACACTGCTGCCCGCGCAAGGAGGTCTCCACGTTCGGACGGGATTGCCGGCCACCACGCGGAATCCTGTGCGGGATGCTGGAACCACGGCGCTGACGAGGGAAGAGGACCGGCTGTGAAACTCCGCGGCATCGGCAAACGCTACGGCCGAGAGACAGCCGAGAGACATGGGTCCTCGCGGATGTGGACGTGGATCTGCCGTCCGGCGAGCTGATCGCGTTCAGCGGTGGTAACGGATCGGGGTAGTCAACCCTTCTGAAGATCCTGGTCGGTGTGACGCGGCCGACCACGGGTCGGATACCGGACCGGCCGACCCAAATCGGTTACGTGCCCGACCGGTTCCCGCCCGACCAACGGATGTCGGCGCACAGCTATCTGACCCACATGGGCCGTGTCAGCGGATGAGTGACCACGCGATCACCCCAGACGACATCCTGGTCGGCGTGCTTGCCCAACTGACCGGTGCGAGCACCGGTGTGGCAATCGGCCTGCTGGTTTCCCGTCCGGTGATCCGCCGCACCGGCTACTCGCTGATCACGGCGCGCGATCGCCAGATGATCAATTCCAAGGGATGCCTGCGGAGGGTGTGGGGTGGGCGGCGGCCGAAGCCACCGTGAGACGGTCAGGCGGCGGGCCGTCGGCCCTGGTTGTCGAGGTGGCAGCGGACAGTCAGGCGTCGGGGTCGACTTCGGGGTGCGTGAACCGCACGGGCTTGCCCAGCGACCGGGCGTAGCCGATTTCGGCTCGGGTACTGTCTCCGATGTAGTCGCCGACTACGAGCACCTCATCAGCGAGCCGGATCTTCGCCCGGTGCAGATCGTCGAGTCGAACCTTCAGTGCCTCGGCCTCGACAGGATCGGACCAAAGTTCGTGCGGCGACTTCATGTCACAGCCCGGTTTGACGACAATCTTTCCGGCTTTGGTCTCCCGCAGATCGGCCTCGTTCATCTCGGTCATGAAGCGGGTGGAGCCGCAGATCACGACGATACGCGGGAGGCCCAACAGTTTCTTCGCGTCGGCGAGCTTCTCCTCGGGGGTGAGCAGGTGCGGGGATGACACTGGTTCCTCCTGGTGGTGTGGTCCAAGGGGTGCCTGCGGAGACGGGAACGAGGCTGTCCACGATCGTCTTGCGACGAACGAGACGGACACCCTCGCGACAGCACCCTATGCGACCGACGACATGCTGAAGAAGCATCCCGACCCGGCGCCATGCCGCCCATCGGTCGGCATGACGCCCGCCTGAGCGATGCCGAACTGGTCACCCTCGCAACGACGCAGGCCATACTCGGCTACACCTCCGAGGCCAAATGGCTCCGCCACGCCCGTGCCCACCTGCGCCACCTCCTCCCCCACCCGCCTCAACAGCCCGCCTGCAACAAGCCGCTGCGCAAGGCCGCCGGTCTGATGCGAAACGTCATTGATCATGGTTTCACACGCGAACTGTCCGAGCGTGGAGTCCAACGGCGTGGTCAGCGTCGATCCTCTTGGCCGCCAGGGAGAACATCTTGGAGCTGAACCCCATCTGCTGCTTCTGCTACCTGATCATTGATCTTGATGAGGACGAGGGGGCAACCGTAGTCAAGCTTGGTGCAGTTGATCCGGCGAAGGGCGGTAACGTGACACAGCGTGCCTACTCGCACTCGGGCTGTCTGCGCGAGCGAGTCCACCCGAACATTGATCTCTGGTGGGAGTTCTGAGGCTTGGGTACCTCTCAGCGGCTCCGTCGATCTCGCCTTCAGCGTCGGCAGTGGCCTGGACGCACTGGAGGAGCATCTCCCAGGTGCCGTCGGCCGACCACTGCAAATGTCGCTTGTGGACGGTCTTCCACGGGCCGAAGCGCCAACCTCCCCTCCGCGCAACGCCTCCGCGATCAAGGCCGCCCATCAGCGACCGTCGATGGCGCTCGACCATGCTTTCGACAACCCCGTGGGAGACTGCCACAGCTCGCAGTAGCGGACGATCCGATTCCCCTCCGGCGTGCCCGGTCGCCTCGCCCGGCCCCGCTGTCCAGTGCCCGCGTCAGGCCACGTTCGCCCTGTCGGCGGTTTCGGCACCGGTTCCCGTTCGGAGGGCTCTTCGGCGGCGGACGAGCCGGCGTATCGCGGTGGGCGCCAGGCCGACGCCGGCCGAGAGCACGAGGGTTGTCGCGGCCAGGCTCGTCGTGCGCCAGGGCCAGGCCGGCCCCGACAGCTTCAGATGTCCCGAGGGGTACTCGGAGAACTTCGCGGTCATCAGCGCGGTCGCCCGGTCGGTGTGTGCGGCCAGGTCCCGCAGCACCGGATCGAAGCCGAATTCACCGCCGGCCCGTCCACCGCCGGGCATCTCCACCTCCAGACCGTGCCGGGAAGCCCAGCCCCGCAGCGGCTCGTTCACCTGCGAGGCGCGCGTGACGCCTGGGACGACCAGACGGTCAACGCCGTACGAGCCCGCGCCGTCACCCGCCGGCTGGGCGAGGAGCACCACGCCGTGCCGGGTGGTCACGCGCCCGCCCGCCGCCAGCGGGACGGAACGGAACGCGAACGACACCCCTTCGTAGACCTCGAACGCCGCCGCCGCGTCGATCTCGCCGACACCGTCGACCAGCCCGATGCCGAGCGTCGGGCGAAGCCACGGGAAGGCGGCGCCCAGGGCGTACGGAAGGTCCGCGGGGGCCTGCCGGTTCTCGGCGATCCTGGTGGGACCGTCCAGACTCCAGCCGGGGTAGGCGAGACCCTGCCCGATCCGCTCGGCCTCCGCGGTGCCCGCCAACTCCTCCACCACGCGCAGCGCGCCCACCGTGCCCGAAGTGATCCCGGCGGTCGTGGTGATCTCTCCGTCCTCGACGTACCGCTCACCGCGCTTCCAGTGCACCTTCGGGTAGTCGCGCTCAAGGGAGCCGATGTTCGACCAGAAGGAGGTGGCGTCGCGTCCGTCGAGCAACCCGGTCGCCGCCACCAGTTCGGAGCCCGCGCAGACACCGAGCACTCGGGCTCCCCGGCCGGCACGTTCGGTGATCCAGTCCCGGAGCGGTTCTTCCTTCTCACCGGACGGGTCGATGACGGCGGGGACGACCACGACGTCCGGTTCGGGCAGAGCGGCGGTGCCGGTCTCCTCCAGGGTGTGGTCGGGCAGCAGGCTCGCGCCGCCGGAGAGTGGTGAGGGCCGCCGCTTCTCGGCGACGGTGTAGACGAAGAACCGGTCCGAGGAGGCGAAGACCTCGAAGGGCGCCAGCACATCGGCGGCGACGGACCCTTCGTTGCTGACGGCGACGGCGACCGTGATCCGGCCCTCGGGCACGGCCGCCGCCGGGGGCAGCCCGCCTCTGAGCGCGGCCTTCGGCGCGGCGGTGAAGCTGTCACTCATGCCGGCGGACACCCCGGCAAAGGCGATTCCCGCGAAGGTGGCGAGGGAGAGAAGGGTGCCGAGCAGCACCCAGACAGCCCGGCGAAGCAGGCGTGACATCGAAGAACTCCGTTTCCGGGCAGGGCGAAGCAACGCGCCGTGCCCAGGGTCGAATGACGATACGAATGAAACGCGAGGAATCGGAAGAAAGGGGGCGAACCCTTGGAGTGGGTCAGCACGTGGGTCAGCGGGGGAACCCCTGGAGTGGATCCGCCCGTGGATCCGCCCGTGGATCCGCCCGTGGGTCAGCCCGTGGATCCGCTCGTGGGTCAGCCTGGGTCAGCCCGTCCCGCGCTCCGGATGACGGCCCACCGCTTCGGCGCGCGCCTGGGAGGGCGGGGTGCCGTGGTGTTCGGCGAAGAGCCGCCGCAGTTGTCTGGCGTCCCGGAAACCGCAGTGCTCGGCCACCGCCTCCACCGTCAGATCGGTCTCGGCCAGGAGCGCCCGCGCCCGCTCCAGCCGCAGCTGACGCTGGTATTCGAGCGGGGTGATCCCGGTGGCCGAGGTGAACGCCCGGCTGAGGCCGCGCGGCGACAGATGCGCCACGGCGGCGAGTTCCGCGAGGGTGTGCGGGGTGTCGAGATGCTGGGCGAGGTGATCCTGCACCCGGTGGACGGCGGGCTGGAGATGCGCCCGGTGCCGCAGGAACGCACTGATCTGTGGACTCGTCGCATCCCGGCGCAGATAGACGACCAACTCCCGGGCGACGGCGGCCGCGAGCGCCGGTCCGTGATCACGCTCGACGAGTGACAGGGCGAGATCGACACCCGCCGAGATACCCGCGCTGGTGCTGATCCGGCCGTCGTGCACGTAGAGGACGGCCTCCCGCACCCGGGCGGTGCGATAGCGCTCTCGCAGTGCGCCGGTGAGCGCCCAGTGCGTGGTGCACACCCGGCGGTCCAGCAGCCCGGCCTCGCCGAGCGCCGCGGCTCCACTGCACACGGAGGCGATCCGGGCCCCCGCGTCGTAAGCCGCGCGCAGCCAGTGCACCGCGGCTTCCGGTACGAGCGGGCGCGCGGCGGACGGCCGGTCGGATCCGGCCGTGAGCCGGGGGCCCGGGACCAGGACCAGATCGCCCGGCCCCACCACGGTCTCCGGCAGCGCGGCGAGCCCGGCCAGCCGCAGCCCCTGGGCCGAGGCCGTCTCGGGCAGCTCGGACACGTACTCCAGCCGGTAACCGGCACCGAGGAAGGCCGCCGTGTCGAAGACCTGCACGGGACCGGCCAGGTCCAGCAGGTTCACCTCCGGCAGCACCAGCACCACCGTCCGGCCGGTGCTCACCACATCCTGTTCGCTCACCCCTCCACCGTAGGCACCACCGGACCAGCCGGACAGGGCGGTACGGGACACTGAGCGGACGGATCTGGCACCCGCGGCCGAAGGCCCGAGCCCGACGAGAGAGGCACCCGCCCCGGCGTGTCCCCGACCAGGGTCCGTCGCGGGCGGGGGCGTCGGCGCCGCGCAGATCGCACACGCACCAGCCCTCGTGGCCGCCGGGGCCGCGAACGCGTGAAGGGACTGACCGGCGGCCCTGGCAAAAAGGACGGTCACGCGGTCTCGGCGTTCAGGACGCGCGCCGCGGGCTTGCGGGTGTGGGCCCACGCGGGAAGGGCGGCCAACGCCGCGACGGCCAGCAGTACGGCGAGCGCGGCGGTGAGCAGCCACGATCCCGGCGGCGTGATCCGTGTGCCGAAGAACCAGTACAGGCCGAGGCCGGCCGGAATGCCCGCCGCCACCCCGTCACGGCGAGCGTCTGCCCGACGGGCACCTCACGATCGACCTCATCGACGGCCCGCACCAGCCCCTCGTCCTGCCCGTAGGCGCGCGCCAGACCCACCGCCCGCAGCACCGGCGCACGCCCGTCAACGAATCCGCGGTCCCACACGTCACTCGTCATCCGATTCCTCCGCTTTCCCCATGCGAACCGCGGGCCGACCAGGTCCGCCCACACGCCTCCAACCAGCGCAGATCTGCCTGAAGCCGCAGGGCGATGCCCTCCAGGAGCAGTCCGGCCTCCGAGTCCGTGTCATGAGTGAGAGCGGCGTGCTGGGCTTCGGCGAGGCTGTGCAGCAACTCCCGCCGCCGCCCGTCCACCAGCACGAGCGGATCGGCCAGACCCGACTCGGCGGCGGCCACCAGCTTCAGATGAAACTCCGTCACATCCGCTCTGGGCCCGGCGCTCTCCGCCATCCACGCGGTCACCCGCTCCCGCCCCTCAGCCGTCAGCGCGTACACCTTGCGCTGCGGGCCACGCACCGGCGCATCCACCCGCTCCAGAACGACCAGCCCCGCCTTCTCCAGCCGGCCGAGCGTCACATAGATCTGCCCCGCGTTCAGCGTCTGTCCCAACGGTCCGAGCGCCACCGCCAGCCGGCGGCGCAACTCGTACCCGTGCGACGGCCCCTTGACCAGCAACGCCAGCACCGCATCCCGCACGGGCCATCCTCCTCCACGACACGCAATAGAGAGCGGTTATCCATTGAGTGTGTCAAAGCAGCCCACAGCCGCCGGGTTCGGCGAGGCGCTGAGCAGAAGGCCGAGAACGCCGGAGACACCTTTCAGGGCCCGGTCGCGCCTCGCCGCCGGCTCCGGCCATGCGGCGGCGCGGCTTTACCGCGATCCCGGGGAGCCCGCGAAGCGGGCCGAGTCGTATGTCTACCTCAGCGACCGCTGTGGGAACAGCGGTTGTCGTCCGGCCCGGCCGCCCGGCCTGATCGGCGACCGCGTCACTCCGAGCCGTAGTACAGCTGAAGGAACTCCTCCATCGCCGCGTCGACACCGGCGCGGTCACCGGTGGCGAGCAGGTCGAGCAGCAGACCCCGGACGGTGGCCAGTCCCAGTCTGGCGCGGTTCCGGGCCACGGCGGGGTCCGTACCCGCGGCGACCTCGGCGGCCATGAGCGGCTCCAGCCAGTCGTTCACGAACCCTTCGAGGAACAGGGCGGTTTCAGGACGGCCCCGCAGCGCGTGCCCGCAGATTTCGAAGAAGAGCCGCTCCTGACCGGCCAGCCGAGGGTCCGTCAGCTGCCGCCAGAGGAGCCTCGCGGCGTCGGAGGGCGAGAGACCGGGTTCCAGGCGGAATTGGGACAGCAGATCGCGCTGGCGCCGCTCCGAGGTGCGGACGATCTCGACGAGCAGCGCTTCCTTGGAGCCGAAGTAGTGGATCAGCATGCGGTGGCTGACGCCGATCGCGGCGCCCAGGCCGCGCAGGCTCAGGTCCGCGAAGCCATGTGCCGCGACGTAGTCGACGGCCGCGTTCACCAGTTGAGAACGCCGGTCCCCGTCCGTGCCGGGCGCAGCCTCACCCTCGGGATGTGAGCCGTCCATATTCATCACGTCACGAGTGTACCGATTGGTACATGCCCTGTGTACCGTGTGGTACATGAAGGCTGTCACCGTGTCGATCGACGTTCCGCAGACCCCAGAGCAGGTCTACGACTTCCTCGATGTCATGGCTCACCACGAGCGATTCACCAACCACTACCTGACCGGATGGCACTACAGCGGCCCGGGCCGCGGCATCGGATCGTGCGCCACGGTCACCGCCACGCTGGGCGGCAAGAAGACCGACGTCGCCATCGAGGTCGTCGAGGCAGACCCACCGCGGCGCATCGTCGAACGGAACGTCAGCGCGGCCGGCCGACGGCTGGCCCAGGGCGTCTACACCATCGAACCGCTGCGGATCGGCGGAAGCCGGGTCTCGTTCACATACGCCTGGGAGCGCGCCCCGCTCACCGACCGTCTGCTGGCCCCCGTCGTCCGGGCCACGATGCGGAGCGCCAACCGTACGGTCATGCAGCGCCTGGCCACCGAGTTGGCTCGCCACGTGTCCACCGCCGGATCCTGACGTCGGTCCACTTCCGCTCCGCTGTCACCGGATCAGCGGACTGCTCGTCACCATCGGCTCGTGGGGCAAGCGCCGACGTCGGCACGGCACGCCCTTCCGGACACCGTCCGTCCGCCGCCGTGCCGCCTCCCGACGCCGAGGCGGCACCCACCTCGTGCGACAGCGCACTCAGGCGGAGGCGGAGGCCACGAAGAACGGAATGGCGACGAGGAAGCGGCCGGCCTCGGCGCGTCGGCGCTGTTCGGCGAGCCACGCGTCCGCCTGGTCAGGGCCGACGGCGCCACTGGCGCAGGCCTGCTCGGCGAGCCTCACGAGCAACGACAGCATCGCGGGGTCGGTGAACACGGTGGTGTGCGCCTCGACCGTGACATCGTCGAAGCCACCGGCCAGGAGCAGGTTGCGGTACTGGCGGCCGGCGCGGGGTGTGCCCAGGAGGTCGGCGCGGGCGTGCACCATCGTGCGGGTGAGCGCCGCGTCATCCGAGTCGATCATGATGGCGTCCCAGTCCTGACCGACCAGGACGATCCTGCCGCCCGGACAGAGAACCCGTCGTGCCTCCGCCACCGCGCGTTCTGGCTCCTGGAGTACGTGAAAGACCTTGTCGGCACGGTAGCCGCGCACGCTTGCGTCGGCGAACGGCAGAGCCTCCGCCCCCGCCTCCCGGAACTCCGCCTGCGACCACCGCTTCCGCGCCGCGGCCAGCATCCAGGGGCTGGGGTCCACGCCCACCGCGTGGACGCCGCGTTCGACCAGTTCGGCGACGGCCCGTCCGGCGCCGCAGCCGACGTCCACGACGGTCGAGCCCGGGACTGGGGACAGCAGTTCGTAGGAGCGGGCCCGCAGCCGAACGGCGCTCGGCATCTGGTCCGCGGCGTCGAGGACGGCCAGCAGGGCTTCGGTGTCGCGGTGCTCTGCCACCGCATCCTGATTCTTGGACATGGACGTCATGCTGCGACTTAATGTCGGCATGAAGTCAAGCGACGACGGACCGGCCGGTACGTTGAGCATCGGCGCCCTCGCGGCACGTTTCGGCCTGGCCACACACGTGCTGCGACATTGGGAGGCGATGGGCCTGTTGCACCCCGGACGGGACGCCGGCGGGCGCCGCCGCTACGGTGCGGACGACCTCACCCGCGTGGCGACGATCCTCATGTTGAAGGACGCCGGCCTTGGTCTGAGCACCATCAGGAGCCTGTCCGCGACCATCGACCGCGGCACGCGGCACGCGATCCTGCGCCCCGCGGCCGAGGAACTCCGGTCGAGAATCGCAGCGGCCCAGGCCTCATTGGAGCTCATCGAGGGCGGCCTGAACTGCGCGTACGAGGACGTCTCCCAGTGCCCGAACTACCGGCGGCTCATCACCGAGCGGGCCGGCCCCGACGTCGGGCCGGAGAGCCGGTGAACGGGGCCGTGGCACCGACCTCATGAGACAGGATCTCGTCGTCGATCTTCACGCACCGGCCGGTGATGAAGGCGTCCAGGCGCTCGGTCGGCATGGCTGTCCTGATCGCGGCGCGCGCTGCCGAGCTGAGGTGTGGGGCATCGCGGCGGTGCGATGCCCCACTCATGCCGGATGATCCGCCCCGTTGCCGTGCGGTCACCGAATGGGGGCGGCCTCGGCGGCTTCCGCGTCGTTCGTGGGCGAGGGGGCTGGGTTGCTCGGGCCGCGGAGTGCGATGTGGACGAGCAGCACGCCCATGACGGCGACGCCTGCCCACATGGCCTGCTGCCATCCGTCGACGAAGGACTGCTGGGCGGCGTGGACCAGGTCCTGTGCGTATGAGCCCGCGCTGTCGGCGGCCTCGACGGCGTTGGCGATGCCTTCCCGCGCGGTGTCCGCGGTTGACCGCGGGATGCCGTGCAACCTGTCGTCGATGGCGCCGCGGTACCCGGCCGACAGAAGCGCGCCGAGCATGGCGACACCGAGTGCGGTGCCGAACTCGCGGGTGACGTCGTTGAGAGCGGAGGCGACGCCCTGCTTCTCGCGTGGCAGGGAGCTGGTGATGGCTTCGGTGGAGGGCGTCATCGACAGGCCCATGCCGATGCCCATGGCGAGCATGCCGGGAAGGATGGACACATAGCCGCCGTCGACGGAGACGAAGAGAGCCATGAGGGCCAGACCGGCGCCGGCCAACGCGATTCCCACGGTCATGGTCGCGCGGGCGCCGACGCGCGCGGCCATGGTGGGGGCCAGGCCGGAGGTCGCCATCATCATCACGGCCATGGGCATCAGCGCGAGCGTGGACAGCAGTCCCGACCAGCCGAGCACGGCCTGGAAGAACGGGAAGAGGACCACGGCTATACCGGCCTGCACACCGAAGACCACGAGCAGCGTGATCGAGCCGCCGGCCAGGCCCCGCTCGCGGAACAGGCGCACGTCCAGCAGCGACGCGTCCCGGCGGCGCAGCTCCCAGGACACGAAGGCGATGGCCGCGATGAGCCCGACGGCGAGGCTGATCAGGGTGGCCGGAGCGGTCCAGCCGCGCTCCGGTCCCTCCTGTAGGACGAAGATGAGCCCGACCACGGCGACGGCCGATAGCAGCGCGCCGACGGAGTCGAAGGAATGGCCGGACTTCTCGCGGGAGTTGGGAACCGACTTCAGCGTCATGACCAGGGCCACGACGATCAGCACCACGGGCAGGACGAACAGCCGGCGCCAGCTCGCCACGTCGACCAAGAGCGCGGAGAGGAACATGCCGATGATGCCGCCGCCTCCGGCGACGCCCGTCCACACACCGATCGCTCTTCCGCGCTGCTCCTCGGGGAAGGTGGAGGTGATGACGGCAAGGGTGATGGGCATGATCACCGCAGCGCCGATACCGCCGGCCACGCGCGCGGCGAGCATCACCTCGGCCGTCGGCGCCAGGCCCGCCGCGACGCTCGCGACGCCGAAGACGGCCAGCCCGGCGATCAGCATGGGCCTACGGCCCAAGCGGTCACCGATGGCGCCGAGCGGCAGCAGCAGTGCGGCCAGGGTCAGGGTGTAGATGTTGATGATCCACAGGACCGTGCTCTGCGAGGCGCCGAACTCGACGGCCATGTGGGTCTGGGCGACGTTCAGCCCGGACACCGACGCGATGACGGCCATCAGCGCGATCGAGACGGTGACCAGGATCGCGCGCAGCTGACGCTCGTCGGGCGCGGCTGCGCCGATCGCGGCAGCGGCTGCCACCTGCGGAGGCTGGTTCGTAGGCATGGATTCCTCTCAAAACGGCATACGGAGTCAGCGCCGGAGCACGGCCGGTCGCCGAGTGAACGGGGTGGGGGCCGCGCGCCGTGTGATGCGGTCGCGCGGTGGGCCGGTACGGGCCGGGCGTCAGGCGGGTGGTCCCAGCCGTTCTGGATCACTACGAGGACCGTAAACGCACTGTGCGTCGAGGGCATACAACGTTGCCTACGACGCAAGAGGATGGCGAGTTGAACAGCCTGGTACGCAAACGGATCCGGGCTCGCGCGGGCACGGGGCCGGTCTCCGAAGGAACGTCGAGAACGGTCGGCGCGGCCTCGCACCGGACCAGTTGGTCACCCTCGCCCACGCCCGGGACACTTTCCCGGGCCAGCTGGTGGAGACCGCCTTCGAAGTGAACCGGGAGATGGTGTGGCGCCGTCAGTCGCCGGTTGGGTGGGGGCGGATGAGCAGGAGGGCGATGTCGTCGCGGCGTGGGGCGGACCGTTCGGCATGGCGGATGAGGTCGTCGGCGAGATTGCCCAGGTCGTGGATCCGGGCGTGTGCGAGGTGCTGGGCGAGGGCGTTGGTGGTGTCGTCGATGTCGACGCCGGGGGATTCCACGAGGCCGTCCGTGTACAGGACGAGTACGGCGCCGGGCAGGAGGGGGATTTCGGTGGTGGGGTAGTCGGCATTCGGGTCGATGCCGAGCAGAAGTCCGGTGGGCAGGCGCAGGACTTCGGTGTGTCCGTCGGGATGGCGGAGCAGGGCCGGAGGATGTCCTGCGGTGGCGAGGTGGGCACGGTGGTGGACGAGATCGAGTTGTGCGACCAGGCAACTGGTGAACAGCCCGGCGTCGAGGTCGGTGAGGAGGCGTTCGTGCGGGTGAGGAGGTCGCCAGGGCGCGTGCCGGCGGCCGCGTGGGCGTGGACGGCGGTGCGGACCTGTCCCATCAGGGCGGCGGCGGTGGTGTTGTGGCCCTGGACGTCACCGATCGCCGCCGTGGTGGCGAGGGGTGCGTGGATGAGGTCGTAGAAGTCGCCCCCGATGTCCATGCCGTGGCCGGCGGGCTGATAGCGGGCGCCGATGTCCAGTCCGGGGACGTGGGGCAGTGCGTGGGGCAGCAGAGCGGTCTGGAGGGTGTGGGCGAGGGCGTGTTTGGCGTCGCAGAGGCGGGCGCGGTCCAGGGCCTGGGCGATCAGTCCGGCGAGGGAGGTGAGAAGGGCGCGTTCGGCGGGGACGAAGGTGCGTGGCCGGTCGTAGGAGAGGGCGACGGATCCGATGACGCGGCTGGAAGCGGTCAGGGGCAGGAAGGCCCAGGCGCTCCTGGCCTTGTAGCGGGGTGCCTCGGGGTAGGCGCGCCGGAAGTCGGCGAAGGTGGGGAAGAAGGCCGGATCACCCGAGGCCAGTGCCTCTGTGGCCGGGGTGTGGGAGGTCAGGCGCGTACCGTCGAAGGGTCTGAGGAACTCGGCGCTGTAGCCGCGGTGGCCGATGATGTGCATGCGGCCCTCCTCGGCGACCATGAGGACCAGACCCTGGGGGCCGAAGGCGGGCACGATCTGGTCGGCGACCACGTCGATCACGTCATGGACGCTCGCGGCCTCGGCGAGGGTGGCCGCCAAGTGCGTCAAGTGGTACAGCGCCATCGCGCCGACCGGTTCGTCGGATGCCGGAGTCCGCGCGGCGACCGTTTCCCCCGTGGAGGGCGTGATGTGGACGCTGATGCCGCTGTCGTCGGGGTAGAGCTCGAAGAGGAGTGCCGTTCCCGGGGGGCGCACGGCGGTGAAGGAAGTGGGCCGACAAGTGACCACCGCTGCCCGGTAGCTGTCTTCGCTGACCGGGGCGTGCATCCACGGCAGTACGTCCCAAGGGCGATTCCCCGTGAGCGAGGCGGCGTCGGCGCCCATCAGTTCGGCACCCGCGGAGTTGATGAAGGTGAGCCGGCCGTCGAGGTCCACGGTGCAACAGCCGACCGGCAGGCGTTCGGTGAATTCGAGCGCGGCCCTCGCCCGGTCGGGATCGGCCCCTTTGAGCGGTGGCGGAAGCGACCAGGGTTCCTCGGGGGGCAGCAGCGGAGTGCCGTGGTCGGCGGCTCGCTCAAGAAGATCCGTCACCTGCCCACAGCATGTGCTGACCGCTTCACGCTGATGCGGGCTGAGCCGTGGCGGCTGGCTGACGGGCCACAGCAACACGATGCCGCCCCACACCACGGTGCCGCTGGTGAAGGGGGCCGCCGCAAGCATGAAGTCGTACGGCAGCACGAGGCCCAGCTGCGGGTAGCGACGCGCCACCTCCTCCCGGCTGTCCAGCCACACCAGATGGCCATGGCGCATGGCATCCGCGACCGGCGTCGACGCGTCCACGAAGGCGCGGGCCCAGGGCGCGGCGATCTCCTGGGAGACACCGCACGTCAGAGCGAGCCGCAGCAGTCGTTCGCCGGGCGGCAGCAGGTAGAACAGGCCAATCGACGCGCCGGTCTCGCGCATCACGTCAGCCATGAGGGATTCCATATGCCCCTTACCGGGGCCGGAGCCGGAGGGCTCATGCATGGGCACTACCCGGCCCTCGTAGCGGATGCGGTGGCCGGGTGAGTGCGGGCCTTCCGGGAGCGGCCGACGCGTGCGGTGGGCGCCTCCCGAGCAACCGTGTCCTGGCCACCACGGCCTCCTGCCAATGGCGGCATGGGCACCAGGCCGCCTGCCGGTGCGCGGGCCGGGGGCCCTGGCGGCCGTGCGCCGACCACCTCAGAAGAGGAGTGCCGCACCAGTCGCACCGAATATCGCGCATATAGGGACAATACGCACATATGGGCATGACGTCCATGGTGGTGTGACGGCACAGTGTGGTGGTGTGACGGCACAGTGTGCGCGAATCGTGCCACTGAGGGGCACGGGCTCATTCGCCACGGCGCCGTTCACGGTTTCGCGATGCCGTCCCATCGCGGCGTGCGACACCAGCCTGGGCATCCGCGACCTCGCACCGTTCGCGATCCGGGCAGTCGTACATCTGCCGGCCACCGCCATCGAGGAGGGCCGGAACCTGTCCCCGATGACGGCGGTCTGGCCGGCACCGCCTACCGTCTGCTGCCCGGCAGACGACTCAGCCTCACTTCAGGTGTCGGCCGAAGAAACGGTCCCCGTCCTCGACCTCGAACCACGGAGTGCCGGTGTGCCCGCCCATATTGGCGTGCAGCGTCTTCTCCTTGCTGCCGAAGGCGTCGAACAGGTCCAGGGCCCGTTGCCGGGGGTTCCCCTCGTCGTCCCACTGCAGCAGGAACAGCAGCGGAACGGTGACCCGCCGGGCCTCCTCGCGCTGGGCGAGGGGCACGTACCCCCCGGCGAAGAAACCGGCGGCCGCGACGCGCGGCTCGACCACCGCCAGCCGAATGCCGAGGGCGGCCCACCCCGAGTACCCGACCGGGCCGCCGATCCCGGGCAGCTCAAGGAGGGCGTCCAGAGTGCTCCGCCAATCCGGGACCGCGTTCTCGACCAGCGGGCCGATGAACGACTCGAAGATCTCGTCGACCGGCTCACCGGCCCGCATCGCCCGCCGGAGGTCGACACGGGCCTGATCGTCGGCGGCGGAACGGGGCCGGTCGCCGCAGCCGGCGGCGTCGATGGCGGCGACCGCGTAGCCGCGTGCCGCGGTGTAACGGGCCCGGGCCACCAGCCGGGGTTCCGCCTTGGGCAGGCCGTTGTTGTGGGCCATCAGGACCAGCGGGACCGGTGCGGCGGATTCAGGCGTCCACAGGGTGCCGGGAATCTCGCCGAGGGAGAATGCGCGTTCGAGGACGCCCTCGTCGAGGCGCTGCTCGGAAGTGAAGTGCATCGTCGTGCCTTTCGGGAGTGCTCAGAGCGGCGCTCCCGGACGACCTATCGCCCGACCGTGACCCCGGAGGGGAGCACCCATGTCGATACTGCGTTCACGGGTACCACCTCCACGTTCTCTCGCACGGCCTCCGGGAAAGTAGCACTGGCCGCCGTGGTCCGCCAACGGGTTTTCGCGGAGGCTCCGCGGCCGGACGCACCAGGACTATCGGACAGGTGGAGCGTCGACGATGCGATAGCCCACTCCGGGCGTCGTCGTGATGACCGGCGGGCTGCCCAGTTTGCGGCGCAACCGGCCGATGGTGACGGTCACCGTATTGGTGAACGGGTCGGCGTTCTCGTCCCACACCTGTTCCAGGAGGTCCTCGGCGCTCAGGAAGCCCGGGCTGGCGCGCAGCAGCGCCTCCAGCACGGCGAACTCCTTGACGGACAGCTCCTGGGGACGGCCGTCGCGCAGGGCGGTCCGGCGTACCGGGTCGAGTTCAATGCCGGCGGCGCGCAGCGTGCGGGCCCGGGCGGTCGGCCTGCGGCGGGCCAAGGACCTAATGCGCAGGACCAGTTCCGGGAAGTGAAAGGGCTTGGCGAGATAGTCGTCGGCGCCGAGGGTGAGACCGCTGACCCGGTCGCCGGGCGCCCCGGCCGCGGTCAGCATCAGCACCATCGCGCGATCGTCCCGCTCGGTGATCATCTGGCAGAGCGTGTCGCCGTGGATGCGGGGCAGGTCGCGGTCGAGGACCACCACGTCGTACGCGTTCACGTCGAGCTTGGCGGCGGCGGCCAGACCGTCGTGCGCGACGTCGACGGCCATCCCCTGGTCCCGCAGACCCTCGGCGACGACTTCGGCGAGCGACCGAGCGTCCTCCACGACAAGAACCCTCACGGTGTCATCCTTCACAACCGGCTGCCGACGGCAGCACCGCCGCGACGCACAGGCCGCCCTCCGGCCGGGCGAGGAGGGCGAGGCGGCCGCCGTGCGCTTCGACGATCGCCGCGACGATCGACAGCCCCAGACCTGAGCTCCCCTCCGACCCCGTCCGGTCGGCGCCCAGGCGCTCGAACGGTCGCGTGAGCCCGTCCACCTGGCTCTGGTCGAGGACGCGTCCGCCGTTCTCGACGACAAGGCGTGTCTCGGTGTCGTCGTGTTCGGCGGCGATCCGGATCCAGCCGCCTTCCTGATTGTGCACGACCGCGTTGTCGACCATGTTCTCCACCATCCGGGACAGCAGCGCCGGACTCCCCCGCGTCCAGGCGTTCGGCAACACCTCGTCATCGACGGACAGTGTCTTCGCGGTGATGGCGGCCGCCCGAGCGGTCAGCGCCTCCTGTGCCAGCTCGCCGAGCGACACGGAGGTCCGGTCGGCCAACGTGCTGTGCTGCGCCCGCGCGAGCACGAGGAAGCCGTCCAGCAGGTGGTCCACCCGGTCGAGCTCGATCCGCAACCGGTCGGCGAGTGCGGTGGTCTGCGCCGCGGGCTCCGGTTTGGCGACGGCGACGTCCAAAGACGCCCGCATCGTAGCCAGCGGCGTACGCAGTTCATGCGCGGCGTTGCCGACAAACCGGCGCTGCGCGACGAATGAGGCTTCGAGGCGCTCCAGAAGACCGTCGACGGTGTCGGCGAGCTCCTTGACCTCGTCGACGGGGCCGGCCACGGCGAGGCGCTGATGAAGGCTCTCCGCGGAGATCCGCCGTGTCGCCGCGGTGATCAGCCGCAGTGGGCGCAGTACCCGGCCGGCGAGGACCCGGCCGAGCAGGAGTGAGACGCCCACCATCACCACCAGCGCGATCAGCGAGCCGACCAGCAGCTGGTGGTTCTGCTGCGCGTGCACGTCCGCGAGTTGCCTCCGCAGATCGCGGATCTGCTGCTCGGCGCCGGCGAGGTCGGGCGGGCCGCTCGGGGGCTGTTCAGGAGCGACGCTTGTCAACCGGCTGCCGGACATCAGGAAGGTCAGGGCGAGCAGCACGGTGCCGGATCCGAGGAATCCCGCGGCGTACAGGATCGTGAATCGCCGTCCAACGGTCGCGCTCCGTAGCTTGCCCATGGTCCTCTTCCCCCACTCGGGTCCGCCCGGACTCAGGATGTCCCACCGCACCTAACAGCGGCATGACAGGGGTGGTTCGGATCCTGTCATGGCCGGATCCGTAGAACCGGATCCATGCATACGGCGAACGAACCCACGACCAACGAACCACTCCGGCGGGAATGGACCGGCTTCCGGCGTCCGGGCCGGCTGATCTCCATGGCGGCCGCGGCTCTGGTCGTCATCACCTTCGGACTGCTCTACGCGTTCGGCAACCACGCGTCCTGCGACGGCCCGTGCCCGGCCGAACCTGTCGGGCCGGACGGCTCCCTCGTCAACGACCAGTTCTACTTCCTGCATCGCGATCTCGGCGAGAGCGGCAGCATCACCGTCCGGATGACCTCCATGACGGGCACGATCACCTACCCGCCGCCGAACCATGACCAGATCGTCCCGGGCCTGGTGCCATGGGCGAAGGCCGGGATCATCATCAAGGACGGGGTCCAACAGGGCTCCTCCTACGCGGCGTTGATGCTCACCGGCAGCCACGGCGTGCGAATGCAGTACGACTACCGCCATGACACCGCGGGCAGCGCCGGTGGGGTCTCGGCCAAGTCGCCGCGCTGGCTGCGGCTGACGCGGTCGGGCGACACCATCACCGGCTACGAGTCCGCCGACGGCGAGCGGTGGGCCAAGGTCGGCACGGCGAAGCTGTCCGGGCTGCCCAGGACCGTGCGGGTCGGCCTGTTCGCCACCTCTCCCGGAGACCTGACGCTACGGCCTGTCGGCCTGGGCGGTGCCACGGAAGAGGTGCGCTTCACGCAAGCCGGCGCTGTCTTCGACAACGTCGGCCTCCAGGGCTCGGCCACCAACGGGGGCTGGAGCAAAGACGCCGTCGGCGAGATGAACCGGACCGACTGGGAGAAGTACCACAAGGCGTCCGGGGCCGTTGAGGAGAACGGCACGTTCACCGTCACCGGCATAGGCGACATCGGGCCGGCAGGTTCCGGGAGCGTCGGCCGCCCGGTGGAGCGTACCCTCGGCGGACTGGCCTTCGGGCTGGTCATCGTGCTCGTGGTCGCCGTTCGGTTCGTCACCTCCGAGTACCGCCGCGTGCCCGCGCGCGCTGTGCCGGTCACCCGACGAATGCTCATGGCGAAGGCGATCGTCGTCGGGGCCGTCACGTTCGTGACGGGTCTCCTCGCCGTGGGCATCGTGATCCCGGTCGGCGTGGCGATCCTGAAGGGGAACGGGATCCCCGTCATCGACGTGTCTGCGCTCACCGGGGTGCGGGTCGTTCTCGGTACGGCCGCCGTACTCGCCCTCGCCGCCGTGCTCGCGCTCGCGCTCGGCGCCCTGCTTCGGCGGGCGTGGATAGCGATCCTCGTCGCCGTCCTGACGATCGTGGTCCCGTACGTCATGACCTCCTTCCCACTGCTGGCCGACGGCCTGTCACAGTGGCTGCTGCGGGTCACTCCGGCCGCCGGATTCGCCGTCCAGCAGACCCTCACCGAATATCCGCAGGTCGTCGCCCACTACGCGCCCTCGGCCGGATTCTTCCCGCTTCCGTGGTGGGGCGGGATCGCTGTGCTGTGCGTGTACGCGGTGATGCTTCTGGGGCTTGCTCTCAGCCGCCTCCCGCGAGGAGGTCAGCGGGCCGGGCGGCCGGCGGACTGGAGGTGACCCTTGACGGCGCGGGGGCCCGCGGGTCCCCGCGCCGTCACCGCGGCCGGCGCCACCGCCACCGTGCGCACCCCACCAGCACGCCGGTGTTCGGGAACACCTTCCGCGCTCGGTTCATGACGGGCGCCCGCCGAACTGCCAGTTGTGTACCTCGATGTCCGCGTACCCGTCCGAGGTCAGGACGGCGCGTGCCGTCTCCGGGTCGGGCGCTCGGATCAGCACCGCTGTGCCCAGCCAGGTGGCGCCGTCGTCGGACAACAACGGCCCGTAAGCGATCAGATCGTCCCGGACGGGCGGCACCGCGAGGTCCACGGCCTGCCCTGTGCCGAGGCCGAGCACCAGGTACCGGTTGCCGCCGGTCCGGCCACCGGAGAAGTCCCACATGGTGCGTCCCAGTGTGTTGCGCCACCGTCGCAGTAGCACGTCCCGGTAGACGCCGGCCTGGTAGTTCGGCTCGTCGAAGGCGAACGCGCGGGCGGCGGTGGGATCGGGCAGGTCGACCATGTGCACGCTTCCGGTGGGTGTGTCGCCGTCGTCGGCGAGGGTCGGGCCCCGGGCGATCATCTCCTTCGCGTACTGGTCCATATAAGACCAATGCTCTTCCAGCAACTCGTACCGCAGCACCGCGGAGTCGGGCCGGTCACGGTGATAGCAGAGGAACTCCATGCCCAGAGGATCTCTCCAAGGAGATATCCAGGTCGAGCGACTTTCCTCGCGACGGTTGCTCGGGAGCCTCCCCCAGAGGCACGTGTGCCGACTCCGTGCGGGCCTGGTCGGGCCGACGGTCACGACGAGGACCCCGCGCCGCGGCGGTCACGCCGAGGACCCCGCGCCGCCTGCGGCCGTTCGTGGACCTTCCCGATGACCGTCAGCGGCAAGGTCCACAAGGTCGAACCGCGGGAGGCCGGCGGCGCGGGACCCTCGGCCGGGTGATGAGCCGGATCAGCGAATCCGGGTGACCCGGTGCTCCTTCAGGGCGGCGCAGTTGGAGTTCTCCACCGACACGTACACGTTGTCGATGCTGCCGCCCCAGCTCACGCAGTAGCCCTTGCCGTAGACGTAGGAGGGTCCCGCGTACGACGTGTAATTCCCGGAGTCCCCGGCCCACTCGTCGGTGTCGGGGACGTAGATGTACGCGGACATGTACGTGGCCGTGCCGGGGTTGGCGCGGATGGTGGCGACGCAGTTCTTGCCGTTCGAGGAGTTGTACGTCAGGTACACGGTGCCCAGCTTGCCGACGGGCACCGAGTTCACGGTCTTGTAGGCGCTGCCGCAGACGCCCTGCGGTGTGACGTTGGGTGCGGCGGAGGCGGTCGTGCTGAACGCGGTCGTGGCGCCAGCCGCCAGTGCGGTTAATGCCCCGACGGCCACGATATTGCGTGTGATGCTCATATTTCCCCCTTGATTCCCTGAGAGCCGTTTGCTCCCACTTGATGTGACCCGCGAGCGGCACGGATGGTTGTGCCGTGTTCACGTTGACGGTGACGCCGCGCCGACGCGCAGGACGTTGACACCGCCCAGGACACTCGGGAACCACGGTCGGGAACTGGCGCGATTCGTCGCGCTGGCTTGCGGTCCCGGCCGATACGCCCGTCACACCGGACGTCGAGGCAGACCCGAACTATCCGGTGCTCAGGTGTGAGGGATGGGCATCAGAGTGGCTTGATGCGGGCCTTGAGCAGGCAGAACTCATTGCCCTCGGGATCGGCCAGAACATGCCACGATTCCTCCCCTGTCTGGCCGATGTCGGCCGGGCGCGCACCGAGCTTCAGAAGGCGTTCGAGCTCGGCGTCCTGATCGCGGTCGGTGGCGTTGACGTCGATGTGCAGCCGGGATTTCGCCTCCTCCGGCTTATCACTGCGGCTGAGGAAGATCGTCGGCTGCGGGCCACCGAACCCTTCGCGCGGCCCGATCTCCACCGAGCCGTCGTGCTCGCGATCGAGCACGACGAAGTCCAGGACCTCGCACCAGAACCGCGCCAGCGCCTCGGGGTCGCGACAATCGAGCACGAGCTCACCGATACGACATGCCATGACGAAACCTGCCCTCAGCCGGGGGAACTGCCGGGGCGGGAGGCCATACGCGAACCTCATGCGCTCCCAGCAGTGAGAACGACCCCGCGACCGTACCGGACCAGCCGAGCACGGGCGAGGAGATTTCCGGGGCGAACAAGCTCATCGTCGGCACATGAGCTTCACCCGGCCGGTAGCCCCCGTAGCGGCGGACCTGGTCGGCGGCCGGCCGCCCGGCTCGGTCAGTCGGCGTGCAGCGCCTGGAGCCGGCTGTCCGCGCTTGCCAGCAGCATGTCCAGAGCGACCGGGTAGGCGCTGTGGTTCATGCGTGCGGCGAGCAGCTGTGCGGTCGCCGCGATGTGCGGGTACTTCTCGGCCGGCAGCCGGGCGTAGGTGGATTCCCATTGCCGTTCGTCGGAGGTGCGGGAGGTCTCGGTCAGGGCGAGGGTGCCGGCGTCGAGGGCCGCGAAGGCCAGGCTCTGGTCGATGAAGGCGTGGAAGACCAGGACCGCGTCGGCGTCGGGGAAGCCGGCGGTGCGCAGGATGCCGAGGACTGTCTCGTCGGCGGCGATCTCGCGGGGGCGACCGGTCACACGGCCGGCGGTGAGCACGGCGGCCTGCGGGTGGTCGAGGTAGGCGCCGTGGATGCGCCGGCCGAGTTCGCGCAGGTCGGTGCGCCAGTCTCCGGTGGCGGTCCAGCCGTCGAGGGCTCGGCCGATCAGTTCCTCGCCGATGGCGAGGGTGAGGCCGTCCATGCCGTCGAAGTACCGGTAGAGGGTGCTGGGGTCGGCGCCGAGGGCGGTGCCGAGGCGGCGGACGGACAGCCCGGCGCTGCCGTGTTCGCGCAGCATTCGCAGGGCGGTCTCGATGATCAGCCGTTCGGACAGGACGGTTCCCTGCCGGGTGGGGCGCCGCCGTCTGCGTGCCCCTTCGGGTACCACTTGTTTGGCCATCGCGTATGCCTCTCGTGCCGGAGGACGGACGATCCCGCCCCGCCGGGCCGGTACCCGGTCCTTATGCCAACACCATTGACTTTAACTCGTGCGCCCGGCTTTCATCCCCTCCCATGGGGCGCGGATCGCGCGTACCCCACGGAGAGAGGGTTTCCTCATGCGTGTTCTGCTTGTTGGCGCCGGTGGCGTCGGTACCGCGATCACCCGGATCGCGGCCCGCCGGGATTTCTTCGGCCACTTCGTGGTCGCCGACTACGACCTCACGCGCGCCGAGGCGGCCGTGGCGGCGCTGGACGACGGCGCGGGCCGGTTCATCGCGCGCCGTATCGATGCCTCCGACCAGGCCGCGGTCACCGCCCTGCTCGCCGAGGAGAGGTGCGACGTGCTGCTGAACGCCACCGATCCGCGTTTCGTGATGCCGCTGTTCGAGGCCGCTCTCGCGGCGGGCAGCCACTATCTGGACATGGCGATGTCGCTGTCCCGGCCGCACGCCGCGCAACCGTACGCGCGGTGCGGGGTCAAACTGGGCGACGAGCAGTTCGCGCGGGCCGACGCGTGGCAGAAGTCGGGCCGGCTGGCGCTGGTCGGCATGGGGGTGGAACCCGGGCTGTCGGACGTCTTCGCCCGGTACGCGGCCGACGAACTGTTCGACGAGATCGAGGAGATCGGCGTCCGCGACGGAGCGAATCTGACCGTCGAGGGATACGACTTCGCCCCGTCCTTCAACATCTGGACGACGATCGAGGAATGCCTGAACCCGCCGGTGGTGTACGAGCGCGAGCGGGGCTGGTTCACCACCGAACCGTTCAGCGAACCGGAGGTCTTCGACTTCCCCGACGGCATCGGCCCGGTCGAGTGCGTCAACGTCGAACACGAAGAGGTACTGCTGGTGCCGCGCTGGGTGGACGCCCGGCGAGTCACCTTCAAGTACGGGCTGGGGGACGACTTCATCGACAAGCTGAAGACCCTGCACGCGCTGGGCCTGGACGCGACAGAGCCGGTCACGGTCCGCGACGCGGACGGCGCGCCGGTGCGGGTCTCCCCGCGTGACGTGGTCGCCGCCTGCCTGCCGGACCCGGCCACGCTCGGCGAGCGTATGACGGGCAAGATCTGCGCGGGCACCTGGGTGAAGGGCGTCAAGGACGGCCAACCGCGCGAGGTGTACCTGTACCACGTGGTCGACAACCAGTGGTCGATGCGGACGTACGGTTCCCAGGCCGTGGTGTGGCAGACCGCGATCAACCCGGTTGTCGCGCTTGAGCTCGTGGCCGGCGGGGTGTGGGCGGGGACCGGCGTCCTGGGCCCGGAGGCTCTCCCGCCGCGCCCGTTCCTGGATCTGCTGACCGCGTACGGCTCCCCGTGGGGGATCCGCGAGCACGGCTCCGAACAGCAGGACTGACTCTGACACCCCCCCAGGTCATGCGTTCCATACGCGCAGCGCGGACCACTGGAGGACGGCGAAACCGGCGACGGTCAGCGCCTGCACGGGGATCCAGACGGCGCCGGCCGTGGTCGGGGCGAGCCAGAGCGCGAGCGCGGCGACGCTGACGACGGCCCACAGCAGATTCGCCTCGACGACCACCTTCACGGGTAGCCGCGGCGGCCGGTGACGGGTGGCGAGAAAGCCGACTCCGGCCCCGAACAGGGTGAGAAATACGCCGAGGCCGAGCAGGAGGGTGTCGTCGACCCCGAGCAGCCGGCCGAGTGGCCCGGATGCCGCGACGTACGCCAGTCCGTTGACGCCGGTGGTGAGAGCGTCGAGGGCGAGGAACCGGCGCAGCATGGTCTGCGGCGCAGTGGTGCGGGCGATGCCGGCGAGCAGAGTTGCGGACATGGCGAGACAGCCTCCATCGAGGTCGTACCGGTTGGCGGGAGCCGGTACCCGGACGGAGTGCGCCGCCCGGGTTCCGGTACCGCAAGGCTGCCAAGTGAAGCGGGAGGCGTCGATTACGCGCGAGGTAATGGAGACAGGGGCCCGGCGGGCGTACGTGACGCCCCCGGGCCCGCTCCTTGGCCGCTCTGGGCCCGCGTCAGCTCGCCAGCGGCAGCGCCTTCCGCGACGGCACCGCGCTCAGCATCTCCGCTCCCACCGGCTCCCCGCTGTCCGCGTCCAGGAAACTGACGCGGACGACGGGATCGCCGGGGGTGTCGCGGCTGAAGGTCGCGTCGAGTGCGAACACCACGGAGACCGGCCGGGCATCCTCCGCCGTCTCGTACACACCCGAGAAGAGGAGAACGCGCCAGCCGTCCTCCTCCCAGTGGTCCAGCAGAGCCGACCGGACCACGGGTGAAGCCGCTTGCCAGGCAAGGGAGTTCTCCAGTAGCTCGACGCTCGCGGCGACCGGCACATGGCCTCCCGCCCCGGTGCCGAAGAGCGGATGCCCGAAGACACGCAGCCTCGCCCGACGCAACGGCAGCAGCCACCACCGGTCGAGATCGGCCGAGAGCGCGATCAGTACGATCGCGGCGGCGGCCAGGAACCCCAGCGACCCGGCGGGTTGCCCGGAGACCGTGGACCACCAACTGTCATGCGCCACGGCCGCCGCCACACCGCCCATCAGCACCACCGCGGCGCGTGCGAACGCGCGCCAGGTGATCGGCGTGTCCTCGTTCGCCGAGCAGCCGCACGACGACTCCGGGGCACGTGCCCGACCGTAGCCGAGATAGCCGAGAAAGCCCGCGCCGAGCAGGGCTGCGGCCGCCCCCGGCACCGGGTTCACCGGCGCGGCCAACAGCCCTGCGGCGATGAGCAGTTCTCCGGCGCCGACAGCGCGCAGCACCAGTGCCGCGCGCTCGCTGCTGCTCAGCATGCGGGCCAGCGCCGTCTTCGGCGCCGCGAGCACGGTGCCACGGCTGAACAGCTTGACCGCGCCGGTCCAGCCGAGCAGACCGGCAAGGACCAGCGGGGCGAGGCCCGTTGTCAGTGAGAGCATCTCCGCGTCCTCCACCTCACTCCCGCCGGTCAGTGCCCGACCGAGACACGGACGACGTCCACGGAGTTGTCGGACGGCCGCCAGGCTCCGAGAACCTGGGCGCTCTGCCCGATGCGCAACCGGGACAGGTCGGACGTGAGCGCGCGGCCCGCGTACGAGGCATTCGTGGTGTCCGCGAGGACGTTGCCGACGACTTCGTGCCGGCCGTGGGCGAGGTGGAGCCGGTTCTTCGCGATGCCGCGGATCTGGGTGTCGAGGTTCACGATGTTCACCCATACCGCGTCGGCGGCGACGGTGCCGTCGGGCATCGGCACACCACGGGCGTAGAGACCGTCACCGATCTCGATCGCCGCGGCGGTGACGGCCCGGACCTTCCACACACTGGTGGCGTTGGTCATCTGGACACGCGCGTGGTCACCGTAGGAGCCGGCGACCTCCAGGATGCTGCCGGTGATGCCGGTGATCCGGCCCTCCACGAAGGAGGACTTCGCGATCGCGGGGTCGAGTGACGGCTCGGCGGCGAAGGCGGCGTCGGCGTCGATGCCGCCGAGCGCGGTCGCTCCGACGATGGTGGCGCCGCTGAGGGCGGCGGTGGTGAGGAAGCGACGGCGGCCCAGGCCGCGGTGGTCGCCTTGGCGAGAGGTCATGTCCGCGTCCTTTCTCACTCGTAGATGTAGACCGGCAGCTTGCCGGAGCTGAGGTTGCCGATGGCCGAGAAGGCGGCCGGGGTCAGATCCAGGACGCGGTTGGTGCGGCAGGCGCCGTTGCAGCAGGCTGCCTCGCCGCACCATTCCTTCGTCCGCGGTCCGCAGTCGGTGATCGTGATGCACACCGTCGCGCCGGAACACTGGTGTCTGACGTTCATCACGGCGCCGCAGCCGCGTCTGGGTATGTTCTCGCCGCACAGGTCGGGCCGGGTGATGTCCCAGCATGCCTGTGACGCGTTGGGCCAGGCGCCGTGGTTGGCGCTTGACCGGCAGTTGCCGCAGGCGCCTCCGCCGGCGCTGCCGCACGGACCCCACGCGGATCCGCAACAGAACCAACTCGTTTCACCAGCCCACAGGCTGGTCGATCCGCAAGCCATGGTGCCGCCTCTCTCCGTTCAAAATTGACGTGCATATGTCAAATTCGCGAGAAGGTCGCGCGCTTGAAGCACCCCCATGATGCTGTTATCTACGCGCGTTGGCTAGAGGGCGGCTTGAGAGCCACCTTCACCGCGAGCCTTACCCGGCCGGGGCCGGGTCCGTGGCGATCCCTGATCGGGGACGGCGCCCGTATGCCGGCCGGACCAACCCCAAATGCCCCAGTTGCGAAGTTGATTGACACCACGTCAGCCGGGTGATTAGAAAGTCCACGCCCTGACCGGCTCCGTTCGCGTGAGGTCGCTTCCGATCCAAGGAGACGGCCTGGTTCCGCATGCCCTTGACAGCTGGTCAGAACCGGTATGCCAACGAAAGGAATGGCGTGAAACTCAGATACGGGCGGGCGATGGCCTGCCTCGTGGTCTCGGTGATAGCCGCGACCACGTTGCCACAAGTCGCGTACGCGGCACCGGTTTCGAGTGACGACAGCACGGCTGGAAGCGGCTGGTTCTCGGACGAGGCGAACGACCCGCCAAAACCGCCTCGGACCGGTGGAACTCCGACGCTGCCGGTGCGGGAGAAGCTCCCCAAGGGCAAGGCGGCTCCGAAGCCGAAGCGGGTCGGTGAGCTGCCCGCGCGACGTACGGCGCACGCGCGGTACTGGCAGTTGTCGGACGGTCGGGTGCAGGCCGAGGTGTCAGCGACGCCGACGGGGTATCGGTCGGGGAAGTCGTGGAAGGACATCGACCCGACGGTCCGGCCGAGTTCGGTCGCGGGTTTCCCGTTCGCCAACACGTCGAACGCGGCGCGTACGTCGTTCGGTTCGGATGCGGGCCGGCTGCTGCGGTTCGAGGCCGAAGGTCACACGGTGACGCTGGGCCTGAAGGGTGGTGCGGGGAAGCTGTCTCCGGAGGCTGCCGGCGACACGGTCACCTACAAGAATGTCGTCGCCGGGGCCGACCTCTCGTATCAGGTCGGCCCGGGGCAGGTGAAGGAGAACATCGTTCTCGACCGGAAGCCTTCGGGTCCGGTGTCCTTCACCTTCACGCTTGACGCGGGTGGTCTGGCGCCGAAGGCGAACAAGGACGGTTCGATCTCGTTCTACGGTGAGGGCGCGGACCCGGTCCTGGTGATCCCGGCCGCTTTCATGACGGACGCGAAGAAGAACGCGGCCTCGGCCTACGGCACGGGCTACAGCTCCGCGGTGACGCAGAAGCTGGCCAAGTCCGGCCAGGACTGGACGCTGACGGTCACCCCGGACGCCAAGTGGCTGGCGGCGCCCGAGCGGCAGTATCCGGTCGTCATCGATCCGACCATCTCGATCGCTCCGACGCCGACGACGGCGCAGGACGTGATGATCTCGTCGGACGGTCCGGCGACGAACTACAAGGACAACTGGCGTCTGTCGGTCGGCAACACCACGACCGGCACCTCGCGCGCGCTGATCCGCTTCCCGATCACCGGCGTCCCCGCCGGGACGAAGCTGGACTCGGCCGACCTGAAGCTGTGGTTCGACCAGACACACACCACGGGCGATTCCGAGGTGCGACTGGAGGCGCACCGCGCCACCCAGGCGTGGAGCGAGGACCAGGCGACGTGGAACAGCGCGAACGCCCTCACCGGTGAGCTGTCCGGTACCTCGGTGCTGGTGGACAACGGTGAGGCGGGACGTACGGCCGCGGTGGGCGCGTGGCCGGCGTCGGGGAACACGGCGTACACGCAGTACGCGGTGAACCAGACGTACATGTACAACAAGGATTCGGTCGCGGGTGACACGTACACCTGGCAGCCGAGCCTCCCGGAGGACGGCACGTACCAGGTCGAGACGCACTACGTCCCGGCCGAGGACCGCGCGACCAACGCCCCGTACACGGTCACGTACGACGGCGGCACCAAGCAGTACCTCGTCAACCAGCAGACCGGCACGGCCGGCGTGTGGAAGACGCTCGGCAGCCACCCGTTCAAGGCGGGCACGCTCGGCAAGGTCGTCCTCGGTGACGGTCCCGCGTCGACGACCACGGCGGTGCTGGCCGACGCGATGCGGTTCACCAAGGGCGGTGTGGTCACCAAGCAGCCCGGTGAGCTGAACACATGGCACACCTTCCCCGTGACGAAGACGGTCCAGCAGTGGATCGACGGCACGTACCCGAACAACGGCTTCGTGATCAAGGCCGGTGACGAGTCCGCCAACGGCCCGAAGGGCGGCCCTCGCTATGAGGGCAGCGAGTTCGGATACGGCGGTGAGACCGCGAACTACCCGCGTCTGCTCCTGACCTTCGGGCGGCAGGGCGTCGACCTCGCCGCCCCGACCACGATCCACGACACCGGTGCGGAGCTGTCCTGGTCCGCGTACGACGACCTGGATCCGATCGGCACCGGTGACGACCTTGTGGAGTACCAGGTCCACCGGTCGATCAACCAGACCTTCACGCCGTCGGCGGCGACGCTCGTCGCACCGGTCGCGCCGGGGACGACCTCGTACACGGACACGTCGGCGACGCCGACCAAGGCGGACGACCCGGACCCGTTCGGCCGCGCGTACTACTACATGGTCGCCGCCAAGACCAAGGACGGCCAGGTCGTCGCCGCCCCGACCCAGCTGGTCCGCCTGCCGAAGGCCGGACGGACGACGAAGGTCCTGGACGCGACGCAGGACACCACCTTGTCCTCGTCCCGTACGACATCGACGCACGACACCATCGACGACGGAGGCCCGAAGAACTGGCTCAGTGTCGGCAACAACTCCCCCACCTACGGCGACACCCGCGCCGTCCTGAAGTTCCCGGCCCTCGGTATCCCGGCGACGGCACGCGTCCTGGACGCCAAGGTCCGCCTGTGGTCGACCCAGACCGCCACCGACGCACCCGGCGCGCTGTACGAGATCCGGCCGCTGACGCGGGACTTCGACGAGGCCACCGCCACGTGGGTCAAGGCGAACGCCACGACCAACTGGACGAGCGGCGGCGGTGACTTCGGCGCGGTCGTGGGCGACACGGGCGCGAAGACGAACGACCCGGCCCGCCACGACTGGAACATCACCTCTCTCGCCCAGTCCTGGGTGACCACGCCCGCCTCCCAGCAGGGCGTGGTCATCAAGATGGCCGACGAGTCGGCACAGCAGGAACGCACCCTGTTCCTGTCCTCCGAGGGCACTGAGCAGCGTCTGCGCCCCAGAGTCGTCGTCACGTACATCGACTCCACCACCGAGTCCACGTACTACGCGCCGCAGACCCCCGCGCGCATGACCCCGAACAGCGACTACACGGTCGACCTCACGCTCACCAACACGACCACCGGCACCTGGAACGCGGCCGATGACGTCCTCACCTACAAGTGGACCCTGCCGGACGGCACGGATGTCACCAACGGCGGCAACCAGGTTCACACGGCGCTACCGCACGATGTCGCCCCCGGTGAGACGGTGCACCTACCGGCGCGGGTGAAGACACCGATCAACTCGGACAACGGCAACAAGCGCACCGACTCCGTACTGACCTGGGACGTCTACAACAAGACCGCCGACAGGTGGCTCTCCGGCACCACCGGCATCCCGGGTCTGAAGCAGAACGTGGCGGTCGAGGATCCGACCTCCAACCAGCTCGGCATGGAGAAGTTCTACTCCTACACGGGCAAGAACACCGGCGCCGGCTCCACGGTGATGAACAACCTGGCCGCCGGTAACAGCGTGTGGCAGTACAACGCGTTCAACAACCCCGGCCGAGGCCTCAACACATTCTTCCGGGCGGCGTACAACTCGCTGGACACCTCGGACACGGTCGCCGGCCACGGCTGGTCGTTCCAGGCCGCGGGCCCGATCAGGCTGGGTGCGCCGCTGGACTTCCACCCCAACCCGAACCCGACGGAGATCCGCCTCCCGGACGGCGACGGCACCACACACGTCTTCCGCAAGCAGGCCGACGGCACGTGGAAGGCCCCGGCCGGCGTCCACTACCGGATCACGCCGAAGGCGGGCCTGGACTGCACCCCGGCCAAGGACCCGATCCCGGACGCCTGGACGCTCACGCGCCCCGACGGCACCCGCTTCCTGTTCGGCTGCGACGGCTACATGACGTCCGCGATCGACAAGAACGGCAACACGCAGACGTTCACGTACGAGGAACGCAAGTCCAACAACAAGCCGACCAAGTTCCTGGTCTACATCACCGACCCGGCCGGCCGGCAGTCGCTCACGGTCGACTACTACGACAAGGCCGAGGCGACCTCGCCGAAGATCGAGGACCACGTCCAGTCGGTCACCGACATCTCGGGCCGCAAGCTCACGTTCGAGTACTCGGACAAGGGCCTGCTGACCAAGATGACCGACGGCGCGGGCTCGGACCAGCCGAAGGTCTTCGGCTTCACGTACGACGCCACGCAGGGCAACAAGAACGTCAAGCTGGTCCAGATCAACGACCCGCGGAACAACGCCACGAAACTGGCGTACAACGAGCCGTCGGCCGGTGACGACCCGAAGTACCACTGGTGGACGAAGGCGGTCACCGACCGTCTGAACGGGACGACCGGGTTCACGTACGCGGCCAACGCGTCGAACGCGAAGTTCACCGACGCCCAGGTGACGGACGCGGAATCGCACACCACCTCCTATGTGGCGGACGACTTCGGCCGTCCGGTGCAGACGACGAACGCCAAGTCCCAGACCACCAAGATGGCGTGGGACGCGGACAACAACGTCACATACCTGGAGGAGGCCAACGGCGCCAGAACCGCGTACTGCTACGACCAGTCGACCGGCTATCCGCTCTGGTCGCGGGACGCGGAGAACAACAAGTCCGGTGTTCCCGCCGCTTCGGAGTGTGCTCCGGCTACGTACCCGGCCAACTCGCAGCGGTACAGCTACCAGACCCGTCCGGACGGCTACTCAGCCGACCTGTCCACCAAGACCTCTCCGGAGGGCCGTAAGTGGCAGTTCGGCTATGACCCGTTCGGCAACCTCAAGACGGTCACCGACCCCAAGGGTGTCGCGACGTCGACGCCGGGCGACTACACCACCACGTACGAGTACGACGCCTACGGTCAGATGACCAAGACGGTCGACGCCAACGGCAACCCGACGACCAACAGCGACTTCGGTCCCACGGGTTACCCGGCGAAGATCACCGACGCGCTGGGCAAGGCGACGTCCTTCGTCTACGACGGGCGCGGCCAGGTCCGCGAGATCACCGACGCGCTGGGCAAGAAGACCACGCAGGCGTACGACGCGTTCGGCCGCCCGATGGTGAAGACGGTGCCGAAGGACCAGGCGGCGGGCGTCCTGATCACCATGCCGGCGCCGGTGTACGACGCGAACGACAACGTCATCAAGGCGACCGCGCCCAATGGTGCGCAGTCCACGGCGGTGTACGACGCGGCGGACCAGATCAGCTCGGACAACGCGCCGAAGGACACGCCCACCTCCAGCGAGCGCAAGACGGTCTTCACCTACGACAAGGTCGGCAACCTCAGGACGACGACCGAGCCGAAGGGCGCACTGACCACGTCGGATGCGACCGACTACGTCACGACCAACGCGTACGACGAGATCTACCAGCTCACCTCCGTGGTGAACTCCGACCAGGACAAGATCTCCTACACGTACGACAACGTCGGCAACGTCACCCAGATCGTCGACCCGAAGAAGAACGCCACGGCGGACACGTCCGACTACCTGACCAAGACCGCCTACGACCTGAACCGCCGGGTCACCACGGTCACGAACGCGGCCGGCAAGTCCACCTCGACCACCTATGACAAGGACTCCCTGGTCATCCAGACCAAGGACGCCGAGGGCAACATCACCTATGTCGACTACGACGAGCGCGGTAAGCAGAAGGAGGTACGGGTCCCTTACGAGGGCTCCACGTTCCGCACGACCCAGTTCGAGTACGACCAGGTCGGCAACACCACCAAGGTGATCACACCGCGGGGTACGGCAACGGCCACCGCGGACGACTTCGCCCAGCGCACCGAGTACGACGCGCTGAACCGTCCGGTCAAGCAGTTCCAGCCGTACGACCCGGCCGACGGCCGCTACAACAGCCCGAACGTCTACACCCAGACGGTGTACGACGCGGTGGGCCGGGTGACGAAGAGCTCGCTGCCGCCGTCGGAGGGCCAGACGGTCCGCAACGACACGGTCTTCGAGTACTTCGACAACGGCTGGACGAGGAAGTCCACCGACCCATGGGACATCACCACCACCTTCGACTACACCGAGCTGGGGCAGCAGAAGGCCCGCACGCTCACCTCCGCGGGCGGTTCCTCGGACCGCACCATGACATGGTCGTACTACGCCGACGGCAAGCTGAAGTCCAAGGCGGACGACGGCGTTCCGGCGGGCAAGTCGGTGGTCCTGGTGGACAACTCCGACACCCAGCACACCTCGCCCACAGGTACGTGGGCGACGGGCGACATCGCCGGGCAGCAGGGCTACGACCACCGCACGCACGCGGCCGGCACGGGCACCGACGCCTACACGTGGACGCTGAACATCCCCAAGGACGGCGACTACACCGCGTATGTGAAGTTCCCGAAGGTGACCGGCGCCGCGACCACGGCGAGGTACACCCTGTCCCAGGGCACGACCAGCCACCCGGCGGTGACCAAGGACCAGAACGCGTCCACGGGCACCTGGGTGCCGCTCGGCTCCTACAGCCTCAAGCAGGGCAACGACGCCAAGCTGAAGCTGGAGCAGAACGCCGGTGGGATCGTCGTCGCGGACGCGGTCAAGCTGGTGCGGGACACCTCGGGCGAGACCGACGGCGAGTCGAAGTCGTTCGCCTACGCCTACGACGTCAACGGCAACCTGACCTCGATCGACGACACCTCCTCCGGTGCGAAGATCGACGCCTACACGATCGCCTACACGGGCCTCAACCAGGTCCAGAAGGTGACCGAGGCGCTCGCCGGCCAGGAGAAGAAGGCCACGTCGTACGAGTACGACGCCAATGGCAAGCCGGAGACGATCACCCACCCCGACCAGTTCTCGAAGTACGCCTACGATCCGCGTGATCTGGTTCAGTCGGTCTCGGTGGGCAAGAGCGCCACGGACGCCTCGCCGAAGGTGACGTCCTACACGTACACCGACCGCGGGCTGAAGCTCCAGGAAACCAAGAACAACAAGAACACGGTCGACTACACCTACTACCTCAACGGTGCGGTCAAGACGGCCACCGAGAAGAAGCCGAACGGCACCCTCGTCTCCTCGCACACCTACGCCTACGACCCCAATGGGAACAAGGCGCAGGACGTCGCGAAGAAGATGAACGCCGACAACAACGCGGCGTACCTCGAATCGACGACGGACTACACCTACAACCCCGCGAACCGGCTCGCCAAGTCGGTCAAGACCGGCAACGGCGCCGGTACCGAGACGTACGTCCACGACGACAACGCCAACGTCATCAGCCAGACGGTCAAGGGCACGTCCACGACGTACACCTACGACCGCAACCGGCTGCTCTCGGCGACGGTGGGCGGCTCGACGGCCACCTACAACTACGACCCGTTCGGCCGTCAGGAGTCCGTCACCGGCGGTGGCAAGGTCATCGAACGCTCGGTGTACGACGGCTTCGACCATGTCGTCGAGTCCCAGAAGATGGACGACGCCGGCGCGCTGAAGTCGACGAAGTACGCCTTCGACCCGCTGGACCGCACGACGTCCAAGACGACCGACGGCAAGACCACCGACTTCACCTACCTCGGCCTCTCGACCGAGGTGCTGGGTGAGGAGGTCGCCGGCGAGCTGACCAAGTCGTACCAGTACAGCCCGTGGGGCGAGCGCCTGTCGCAGGTCGCGCACAACAGCGACGGCACCAGCGAGGACGGCTACTACGGCTACAACTCGCACACCGACGTCGAAACCCTCACCGACAAGGACGGCAACTCCAAGGCCACCTACGGCTACACGGCCTATGGCTCGGACGACGAGTCCGAGTTCACCGGCATCGACAAGCCCGACGCCGGTGACCCGACGAAGGAGGCCTACAACCCCTACCGTTACAACTCCAAGCGGTGGGACGCCCACGCCGGCACCTACGACATGGGCTTCCGGGACTACAACCCCGGACTCAACCGGTTCACCAGCCGGGACATGTACAACGGTGCCCTCGCGGACATGGGCCTCGGCTCGGATCCCTACACCGGGAACCGGTATGCCTTCACCGGTGGCAACCCCACGACCTTCGTGGAGATCGACGGGCACTGCTTCGGGTGGGATGCCTGCGAGGAATTCTTCGATGACGCCGCGGACGTTGTCGTCGGTGGCGCGAAGAAGGCGAGGGGCGGCTGGCTCACCGTCGTCGACACGTTCCTCACCGGTATCGGCTGGTACAACGAAACGGCCTCCAACGGGTACACGTCCGAGCCCACGGGCGACCTCAGCAAGGGCCGGCTCATCACGCCCGAGAACGAGTGGGACTGGGTACCTGGAGCGGCGCGGTTCCCGTTCACACAGGACAACTGCGGCGATGGCCAGAGCGCGGTGTTCTACCAGCCACTCGACCAGTACGACCGGGCGCAGGGAGTGCGAGCCTGCCTCAACAGTGGCGACTTCAGCTGGATCAACGACAGCGGCCAGACGATCGGCAACTCCGACTCCATGATCGCGGGGTCTCCGGTTCCGCGTCCCATGAGGAATTACCCGGAGACCATCACCCCGGGCATGAAGGCGGGGATGAACCGCGGTCATCTGTTGGCCAATCAGCTGGGCGGCAGCGGAACCGACCGCCGGAATCTGGTCTCCTTGTACGCCAGGCCCAACAGGTCCAACATGAAGAAGGTGGAGAACCAGGTTGCCAGGATGGTGGAGGCGGGGGACTCGGTCTACTACGAGGTAACCGCCCACTACACCGGCCGAAATGCCGCTCCCGATTACCTGACCATCTATTGGCTGAACATGGACACCGGGGAAGTTCCACTCGATCCCATTACGATCTGGAATACACCCTCAGGGCTCCAGCCCTGAGTTAGCCGGCCAGTTCGCCTGAGATACACTGGGTGTGGGTGAATATCGCTGGTGATATTCACCCACACCCTTTTCCTTCTGAAAGGTTGCCGTATGTGGGTGCAGCGTGTGATCGAGCTGACCGGGTGGGAGCCACTGGGGGTTTCTGTCGACTGGGCGGCGATGGAAGAGGAGCTGCGGTTCCCACTGCCGACGGACTACAAAGAGCTCTTCGAGGCCTTTGGTGGCGGCGTATTCTCTGATTCCGTCTTCTTTCTCGCGCGGGACGAGGGCCTCGCTTTCGACTTCCTCACGCAGTGGCGAGCGGACCTTTCGGTCGATCAGGACAGAGGGGCCGATGAAGTCTCCGCCGTGGATCCCCACTCGGTGTACGCGCCGGGCGGAAAGGGCCTCGTCACCTGGGCCTCCACGGAGTGGGGCGATGAGTACTGTTGGCTGATCGACGCCCAGCGGCCCGGCGAGTACCCCATTCTCGCCCGAGTCGAGGACAATGAGTGGCGCCGGTACGACATGTCCACATCGGAATTCCTCTACAGAGTTCTCGCGGACCCCGACTTCCAACCTTTCGGAATCGCGCGGTTCGACCTCGGCACGACGTTCAAGCCCGGCTCCGGCGACGACACCTGACGCGCTGACACCGACGTTCGAGCCGGTCACGGCCTCCGCCGTGACCGGCGCGCTCCCGTCGCGGCCCGGACCGCAGGGGCGTGCCGGAGAGGGCCTCGGTTGGCGTGCACGGGCGAAGACGACCACAGCTGAGCGGTTCGCGCGGCGTCGGCGGTAAGACGCCGTTATGTAACGTCCCATAAGGTTATTCCGGGGGGATCGCCGGACATTCGGCACCCCCGGCCTCAGTCAACGATCGGAATGTGGAAAGAATGTCGGTCGAGCGAACAGCTGGACGTGGATTGCGGATTGCCGGATGGGCGCTGGGCTCTGCCGGATTGGCTCTGGCCGCGGGCGCGATTCTGCTGATCGGCACCGGGTACACGTCGGCCAGGGTCAACAGCGACGCCATGGATCCGACCTATTCCCCCGGTGAAGTCGTCTTCCTCGAAAGAGTCGACGCGGGTGCGATAGAGCGGGGTGATGTGGTGCTCTACCGCACGGAAAACCGTTACGAGGGCATGGCCGTACTACAGCGCGTGATCGGCATGGGTGGCGACCACGTCAGGCAGAGCCCCGGCGGGCCCGTGACGGTGAACGAGAAGCCGCTTGTCGAACCGTACCTCAAGGACAGCGGTCCGTCCGGCGTGGTCCGGGCGTACGATGTGGTGGTGCCCGAGGGACGGCTCTTCCTGCTCGGCGATCACCGTGCGAACGCCAACGACTCCCGCTTCTTCCTCACCGAGCAGTCAGGCAGCATCGCGGCCACCGCGGTCCGGGCACGGACCCTCGACAGCCACACCGGCCTGCTCATGCTGGCATCGACCGCCCTGCTCGGGCTCCTCCTCGCCGCGGGCGGGCTCGCGGCCGGAATTGTCTCCTGGGTCAAGCGGCGGGCGGGGCGTTCCCTTATGCGGTGAAGTCCCAGGCACTGACACACGCTTGGCCGTCGGTTCATGCCGACACTCCGCTGAACGGCGACGCCCCGAGGAGCATCGTCAACCGTACGGGGACCGGAGGCGGGGCCCAGCCGGCCATTGCCATGTCTTATTGGTTTGCCACCGGCCGGCGCGGTCGGATAGGAAGCTCGCATGCTAAGGGGCAGCAAGGTCGGGCTCAGGGCCCGGCACGAGGACGACATCCCGATCCTACGAACCGAACTCTACGACGACGTGGTCAACGCCTCGCGATCCGAGGTCCGGCCATGGCGGCCGATCTCACCCGGCTCGAAGGACTCGCGGCTCGTCGTGGACGACACCGAGCAGGGCAACGTTCCGTTCTCGGTGGTGGAGTTGGACGGCGGCGCCCTGGTCGGCACCGCGGCGCTGTGGGGCATCGACAACCACAACCGGTCCGCGCACATCGGACTGGGGCTGCTGCCGTCCTCCCGCGGCAAGGGCTACGGAACCGACGTGGTCGCGGTGCTGTGCCACTACGGTTTCGTCGTACGCGGCCTGCGACGGCTACAGATCGACACGCTGTCGGACAACGCCGCGATGCTGCGCTCCGCCGAGCGCAACGGCTTCGTCCGCGAGGGCGTGCTGCGCTCCTCGGCCTGGGTGATGGGCGAGTTCCTGGACGAGGTGCTGCTCGGCCTCCTCGCCCAGGACTGGAAGCCGACCGCCGGGGTCTGAATTCTGTCCAGCGCATCACGGAAGTGCGTGGTCCGTTGGCCCGTCGCGCGGCTGCGGAACAGCCAGTCGAAGACGGGTTGGTACGGCGATCAGGCCGACGACCGCGCGAAGGCGGCTCCGCGTCGGCCGGGACGAGGTCCCGGCGCGGCGGGTCCGGTGTGACTGACGGGCCTCACTGCGCCAACAAGAGCAGGATCAGGATCAGGGCAGCGGGCGGAACGAGCATCATGGTGAGGTGGCTCAACGCCGTCCGTCGCATGCCCAGGACAAGGAACAGCACCAGTCCGGCCGCGAGCCAGCCACCGAAGATCCGGATGGCGGTGTGCTGGGCTGCCGTTTCCTGCTCACGGGTCGTGATCTCGTAGAACGGTACTGTGCCGATCATCATCAAGAAGAGCACACTGCTCATCAGCAGATTGCCCGCCCCGATGATGACCGCCGTCGGCTTGTCCCTCCGACGCGCGCTCTCCCAGACCCGTATGCCGCTCATTGGAGGATCCTATCCACCTGCCACGACTCGTTCGAGGCGTGGCAGGCCTGGCGGAAACGAACACCGGCGACCGGGCCGTTCGAATCGACCGAGATGCCGCGGCCCGGCCCACTCTGGGACATGACTCATGAGCACACAGGGCTCCTGTGTCGAGGTGTCGTCAAGGCTCCATGTCAGGTTGGGGCGAGGACGCAGAACTCGTGGCCCTCCGGGTCGGCCAGGCACGTCCACGGGACATCGCCCTGACCGAGGTCGAGGTCGGTGGCGCCGAGGGCCCGCAACCGGGCCACCTCCGCCGCTTTGTCGTCGCCGGGGTGGGGAAGCAGGTCAAGATGGACGCGGTCCGGCACGGTCTTCGCATCGGGCGTACGGATGAATTCGAGATACGGGCCCACACCCTTGGCGGAGCGCAACACCGCCTGATCGTCGGTCACCTCGCTCAGGGGCCAGTCCATCGCCTCGCCCCAGAACCGGGCCATGGCCCGCGGATCCACGCAATCGACCACCACCGCGGCGATCGGCCCGGTGTCCCGGTAGACCTCCCGAGGCTCCAGCACACAGAACTCGTTGCCCTCGGGGTCGGCGAGGACCGTCCACGGCACGTCGCCCTGGCCTACGTGGGCAGGCGTCGCACCGAGAGCCTGGAGGCGCGTGACCAACTCCGCCTGGTGGGCGGCAGAGGTGGTGGCGAGGTCGAGGTGCACACGGTTCTTTGTCGCTGTCTTGGGTTCCGGGACGGCGACGACGTCGACGCAGACGGCGACCGGGTCCGGCCAGACGAGGCCGCCGACGGGGCCAACGTAGGTGGTCACGCCGGAAGCTGAGCGGTAAGCACTCCAGCCGAGCGCCTCCGCCCAGAACCGCCCGACCGCCGCGTCGTCCAGAGCCTTGATGTTCACCTGAACAGGTCGCAGTGCCATGCCGACGATCCTATGCGCCCTCGCCGCGTCGGATCGGGCGATGTCGCCACGTTTGGTCCGTTGCCCGCGCTGCGGCTGATGGTCGTCGGCAGCGCGCGAGTCCACGCCGCCTCGTTGGCAGCGTGGACGCGGCCCAGCGGGATACCGCTGCTCATGGAGCGCCCCCGCGTCAGATCTCAGTCAGGTGTCAGTCAGACGTCAGCGGCAAACGGTGTCAGATGGAAACGGCGACACCGTTGAACGTCGTCTCGGGCGTCTGGGGGCTGGTGAAGCGGGCGTTGACAAGGTAGAGGCGATCGCCCCAGCGCGCGGCCGTGGTGGGAACGTCGAAGCGGGGGTCGGTGATCGTACGGCGCAGGGTTGCGGTGCGGACCTTGGCGTCGAGATCGAACACGCTGATCAGATTCAGCCGGTTCTGCACGACGTACAGCGTACGACCGATGCGGACGAGACCGTCGCCGTTGACGACGTTGTCCGCGCCGCTCAGGGCGATCTCGGTGGCGTGACCGGTCTTGAGGTCCACGTGGTAGAGCCTGCCGGCCGTGCTGCTGACGACGATCAGCCCGCGGCCGTCGGGGGTGCCCACGACGCCGTTGGCGTTGTTCACGTCGGGCAGCTGCACCCAGTCGCCACTGAGCGGCAGGCTGAGCACTTCCCCTGCGCGGCCGCGCGGTACTCCGTGGAGCACGCTGTCGCGCGAGTCGGTGAACCAGGCGCGACCGCCGAGCAGAATGACATCGTTGACGAAGTGGCCGCTCTGGCCGGTAAGTTGGTACGTGCTCACGAGCTTGCCGGTGCGGGAGTCGATGACCCGCGCGGATCCGCCGCCGCCTCCGGCGACGTAGAGCAGGCCGTCCCGGTCCAGTTTGAGGCCGATGGCCACCGTGCCGGTCGCCCCGGCGTAGATGAATCCGCCCTTGCCAGTGCGCAGATCGGTGCGGTAGACGGCGCCGTTGGCGCGCGATCCCATGTAGGCGTACGGCTTCTCGCCGATGCTGATCCCCTCGGGGAGAAACCCGTCGGGAAGCGGGAACTCGGTCGGGTACGCGCGAGTCGGGGCGCCGGAAGCGGCGCTCGCCGTACCGGCGTTGGCCGCCACCGCGAGCGCGGCGGCGGCACCGGCGAGAAGCGTGCGTCGGGACGGACTGGGATGGTTCTGGGACATGGTTCCGGGCCTCCGGGCAATGTCGGATGGGACTCGGCGGACTCAGTGGTTCAACGTTCCAGTAACTCGGTCAACGGCGTCAACTCTGTTGCGCCTTTTGCCCGTTCGTCACGGACCGTCAGCTGCGAGTCGCCGTGAACGTACCGTCCGTACCCGATCCGGACAGCGGTAGGTCACTTCCGCCGACGAAGGGCACGCGTCGCGATCCGTGGCGTCAGCAAGGTCTCGGGGCGGCGGTTGAGTGAGAGCACCCCGAAGAACGCTTCGGCGACGACCGGGTCGGTGTTGGCCACGGCCAGCACGCGCGCCAGGTAGTCCTGCTGCGTCCTGCCGAGCCGACCCGTCCGCGGTCCGTCCGTGCCCGGGTACCGGCGGTCCTCACCCGTGGCGATCATCCAGGCCGGCCTCACACACATCGCCACCGCTCTCTGCGTCTGTCGTGTCCGGGCAGCGATGTCCATCGGCTCACGCCTGTGGATCTGGCCCGCAATGACCTGGGCTTGGAGGGCCGCGACCGTCATGCCGTGCCCGTAGACGGGGTTGAACCGGCACAGGGCGTCTCCGACCACCAGCAGTCCGCGCGGCCACCGTTTCACGCGTTCGAAGTGCGTCCACTCATTCGCCGTCGCCCGGAAGGCGACCGCGTCCGACAGCGGCACCGCGCCCTTCAGCGCCTGCGACAACTCGGCCGAACGCAGCGACGCGGCGAACGCGAGCCATTCCTCCTCATCGGTGGGTGGTTGGTGTTCGCCTTGTCCGATGAGTGTGACCAGCCAACGGCCGCCGTCGACCGGAAGGAGCACACCGCCGCGTGGCACGTCCGGGTTGCCCTGGAGATACATGGCCTTCCAGGGTTCCTCGTCGTCCGGGCGCCGGTAGTAGCGGGAGGAATAGCCAAGACGCGCGTCGATCCGCTCGGTCGTCGGCATGGGGCGGCCCAACTCGCTCAGCCAGCCCGCGGCACGGGAACTGCGACCGGCGGCAACGACCACCAGCTCCGCCTCGACGGTGAACTCCGCTCCGTCCGCGCCCCGTTCACGCAGCCTCACGCCTCCCACCGCCTGCCCGGCCCGCGCCGGAAGAAGCCCGGTCACCTCATGACGGTCCAGCACGGTCACCGCGGACCCGTCCGCGACGACCGCGCGGCGCAGGGCCGACTCCAGGAGTTCGCGTGAGACGGACAGGTACTCCGTTCCGCGTACGCCGGTGAACCACCGTGCGGCGGAGAGCCACCGCATCTGTTCAGGGGCGCCGACCACAGCACCCCCGGCGGCTTCGAGGCGGGTGACGACACCCGGCAGAAGGTCTTCCAGCGCCGCCATGCCGCGCGACCACAGGATGTGCGCATGCCTGGACTGCGGTACGCCGGGCCGGAACACCGGGGGCCCGTCGCGGAGCGCGTCCCTCTCGATCACCGTGACACGCTCGAAGCGCCTGCCCAGCACATGGGCGGCGAGCAGACCGGACAACCCGGCGCCCACCACCAGCGCGTGACCCGTCACATCACCCGTCATCACGCACACCCTTCAACGGCGATCGCGCTCCGTATCATCTCGCACACGTCGGGTGGGCGACAGGGGGCACGAGGCAACGGCACACGTGCGCGGCGCGAGTCACGGTACGAGACGGCCCGTCATATCGCGTCGCGCTTGCGGGAGTTCACAGGGAGGCCGATGGTGCGGTCGGACGGCGAGCAGGCCCTGCCGCTGGAGTGAGACCGGCTGCCGCTCGTCCACGGCGGTGTGTCCGGGGACAACACCTCCTACGAGATACACGATCCGCACAGCGGTCGGATACGCGTCTTCACCGGTAGCCCGTACCGCGCCTCCACCGCCTACTGGCTGTCGGAGGTGGAGGACCGCAACGGCAACAGCATCTCCTTCTGGCGCCGCGATGGAGCACCGACGGCCGTGCGGCGGGACAGCGCCCGTCGGGGCTGTGTCGTGGACAGTCATGGACTTGTCGAATATCGATATGCTCCGCTAGCCTCCGGCATATCGACAATCGATGGGGAGGGGTGCGATGAACACGCGACTCACGAGGACTCTGGCCTCGGTGACCTTTGCGCTGGCGGTGCTCTGTGGGCTTGCCTTCGTCGGCAAGGGGGTCGTTCACATGGCCGACGACGGGGCGGTCTGCGTGCAGACGGACTTCTGGCGCAATGCCTCGCTGACGCACGGCCTGCCGGTTGCCACCGGCGTAGACGCGTCCAGCAGTGCCGCGACCCTCTGCCAGGACAGCCCCTCCGCGGGTCAGCGCGCCGCCGATCTCGGGGGCGCGCTGCCCTGGCTGCTGTTCGGCTCCCTCGCGCTGCTGCTCTTCTCCCGGCTGCTCAAGGCCGTCCTGCTCCAGGGGCCGTTCACCGACGCGGTGTCGCAACGGCTCTCCGTGCTCGGCTGGTTCGTCGCCGTGGGTACGCCGCTGGTCGGCCTCGTCGTCGGCTGGTCGCATTCCTGGCTCGTCGCGAGCATGGCGCCGATCGTAGGATCCGAGCCGACGGTCTCCGGGCCGACGGTGCTGGTCCTCGCCGGCCTCGCCGCGGTGATCATGGGGAAGATCATGCGGGAGGGCGTACGCATGCGAGAGGACCTCGAAGGGACCATCTGATGCCCGAGGAGGAACTCCACACGATCCGGATCCACCTGGACCGGCTACTCGTCGAGCGCGGCATGACGCTCACCGAACTGTCCGCACAGGTGGGCATCACCGTCGTGAATCTGTCCGTGCTCAAGAACGGGCGGGCCAAGGCCATCCGCTTCTCGACCCTGTCGAGGATCTGCGAGGTCCTCCGGTGTCAGCCAGGAGACCTGATCACCCACGACCCCGCCGAGCCCAGCTGAGCCGCCTCCGCCCTCCCGCGGCGGAGGGTGCGGGCGGGCAGTGGATGCGGGGGCGTACACCGTTGCGTCCCCGTCTCGCGCGCGAGAAGTCGGGCCCGAAGCCGAAGCTTTGGCGGCGCGCGCCGATTCGGCCGGTGAACGCAACGGCGTGGCCCTGGGTACGCCCGCGGCGCGGATGTGCGCCGCAGGCGCGGCGAACCCCTCTATGCTCAGGCGTTGATTGACGGCATTTGCCCCATCTTGCGGTGTACCTACCCAAGGAATCGGATACCGACATGCCACTGCCAACCTCCGCATGCGACGCCCCGGACGCGACCGGGAACCCCACCGCCCTGATGGCCGCGCTGGAATCGGTCATCGAGCAGACCATCGCCCCCCAGGCCGACGAAGTGGACGCCACCGGCCGTTTTCCCCGCTCCGGTGTAGAGGCGCTGGGCCGCGCCGGGATCCTCGGCGCCACCAGCGCGACGGCTGTCGGGGGCGGCGGCGTCCCGCTCGGCCAGGCCGTCGCCTTCGTACGACAGCTCGCCCGCTCCTGCGGCTCCACCGCCATGGTGGTGCTCATGCACTACGCCGCCACCGCGGTGATCGAGGAACACGGCCCCGACAAGACCCGGCGCGCGATCGCGGAGGGCTCCCACCTCACCAGCCTCGCGTTTTCCGAGGTCGGCTCGCGCAGCCACTTCTGGGCCCCCGTGGGGACCGCGACGCCCGACGGTGAGTCCGTCCGTCTCGACGCGCGCAAGAGCTGGGTGACCTCGGCCGACCAGGCGGACAGCTACGTATGGTCAAGTCGCCCCCTGCGGGCCGACGGGCCGATGAGCCTGTGGCTGGTGCCGGGCGACGCGCCCGGGCTGACCGTCGCGGGCGCCTTCGACGGCCTGGGTCTGCGCGGCAACGCCTCCCGCCCCATGACCGCCGAGCGGCTGACCGTACCGGCCTCCGCGCTGCTCGGCGCGGACGGCGCGGGTCTGGACCTGGCACTGGCGCTCGCGTTGCCCCGCTTCCTGGTCCTCAGCGCCGCCTGCTCGCTCGGCACCATGGACGCGGCCATGGAGCTGACCCGGACCCATCTGACCCGGACCCGCCTTTCCCACCTGGACCAGACCCTCGCGGACCAGCCGACCGTCCGCGCCCGCTACGCTCCGCTGCGCATCCGGACCGACGAGGTGTCCGCCTTCCTGGACGACACCGTGGCCGCCCTGGAGTGCGGTCGCGCGGACGCGACACTGCGGGTCCTCCAGGTCAAGGCCGTCGCGGCCGAGGCCGCACACGACGTGACGAGCGAGGCCATGCGGCTGTGCGGCGGCTCCGCCCTACGTCGGGAGTCGGGCCTCGAACGCCGCTTCCGCGACGCGTTGGCCGCCCGGGTCATGGCCCCCACCACCGACGCGCTGTACGACTTCGTCGCCCGGGCGAGCCTGGGCCTCCCGGTCTTCGGGGAGGCCGGCGCATGACACTGCTGGTGGGCGCGGTCGCCTACGACCCCAAGACCGTCACCATCTGGGCAGGTTTCCGCTCCTGGCTGGCCGAGCGGGGAGCGGCGACGGACTTCGTGCTCTACTCCCATTACGAACGGCAGGTCGAGGATCTCGTGGCCGGCCGCATCCAGGTGGCCTGGAACTCCCCGCTCGCCTGGCTCCGCGCCCGACGGCTGGCCGCGGCCCGCCGCGTCGTCCTGCGCCCGCTGCTCATGCGCGACACCGACCGGGACCTGACCTCGGTGGTCGTGGTGCGGCACGACTCCCCGCACCGCAACGTCACCGACCTGAAGGACACCACCGTTGCGGTCGGAGCCCTCGATTCGCCCCAGGCGACGTTGATCCCGCTGTCCCATCTGAACGGCCTCGGCCTACGCCCTCACGATGACTTCCGGGTGGTACGGCACGACGTGGGCGTGGGCCTGCACGGCGACCACATCGGCGGTGAACGCGACGCCGTCCGCGCCCTGCTCGCCGGACAGGTCGACGCGGCCTGCCTCCTCGACGCCAACCACCCGCTGTTCGGCCGTGAGGGAACGGTGCCGGTCGGCGCCACACGCGTTCTCACCCAAACCGCTCCCTACGACCACTGCCTCCTGGTGGCCGGCGAGACAGCACCGCCCGACACCACCGACCGGTTCACCGCCCTGCTGCTCTCCATGTCGTACGCGGATCCGGACGCCCGCCGCCTCCTGGACCTCGAAGGCATGACGGCTTGGTGTCCTGAACGCACCGACGGCTACGCCGCGTTGGACCTCGCGGTGGAGGAGAGCGGCTTCTACGACGCGGACGGCCGGGTCACCGCGCCGGGATACCGGCCGTGACCTGGGAGCACCCCACCACCTCCGACGGGTCTCCCGTCGTCGATCTCCAGGACCTCGGCTTCGACGAGGGAGCCCACCTCCTGGTGGGACGCGCGCTGGCGCGGGTGCCACCCGGCGAGGAGATCGCCGTAATGGGCTGTCGCCCCGACCTGACGACCGGCCTCGCGGCCTGGTGCCGAAGCGAGGGCTGTGAGGTCCGGTTCCCCGGCCCGTCCGACGCGCGAGACGGCCGACGGTCCGACGCTCAAGGTGGCCGGCCGGGCGGCGCGCCGCGGGCGTGGGTGCGGCCCGGGCGCCGCGTGGCGGATCGCTGGTCGGGGGCCGAGCGCGCCGGCGGCGCGGCCCCCGACGGTGTCGCGGCCCGGCCCCCAGCACACTGGGGACTGGCCGCGCGCGGGGCACTCGTCGAGGCCGGCGGGCCGGAGACGGCCTTCGACTTCGCCGACCGCGATGTGGTGTGGAGCGAACTGGCACCCAGCCTCTACGCCCACGCCGCGGCAGCCCAGTGGGATCCGGCGACCGCGATCCCCTGGGACAGCCCCTTCACGCTCCCCGACGCCGTGGAGCAGGCCGTCGTGCAGATCATGACCTACCTGGTGGAGAACGAGCAGGCCGCGCTGATCATCCCGGCGCGGCTGCTCGCCCGGGTGCATCCGCACTTCCGCGAGGTGCTGCAACTGCTCGCCGTGCAGGCGGCCGACGAGGCGCGGCACGTCGAGGTGTTCACCCGCAGGGCGCTCCTCAAGAGCGGCCGTATGGGCACCTCGTCGGTCGGCGGGCGGGCCTCGCTGACCACGCTGCTGGCCGAGCCCGACTACTCCCTGGCCTCCTTCCTGCTCTCCGTCCTCGGCGAGGGCAGCTTCCTCAGCCTCCTTGCCTTCCTGGACCGCCACGCACCCGACCCCGTCACCCGGCGCGTCGTCCAACTCGCCCGCCAGGACGAGGCCCGTCACGTGGCCTTCGGCATCGCCCACCTCGCACACCAGGCCACGGTCGACCCGGGACTGCGCCACCGGCTGCGGGCCGCCGTCGAGCGACGACACGACGCCTTGGCCGACACCGCGGGGCTCAACCAGGACGTGACGGACGCGCTGATCGTCATGGCGGCCGGGGAGTGGACGCCCCGGGCGATCGCGCGCGGCCACCGCGAAGTCCTGCGGCTCCAGGCGCAGATGGACGAGGGACGCCAGCGTCGGCTGGTACACCTCGGCTTCCCGCACCACGAGGCCGCGGATCTCTCCGCCCTGCACACCCGCAACTTCATGTGAAGGAGACTGGAGCGCAAGGCTCTCGCGGCTCATGGCCTGACAGTCTCCCCGAGTCTTCGGGCAGAACTCACTCGCAGAGATGACTCCTAGGAGTCGACTGTCATGAAGAGGCTGTTGAGGCCCTCGGCCAGCAACGGGTGCGTGAAGATCGCGTTCGCCATGGTGGTGAAGGGAAGCTCGCCCAGCATGGCGACCTGAATGATCGTCATGATCTCGCCGCCTTCGGCGCCCAGCACGGCGGCGCCGAGGATCCGCTGGGTACGGGCGTCGATGACCGCCTTCATGAAGCCGCGCGTCTCTCCGGTCTCCAGAGCCCGGATCACGGCGCTCATCGGCAGCTTCGCGACGCGGACCGCACGGTTCTGTTCCCTGGCCTGCCGCTCGGTCATGCCCACGCGGCCGAGTTGCGGGTCGATGAACACCGCGTAGGGGACGATCCTGTCCCGTGTGCTCACCTTCTCGCCGCCGAGCAAGTTGGTGTGCAGGATCCGGTAGTCATCGTAGGAGGAGTGGGTGAAGGAGGGGCCGCCCTTGACGTCCCCCATGGCGTAGACGCCGGGGACAGAGGTTTCCAGGTACTCGTCGACCTCGATGAAGCCCTTGTCGCGCAGCCGGACACCGACTGCCGCCGGCGCGAGCGCCTCCGTGTTGGGGATACGGCCGATGGCCGCCAGCAGGTGTGAGCCCTCGATCCGCCGCTCGCTGTCCGACGTGCGAACCGTCAGCCGCACCCGCCCGCCGCCCGCCTCCTCGACCCGGTCCGGCTTCGCCGACGTCAGGACCGTGATCCCGTCATCCCGCAAGATGGCGGCGACCTCGTCGGAGACGTCCTCGTCCTCACTCATCAACAGGCGCGGGCCGGTTTGGACGATCGTGACGTCGCTGCCGAATCTGCGGAACATCTGCCCGAACTCCAGCCCGATGTAACCCCCGCCGAGGATGATCAGGTGCTCGGGAAGCTCGCCCAGCTCCATGATCGACGTCGAGTCCAGGACAGGGACGTTCCGCGCGCCGCTGATGGCCAGGGGTTTGGCCCTGGCGCCCGTGTCGATGACGATCACAGGCGCACTGATCTCCCTCGTCCCGCCGTCCCTCAGGGCGATCTCGACCGTCTTGGGCGCCATGAAACGGGCCTCGCCTTTGATCAGGTCGAGCCCGTCCTGATCCAGTCGTCTCGCGTAGTTCTCCCGAGCGCCGGCGACCATCGCCCGCTTGCGTTCCCGTACGGCGGCGAGGTCGACCGACACCGGGCCGGTCCGTACCCCGTACTCGGCGCCGCGCCGTGCCTGGTAGGCGAGGCGCGCGCTGGCGACCATGGTCTTGGTCGGGGTACAGCCGGTGTTCACACAGACGCCTCCCGTGTGGCCGCGCTCGACGAGCGCCACCTTCTTGCCCGCCTTCGCCAGATCGACGGGGAGGAACCGGCCTCCCTGGCTGGTACCGATCACGATTACGTCATAGCCTTCGTCTGCCATGCGCCACAGCATGATCGGCTCCGTCCGGACCGAAAAGGGCCAATCCGGTGCATTCGGTCAAGTCGTTGGGCACTGCGACGACCGGCGCGCGACGCGCCGAACCCCCGGCGCCGTGCGACGCCGAGGAGAAGGCGTGTCACTCACCGGGGTAGGCGACGTCCAGGTCGCGGCGGATCTCGTCAAGGGCGCGCATGACCCGCAGGGTCTCGTCGAGGGGCATCAGGTCGGACTCCAGCCGCCCGGCGGCGACGCATCGGGCCGCCTCGGCGGCCTCGTAGCACAAGCCGCCCTCGCGCACCGGGGGAACGTAGGAGTCGAGCAGTCCGCGCTCGCGGCTGATCAGGCGGACCGTGGCGGGGGCGTAGAAGGCGCCCTCGATCTCCAGGCGGGCGTGCGTGCCCGAGATCGACGCCGTGGTCGGGGTACGGGCGAACAGCGTGGTGTTCAGGACGCCGTGCGCGCCCGATCCGTTGGTGACGACGATCGACGCCTGACCGTCGACGCCGGTGAAAGCCTTCTCCCCCACGGCGGTGAGCGACGCGAACGGCCCCAGCACCATCGACGCGAAAGAGACCGGGTAGACGCCGAGGTCCAGTAGCGCTCCGCCCGCCAGTTCGGGGGCGAAGAGCCGGTGGGCCGGGTCCGGATTCATGAACTGGCCGTGGTCGGCGGCGACCGTGCGCACCTCACCGAGCAGCCCGGAGTCGAGCACCTGCCGGACCACGTCGATGTGCGGAAGGAAGCGCGTCCACATCGCCTCCATGAGGAACACCCCGCGTCCTCGGGCGGCCTCGATCAATCGCTCCGCCTCGTGGGCGTTGCGAGTGAAGGCCTTCTCCACGAGCACATGCCGGCCGGCCTCGATCGCCCGCATGGCGTGGTCGAAGTGCGCGGAGTGCGGAGACGCGATGTAGACGATGTCCACGCGCGGGTCGTCGAGCACTTCGGCGTAGCTTCCGTAGGCCGCCGGTATCCCGAACCGGTCCGCGAAGGCGCGCGCCCGCAGGGGATCGCGGGATCCGACCGCCACCACTCGCTGTTCGGTGCGTGTGCGCAACGCCTCGACGAAGGAGGCCGCTATGCCGCCCGGGGCGATGACACCCCAGTTCAGCGGGGGCGCGTCGCGGGGAGAAGGCGTCCTCGGCGCGGGCAGCGGTCCGCCTGCCGCGTGCTGCGGATGTCCGTCGGCCTGGCGTGGGTGCGGCATGGGGCTCCTGTCCGGAACGAGGTACGGAGGTGACACGATGCAAAGGTACGAGATGCGCGAGCAACGCGGGGCGGAGACGACAGGGTACGGAAGTCGGATGTGCGGCGCCGGAGTCGCGTCGGCGCGTCGACGGGCGGTGACGTCGGACAGGCCCGGGGGCCGATGCGGCAGCGCGCGTCGGCCTCCTCGGCGAGTGTCCGACCACGCGCGACCGACCAAGCGCCGAGGAGGTGTCCCACCGCTGTGGAGCGGCGTCACCGGCCGGCGACGCCGCTCGGCCGGATCAGCCTGTGTTCACCTCGGAGGAGAAGGAGTTGACCTTGAGGCCTGCTCCGCCCTCCCACGGTTCGAAGCCCGCCTGGACGCTCGTGAGGTACCACGAGGAGTCACCGAAGCCGCGGCTGTTGGCGTGGTTGACGAACTCCTTGACGTCGAACCGAAGGTCGGCGACGGCGGTCGGCGCCACATAGGAAATGACCCTGTTCCGGCCGTTGTCGCCCTCCCACACCTGCCACGTCGTGCCCGCGATCGTCACGGTAGCGCCGGTGTTGGAGCCGATCGGCTGGATGGGGCCGACCTTGTTGGTCCAGATCATGATCTCGACCGCGGACACACCGTCCGTCCTGGGCTCGGGGTCGAGCCAGATGTCGTAGGAGGCGTTGTAGACCCCACCAGCGGTGTATCCGTAGGACACGCTGGTCGGCGCGCCGCTGATGGAGCTGATCCGCGCGGGCAGTTCGGTGCCGGGCGAGCACGCCGTGTAGTGACAGCCGTTGTAGATCGACGGATACGACTTGGGGGCACCGTCGGTGGGGACCCGCCCCTCCGCCTTCGTCAGCTCGAAGCCGGAACCGGTGGGGTTGACGCACTGCTGTCCGGAGGCGGGGTTCCACACATTGTTCTGGACCGTGTACGCGCCGACCGTGGCCCTGTCGTACTGACCACACATCTCGGCGGCTTGCGCGGGGCCGCCCAGCGTCATCAGCGCCGCCGACGCGGTGAGGGCGGGCAACAGGGTGTGGACGGCGGTTCGCGTGGAGAGGTTCATCGCGTTCTTCCCATCATGTGGGGATGACATGGAATGGTTCGTGACCTGCCAGGACTCAGGACCTGCCAGGACTGGGACTCACCGGTGGAGAAGGAGTGGAGATCAGCGCCGGGCCGCACCGCCACCAGCGAGGTCGATCTCGGTGTTCCAGTACGCGTCCGGAGGCAGGGTGTCCCAGGGGTTCTTGTCCGCCATGGTGTCCGGGGTGACGTAGACATGTCCGGCATTGCGCCGGCGTGAGAGTTCCATGACCTCACGCATCCGGCCCTCGTCCGGGACGCCGTGGACGAGGTGCCAGACCTTGCCGGGGGAAGCGCTGCTCTCCCATGGCTCCGGCCGGTGACCACGGTAGGAGTTCTCATCGCCCTCGAAGGTGACCAGGGTGTCGGCGGCCTCGGTGTAACACTCCTCGACACCGGTCCCCGGGTTGTCGACGACCACCGCGTCGTCGCCATGGCGGCTCTCGACGTAGTTCCTCAGCTCGATGTACCGGGCGACGTCGGTGTTTTCGGAACCGCATCGCGCCATGCCCTCGTCGAAGAAGATGCCGGCGAGCCCCGCTGCGCCGTAGAGCTGGTACCAGAGGTCGACATCGGAGGTGATCTGCCGCATCCAGTCGTCCGGGTCGGTGGAGCCGGACCGCGTGGTCATGCCGGTGGTGCCGAAATAGCCGGTCGCCACATAGCCGATGACGGAGATACCGGCGGCGTCGGCCTTCTTGATGGCGGCGGTGTACTGGTCATCACCGTCGCCGGGGCCGTTGTACGGGTTGGCGACCGCCAGCCCCACCCCTGTGCCTGCCTGGGTGAGCCGGTCCCACAGTGGGCCGGGATAGAAGTAGGCGGGTACGGAGATCTTCTGGGCGCCCGCCCGAGTGGCACTGCCCGCGGGCGCCTCCCGGGCGGCGGTGGCCGGAGCCGCGCACAGGGTGAGGGCTCCGGCGGCGGCGAGCACGGCGCACATCAGGGAGCGTCTGGAATGCGACGTCATGGTGAACCTCTTTCGTGGGGGGTATACCGGTGGTCGAGTGCGCGTCTGTCGCGGGCGCGATCGGCCGTCGGCCGGGTGAGGCTAGGCGGCGACCGCCCGTCGGTGGGGCCTGTGGGGCGTGCCGCGGTGCGGACGAGTGCGACTGGAACGTGACTTCGGAAGGTTCGTTCGTGCGTACAACAGCCCTTCCGCCGCCCACGGCAGGGAGGATCGGAAGCGCTCCCGCACACTCTAGGAGCCGCCTTTCCGGCTCACAAGACCGATGGTGACGCACCGTCACATCCCTTCGGGAAGTTGATGACCGAGCGCGACGAGAGGGTGAGATCGGGATCGACCGCGCGGTGGTTCGTGCGATCGGTCGAGGGTCGGATCGACGGCGGTCGGCGCCGGTCTCCACGCCGTGTCCGTACCCGCGAAAGCGCCCGCCGCAGCGGCTTGACCTGCGTTCCCCCTCCCCCACAACACAGGATCAGGCCCCTTCGTGGCGCGGCGAGTACACCGTCTCGCGCTGTCCGCATCCCACTCCATCCCACTCCGCGACGATGGTTCCCGCCTCGTCCGACAATGCGCACCGCGGTTGATCGTTGTCACCCCCGCCGTGTCCGGGGATGGGGATCGTCATCCCTGCGTGCCCACGGACGGCGGCACCGTGGGGTGCCACGGGAAAGACAACTGTCCGGTGTCACAAGGAGACCAGGAGATCAGCCGAACCGAACGCGGCCGTCGTCGACAGTCGGGGGAACGACCACGGTGGTGGTCGCCACACCGGTCTTCCGGAGGGCGGCGATGACGGCGGGATTCGCATGCGAGTCGGTCACGATGGTGTCGACGAAACCGACGTCGGCGACTTTCGCGTGACGCGCCCTACCCAGTTTGGAACTGTCGGCGACGACGATCTTGTGCTCGGCCTGTTCCAGCATGACGCGGTCGATATCCGCCCCACGGGAGCTGTGCCGCGTGATTCCGGCTGCCGGACTGATGCCGTCCGCGCCGATGATCGCGAAGTCGAAGTGGTACGAGCGCAGCGATTCCTCCGCGCCCTTCCCGACAAGGTCATTGGAGAGAAACCTGGCGGTTCCACCGGTGACGACGACGTGGACCAACTGACGCGCCGTAAGGGACGCCGCGGTGTCGAGGCCGTTCGTCACGACTGTCAGATCCGACCGGGTGGCCAGACTCTTGGCGACGAAATCCATTGTGGTGCCGCCACTCAGTGCCATGGTGAGCGGACGGTAAGGAATCAAGGACGAGGTCAGGGCCCCGATGCGGCGCTTCGCCTCGGTGTGCTGGGAGTGCCGCACGCTCGCCGGCAGCTCGGCGCCGCGCCGAGCCGCGGTGACTTTGCCGTACGAGCGGCGCACGAGTCCGGTTTCCTCCATCAGCGCCAGATCCCGCCGGATCGTGGCCCCGGAGACTCCGAGGGCTTGGGGAAGGAAACGAACCTGGAGTTCGCCGCGCTGTGACAGAAGCTTGAGAACGATCGAGATCCGCTCGTCACGTTTCCTGTCGGTCACCGGCTGCTCCGCCGAATCCGTGAGCAGGAGAACCGGCCGGTTCCACCAGAAATCCGTGTGGTCCGCTCGTCAGGATCTGAATCACCCGGGCGATCGAGGCTTGAATCGTGGTCACCAGATTTCATGAAGTTTGGGGAAGTGTTCACGTCAGCCGACGCGGGATGCGCCGACCGACCGCAACTGTCTCCCGCGCGCTCTGCGAACGGACCAGGGAAAATCCCTAGGTCCTGTCCGGTCGATCTTCGCGGATAAGCCCGCGGCGTCTGGTGCCGTGCATCGCAAGGCGGAGGATCGCCCATGTACTGGACGTACTTGGGCGACTGACGACAACGCGGCGAGGTGCGGTGCCAGACGCCGCGGGCCCGCGAAGATCGACCGGACAGGGCCTAGTGACCCGAGACGGAGACTGGTCGCTGGTCCGGCGCGCTCCCCCTGTCCACGTCTTCCCCTGGTCCGAAGGTGCCCTGGCGTACGCCCGGATGAGCCGTTGATAGGGGGCGATCACGCCCGGCGGACCCTGGGCACACACGCCGCACCGCCTGGGCCGGACGGCCGGCGACACCACGCCGCCGGCCCCGGTCCTGGTCGCCCCTCGCGGGGGCCGATACGCCTACCCGGTAGCGGGCGACCGTCCTCGTAGTGGCCCTCACCGAGCGGTTGGGACCAGCACGGTCCCGACACGTTCTAACCGTTGATGTCGAGTGCCGTCCCGTACAGTCGATCCACCTTGAGCCGGATGACCACCCGGCGCTCGGCGACCAGCTCCGCCAGGAACGCGTCCTCGTCCGTCGGCTTCAAGGCCTTGCGAAGCATGTCGAGCAGTTCCCGCCCGACCGCGTCACCTGGGGTGGTCGTGATCTCGGAAACCTCGGCCTCGCCCTCGGCGACGGCGAACGACCACACATCGCCGCCCGGCACATGCAGGGCCGCGCGCGGGTCGCGCCGCAGGTGCTTGACCTTGACGCGGTCCGCCGTGGTGGAGAACCGCACGATGCGGGCTTCAGGGTCCCAGCTGTAGAGCATGGTGGTCAGATGAGGGTGGCCGCTGCGTTTGTTGGTGGCGAGGGTGCCGAATTGCTCGGTGCCCAGCAGGTCGGAGAGGGCTTCGTCGGACAGGATGCGCGGTGTGGGACCTTGAGTCATGACGTAAGCAACTTCCTTACGTGGCCCGGCATTCCGCCGCGCGGACTGTAGCTTGCCCGTCAACTTCCTCTGTCCTCGAAGCCGTCGCGGGCCTGCCGGGACCGTTCATGCTGCCCGGGCTCAGAAGCAGGCGCTCAACGCCTCGCGTGTTTCGGCAAGGTGAGGATGTCGGCTCCGTCGCTGGTGATGGCGATCGTGTGCTCACTGTGCGCGGTCCGGCAGCCTGTCGCGCTTCGGAGCGTCCACCCGTCGGCATCAGTGACGAGTGCGGCGGTGTCCGCCATGACCCACGGTTCCAGCGCCAGCAGCAGCCCAGGGCGCAGTTTGTATCCACGGCCAGGCCGTCCGGTGTTCGAAACATGGGGGTCCTGGTGCATCGTTGACCCGATGCCATGACCGCCGAACTCGGTGTTGATCGGGTACCCCGCCTCGCTGAGGACCGTGCCGATGGCATGGGAGATGTCTCCGACGCGAGCCCCGGGCCCGGCAGCGGCGATCCCCGCGGCCAGCGCGCGTTCGGTCGCGTTGATCATCGCGACGCTCTCCGGTGGCTCCGAGTCACCCACGATGAAGCTGATGGCGGCGTCCGCGGCGACTCCCCCTTTGGAGACGGCGAGGTCGAGCGTCAGCAGATCGCCGTCGGCGAGTGTGTAGTCGTATGGCCGTCCGTGGAGCACGGCGTCATTGACGGCCGTGCAGATGTAATGGCCGAACGGGCCTCGTCCGAAGGACGGCTCGTAGTCGACGTAACAGGACAGCGCTCCCGCTTCGACGATCATGGCCTTGGTCCACCGGTCGATGTCCAGCAGGTTCGTGCCGACCGCGCTACGACTCTTCAGGGTCTGCAGGATGTCGGCGACCAGGGCACCTGTGTCCTTCGCTCGGGTCAGCAGGGTGGCGTTGAGGATCTCGATCATGCGGCGCTCTTCTCAGGAAACCAATAACTATACCGGCCATACTATACCGGTATAAGAATCGGGGTCGAATCAGGGCCGGGCCGCACCGGCGGCGGCGCCACGTTTCCGTCGGAAACACGGTGGAGCCCACTGATCTCGCTGGTTACTGTCGGGGGATGACTACTCGCACTTTCCGTATCACGGTCCGCGGCGTCTTCGACGGACTCACCGCCGATCAGCGGGCCGAACTTCTCGCCCGCGCCGCGGAGCACGACGTTCTGCGCGCGGCCTTCACGCCCGAGGGGCATCTCAGTTACGACCTCGCGGCGCGATCCGCCTTCACCTTCCGTTTCGTCGATTCCGGGGAGGAAGAGGAGGACATCCTGGAGGCGTCCGAACGCGCCGAAGAGGCGGCGAAGGCATGGCTGGCCGAGCGGGGCTACGGCCACAAGAACCTCAGGTCCCAGGCCGAGGACCTCTCCCAGGCACCGCTGGGCAAGCGGCAGCGTCGCGCCGCGGCGCAGAAGAACGTCTGACCCTCCCGCCGCACTCTCGCCACCCTGCCGTCGGGCGGGTACGCCGGTTCTCGCACCGGCCGACCGTCGCGGGGCAGCGGGCGCGCGGCACCGAAGTTCACACTCCTCGAACGCGGGCCCCCGGCATCCCCATCCCACGCTCGGGCCAAGAACTCCATCCGGCCGACAACCACAACAAATCCTTGAGTACTCAAACACTGATAAGCTTGAGCACTCAAGGAGGTAGCAATGAGTGATGCGCTGGACGCGTCGTTGCGTCTCGTGAGGGCCCAGACGGCCCTGGTGAAGCGGTTCGACGCGAGCCTGGGAGGGCTGCACGGTGTGAGTCTGGCCGACTTCACGACGCTGCTGCGTCTGGGGCAGGCGCCCGGTGGCCGGATGCGGCGGGTGGACCTGGCCGAGGCGCTGGGGCTGACAGCCTCCGGGGTGACCCGGGGGCTGGCACCGCTGGAGCGGATCGGGCTGGTGACACGCGAGACGGACGCCCGTGACGGCCGGGTGGCCTACGCGGCACTGACCGACACCGGCCGCGCACGCCTGACGGACATGCTCGCCACGGCCGAGCAGGTCGCCGGCGAGATCTTCGCCGCGCCGCCGTGGAGCAAGGGGGACATCGGCCGGCTGTCCACCCTGCTGACCCACCTCGGCGGCACCGGCCTTCCCGGCCACACCCCGGCCCCGTGACCCCGCACGCCCCCGACGGATGGTTCGTCCGCACCTCGGAGCACCCACATGAATCCAACCCCCGCCTCCGCACCGCCGACCCCGGCCGCCACCACGGCCCACGCCCCGTGGGCCATCCGCACGGAGGGCCTGCGCAAGGTATATCCGCACGCGAAGGACGGCCTTGTCGCCGTGGAGGGCCTTGACCTGACGGTCCATCAGGGCGAGTTCTTCGGCCTGCTCGGCACCAACGGCGCCGGCAAGTCCACCACCATCGGCATGCTCACCACCCTGGTCGCGCCCAGCGCCGGCAAGGCGTGGGTCGCCGGGCGCGAGGTGAGTGCCGATCCGGTCGGCGTGAAGTCCCGCATCGGTGTGGTCTCCCAGGCCAACACCCTGGACCGCGGGCTCACCGTCGCGGACAACCTCGTCTTCCGCGGACGCTATTTCGGTATGCCCGCCGCCGCTGCCCGGCGCCGCGCGCTCGAACTGCTGAAGCGGTTCGGCCTCGCCGACAAGGCCGACGCCAAAGCCCACCAACTCTCCGGCGGTCAGGCCCGTCGCGTCATGATCGGCCGGGCCCTGATGCACCTGCCGGACGTGCTCTTCCTGGACGAGCCCACCGCGGGCGTCGACCCGCAGGCACGCGACGACCTCTGGCAGACCATCGCGAGCCTGCACGAGACCGGCCAGACCGTGGTGCTGACCACCCACTACCTCGACGAGGCCGAGGCCCTGTGCCGGCGCCTGGCCGTCATCGACCACGGACACCTGCTCACCTGCGACACCCCCGAGGCGATCAAGGCGTCCAGCGGAGCACAGACGGTCATCACCGTCCGGTACGACGCCGACGCGGCCCCGGCCGCCGACGCCTTCCACAGCATCCCCGGCGGCCCCCACGACCTGGCCGTCGACGGCCCGACCGTACGGGTTCGCACCACACGTCCCGACGGCGTCCTGGGCCACCTGCTACGAGCCGGCGGCGCGGCCGGCCTCACCGTCCGCGACGCCGCGACCACTCCCCCCAGCCTGCAGACCGCCTTCCTCACCCTGACCGGACGTGACTACACGCCATGACCATCGCGAACCCGATCACCACCACCCCCCGGCCGCTGTCGTCCCGCCGGGCCTCCTGGCACGCCTACCGCGCGCTGACCACGCGCGATCTGTACGTCCTGGGCCGCAATCTGCCCGTACTGCTCCTCCAAGTCGCCCTCCAGCCGCTGCTGTTCACCTTCGCCTTCGCCTACGTGATGCCCAGCATCGGCAGCGGACTCGGCGGCGCGACCTCGTTCTCCACAATCCTGCTGCCCGGCCTGATCGCCAGCACCCTCACGCTGCAGAGCATCATGTCCGTGACCGGCCCTCTGGCCGCCGAGCTCGGCCCCGGCCGTGAGATCACCGACCGTGCCCTGGCGCCGCTGCCCATCTGGGCCCTCGGGCTCCAGAAGATCACCTCGTCCGCGATCTTCGGCCTGGTCTCGACCCTCGTCGTCGTCCCGATCGTCCGGCTCGTCCACGCCCCCGGCAACGCGCCCAGGGTCCACATCGACAACTGGCCTCTGCTCGTTGCCACGTTGGTGCTCAGCGCGCTGCTCGCCTCCGCACTCGGGCTGCTGCTCGGAACCGCGGTCGACACCTCCGCCTTCGGGGCTCTGCTCGGTCTGCTCCTGGCCGCGGCCACCATGCTGGGCTGCGTCTACTACCCGTGGACCGCTCTGCACCCGATCCGCTGGGTCCAGGTCCTGACCCTCGCCAACCCGCTCGTCTACATGAGCGAGGGCCTGCGCGCCAACCTCACGCCGTCCACCGGTCACATGCCCACCTGGGCCTACCTCGGCGCGCTCACCCTCGGCACCCCCGCCCTGGGCTGTCTTGCCGTGCGCCGCTTCGCTCGGCGGGTGCGGACCTGACGCCCCGCCTCGACGCACTCGTCCGCGCACAACTGGACGTGTGACTCGGCGTATTGGGGCGAGGCGGGGGCTGAACAACCTCTGTCCTCCAGTCGTCCAGCCCCCGGTGTCTAGCCGACGGCCACGGCGCCGCGCAGTGCCTCGCGCACCACCCCGATCACCTCCACCGCGCGCGGGCTGAGATAGAAGTGGCCCCCGCGGAACACCTGGATGTGGAACGCGGCTGTCGTGTGGGCGCGCCACGCGTCGGCTTCCGCGGGTGTCGCCTTCGGGTCGTCATCGCCCACCAGGGCGGTGATCGGGCAGCCGACGGTCGCCTCCACGGGACCGTACGTCTCGATCGCCCGGTAGTCGCTGCGGATGGCGGGCAGCACCATCCGCAGCAGTTCCTCGTCACCGAGCACCTGGGCGTCGGTGCCGCTCAGGGCCTTCATCTCGGCCACGAGCCCGTCGTCGTCGCGCTGGTGGACCGTCTCCACGCGCCGTGTCGACGGTGCGCGCCTGCCGGAGGCGAACAGCATCGCGGGCGTCCGGCCACCGCTCTCAAGCCTGCGCGCGACCTCGAACGCGACGACCGCGCCCATGCTGTGCCCGAAGAACACCACGGGCCGGTCGAACAGCGGGGCCACCACGGGCGCGATCCGGTCGGCCAGCACACCGATGTCGTCCACGCTCGGCTCGGTCCGCCTGTCCTGACGGCCGGGATACTGGAGGGTCACCACGTCGCTGTCGCTCGCGAGCGCGGCCGAGACGGGGAAGTAGAAGCTCGCCGAGCCACCCGCGTGCGGGAAGCACACGAGCCGGACCGGGGAAGCCGGCGCGGGGTGGAACCGGCGGAGCCAGAGGTCGCTGTCATCGGCAACTGTCATGTCGATTCGTCCGTTCTGCTGTCGTTGGGGTGCTCAGAGGGTTCAGAGGGTGGTGTCGCCCGGGCGCTCGCCGAGCCAGGTCCGCACGGCGAGCGCCGTCGACTCGGAGTGGTCTTCCATGATCGTGAAGTGGTCACCGGGGACGTACGCGTCCTCGTGCGGGAGCGGCCACTCGGGCTCCCAGTCGTCCTCGGTCTCCAGCGCCGCCGACTCCCCCGGCGGGAAGGTGGCGTGCACGTACAGCGTCGGCGCCTCGACCGGTTCGGGCTCCCAGTCGCTGAACACGGGCACGTAGCCGCCCTGCCCGGTCAGTTGCGCGCCGTTCATCAGCTCGAACGCCTTGCTGCTGGACAGACGCTTCCTCAACGCCGCCTCCAACCGGTCCTCGAACGAGGTCGTGGCGGTGTGGGTGTCGAGCAGCACCACCGCGGCCGGTGCGCTGCCCTGCTGTTCGAGCAGCGCGGCGACGGCGTTGGCCAGCCATCCGCCCGACGAGTAGCCGAGGAGTACGAACGGCCGGTCGCCCGCCTGCCTCCTGACGGCCTCGGCCTGGAAGCGGACGACCGCCTCCCTGGTCGCCGGCAGCGCCTCCCCCGCCGCGAAGCCGGGGTGGGGCAGCACGGTCACATCCCGCTCCCCCGCGAACACGGGGGCGAACCAGGCGAAGTAGTGCGGGCCGGAGGGTGCCATCGTCGGCGGGAAGCACAGCAGCGGGGTTCCCGGTCCGGTCGCCAGCGTGATCGACGGCAGTGCGGGCACCTCGTCCGGTGCCGTGAACACCGGCCGCACCCGTGCGGCGGCGGTCACCATGTGCCATCCCTCCTCGTACAGTCCGAGGTCACACGACTGCCGGAACAGACCGGTGAACGTGTCCTCGGCCGCCAAGGCGGTGGGCGCGGCCGGGGTGCCCACGGTCCCCGAGGCGAGTTCGCGCCGCAGGTACCCGGCGAGCGCCGGGCCGGTCGGCTGGTCGAACACGACGGTGGTGGGCAGACGCAGTCCGGTCGCGCTCGCGAGCCGGTTGCGCAGTTCCAGCGCGGTCAAGGAGTCCAGGCCGAGCTGGGTCAGGGAACCGGAGACATCGAGTTCGTCCGAGGAGTATCCGAGCACGGCCGCCGCCTGGTCCCGGATGACCCGGAGCACTTCCCGGTCCTGGTCCTCCTCCGTCAGGCCGGTCAATCGCTGGGCCAACCGCTCCACGCCCGCGCCGGCCGCGCCGGCCGCCCTGGTGGCCCGTGGACGCACGAGGCCGCGCAGGAGAGCGGGCACGTCGTCGGGCGCGCCGCGCAAGGCGCCGACGTCGAGCCGCATCGGCACCACGACCGCGTCATCGGCCGCGCACCCGAGGTCGAACAGCGCGAGGCCCTGTTCCTCGGTCAAGCCGGTGACACCGGAGCGTGACATTCGCGCCACATCGGTCCCCGCCAGTGCGCCGGTCATCGCGCCGGTCGTGTCCCACAGGCCCCATGCCAGGGACGTCGCGGGCAGACCCGCCGCCCTGCGGTGGTGGGCGAGCGCGTCGAGGAAGGTGTTGGCCGCCGCGTAGTTGCCCTGGCCGGGATTGCCGAACGTGCCCGCGACGGAGGAGAACAGCACGAACGCCGACAACTTCAGGTCCCGGGTCAGCTCGTGCAGGTGCCAGGCCGCGTCGACCTTCGGCCGGAACACCTTGTCGATCCGTTCGGGCGTCAGCGAGCCGATCACACCGTCGTCCAGCACTCCGGCCGAGTGCACCACACCGGTCAGCGGGTGGTCCGGGTCCACCGCGGCCAGCAGTCGCGCCAGCGCTTCGGGGTCGGTGACATCGCAGGCGGCGAGCGTGACCTGGGCGCCGAGGCCGGCGAGTTCCGCGCGCAGGTCGGCGGCGCCGGGCGCGGCGGCGCCGCTGCGGCTGGCCAGCAGCAGGTGCCGGACGCCATGGCCGGTCACCAGGTGCCGGGTGACAAGGCCGCCCAGCGTGCCGGTGGCACCAGTCACCAGGACCGTGCCACCGGGCGCGAACTCCGTCGGGGACTGCGCCGTCGACGGTCGGGACGGTGCGATGCGCGGCACCAGCGGGTCACCGGCGCGCACCGCCACCTGCGGCTCGGATCCGGCGAGTACGGCGGGCAGCGCCGCCCACGACGCGTCATGCACGTCCACGTCGACCAGCGCGAACCGGTCGGGGTTCTCGGACTGTGCCGACCGGATCAGGCCCCACACCGTCGCGTTGGCGACGTTGGGCACGTCCTCGTCCGACCCGGTCGAGACGGCCCAGCGGGTCACGAAGACGAGGCGGGAGTCGAGGAACCGGTCGTCGGCCAGCCACTCCTGGGCCAGCCGCAGCGCACGGAGGGCGGCGGTACGGGCGGCGGAGACCGGCTCCGAGCCGTCGTCGACGCACGGGACGACGACCAGTTCAGGCACCCCGGCCTCGGCGAGTGCCGCGAGGTCGCCGTATTCCTCCACGACCATGCCCGCCGCGGCGAGACCCGCGCCGGCCTTCAGGTCGTCCGGGCCGATAAGAGCGCAACCGCGGGAAGGAGCGGGGGCGGCCGCACGGGTCTGTGCGGCCACCCACTCCAACCGGAACAGTGAATCGCGGTGGCGCGCACCCCATTGGTCCGCGGCGATCGGCCGCAGGACCAGGGATGCGACCGTCGCCAGGGGGTGTCCCTGTGCGTCGGTCAGCTCCAGGGAGACGGCGTCGGGCCCGGCCGGCGTGACCCGTACCCGCGCCGTGGTGGCACCGGTCGCGTGCCACCGGACCCCGCTCCACGAGAACGGCAGCCGGGGCCGGCCGGCGTCCTCGACGAGGTCGCCGAGTGTGCAGGCGTGCAGCGCGGCGTCGAGCAGCGCCGGATGGACGCCGAACGACGCGGCGTCCCGGTGCTGGGCCTCGTCCAACTCGATCTCGGCGTATACGGCGCGCTCGCCGCGCCATGCCGCCCTGAGGCCCTGGAAGACGGGTCCGTATCCGAACCCGGCCCCCGCGAGCCCGTCGTAGAGTCCTTCGACGTCGACGGGTTCGGCTCCGGCGGGCGGCCATTGCGTGATCGCGGCCGGGTGAGTGTGGGCTCCCGTGGTGAGGAAGCCGGTGGCGTGCCGGGTCCAGTCGGTGTCGGCGACCGGGTCGTCCGGGCAGGAGTCGATACTCAGCGCCCGGCGGCCGGAGCCGTCGTCGCCGCCGACCGTCACCCGCAGCCGCACGCCGCCGCGTTCGGGCAGCACCAGCGGCGCGGCCAGCGTCAGTTCGTCCACCTCGTCGAGGCCGAGCCTGCCGCCCGCGGCGAGCGCGAGTTCCACAAATGCCGTGCCCGGCAGGAGGATCGCCTGTGAGACGGCGTGATCGGCGAGCCATGGGTGGGTGTCCGTGCCCAACCTGCCGGTGCATACGAGGCCCTGACCGTCGGCGAGGTCCACGGCGGCGCCGAGCAGCGGGTGGTCCGCGCCCGCCAGGCCGAGACCACCGGCCGCTTCGTCGATACGCGGATCGCGCGGGGCGTCCAGCCAGTAGCGCTTGCGCTGGAACGCGTACGTCGGCAGCGGGACCGAGCGCCCGCCGGGGAGCAGCCTCGTCCAGTCCACCGGCGCGCCCCTCGTGCCCAGCCGCGCCACGGCGGAGATCAGCGCGGGCTCCTCCGGGCGATCGCCGCGCAGCGCCGGTACGAAGACCGCGTCGGGCGCGGACTCCTGGCCCAGCGCGGACAGTGTCCCGCCCGGCCCGATCTCGACGAACGTCGCCACGCCCTCGGACACGAGCGTGCCGACGGCGTCGGCGAACCGCACCGACTCCCGTACGTGCCGCACCCAGTACTCCGGCGAGGCCAACTCCTCGGCCGTCGCCCGGGCACCGGTCAGCGTCGACACGATCGGAATAGACGGCGCCTCGTAGGACACGCCTTCCAGCACCGCGCGGAACTCGTCCAGCATCGGCTCCATCAACGGCGAGTGGAACGCGTGGCTGACACGGAGCCGCGTCACCTTACGACCCGCCTCACGCCAGAGCTCCGCCAGCACCTCCACATCGGCGGCGACACCGGAGACGACCACCGAGTTCGGTCCGTTGACCGCCGCGATGCCCACGGTGTCAGGCAGCCCTGGCGCGACCTCGGCCTCGGACGCCTGGATCGCCACCATCGCACCGCCTTCGGGCAGCGCCTGCATCATCCCGGCCCGGGCCGAGACCACCTTGGCGGCATCGGCCAGCGACCACACGCCTGACACGTGCGCAGCGGCCAGCTCGCCGATCGAGTGCCCGGCCAGCGCATCGGGCCGCACACCCCACGACTCCAGGAGGCGGAACAGCGCGACCTCGACCGCGAACAGCGCGGGTTGTGTCACTCCGGTCCGGTGCAGGGCATCGGCATCGTCACCGAACAGCACCTCGCGCACGCCCGGGTCGAACTCGCCCAGCACGGCGTCCAGCGCCTCGGCGAACACCGGGAACCGCTCGGACAGCTCACGGCCCATGCCGAGCCGCTGCGACCCCTGACCCGAGAACAGGAATCCGACGCCGCCCACGGCGACGGACCCTTCGACCAGCCCGGGGAAAGGCCGCCCCTCGGCCAGAGCGGTGAGCCCGTCCAGCAGTGCGTCGCGGTCGCCGCCCAGGACAACGGCGCGGTGGTCGAACGCCGATCGCGTCGTCACCAACGAGTGGCCGATGTCGACCACTTCGGCCCCCGGCTCGGCCGCGACGTGCTCACGCAGCCGGATCGCCTGATCCCGTAACGCCTCCGCGTGGCGCGCGGACAGCACCCACGGCACAACGCCCTCGACCGGCGCGGACGCACCGGCGGGAGCGGACTCCTCGGCTTCCGGGGCCTGCTCGATGATGGTGTGGGCGTTCGTCCCGCTCACACCGAACGACGAGACGCCAGCCCGTCGCGGCCGGCCCGCCACCGTCCAGGGCCGGGCCCGCGTCAGCACGTCGACCGCGCCCGCGGACCAGTCCACGTGCGGGGAGCGTTCGGAGACGTGCAGGGTACGCGGCAGCACGCCGTGCCGCATCGCCATGACCATCTTGATCACACCCGCGACACCGGCCGCGGCCTGCGTGTGGCCGATGTTGGACTTCAGCGACCCGAGCCACAGCGGCTCACCGGCACGGTCCTTGCCGTAGGTGGCCAGCAGCGCCTGCGCCTCGATCGGGTCACCCAGTGTCGTACCGGTCCCATGCGCCTCCACCGCGTCCACCTCGGACGCCGTCAGCCCGGCACTGGCGAGCGCCTGACGGATGACCCGCTGCTGCGACGGACCGTTCGGCGCGGTCAGACCGTTCGACGCGCCGTCCTGGTTGATCGCGGAGCCGCGCACCACCGCCAGCACCTGGTGCCCGTTGCGGCGGGCGTCCGACAGCCGCTCCACCACCAGCATGCCGACCCCTTCACCCCAGCCGGTGCCGTCCGCGTCGGCGGAGAACGCCTTGCAGCGGCCGTCCGGGGCCAGCCCACGCTGTCTGCTGAACTCCACGAAGGCCGCCGGGCTGGACATCACCGTCACACCGCCCGCCAGCGCCAGCGAGCACTCGCCGGAGCGCAGCGCCTGCGCCGCCAGGTGCAGCGCGACAAGCGACGACGAGCACGCCGTGTCCACGGTCATCGCGGGGCCTTCGAGGCCGAGTACGTAGGACACGCGTCCTGAGGCGACGCTGCCCGAGCTGCCGAACCCGAGCTGGCCCTCGAAACCCTCCGGGGCACGCCGCAGGCGGGCGGCGTAGTCGTTGTACATCACTCCCGCGAACACGCCGGTCGCGCTGCCTCGCAAGGACTTCGGCTCGATCCCTGCCCGTTCCAGCGCCTCCCACGAGGTTTCGAGCAGCAGCCGCTGCTGCGGGTCGACCGCCAGTGCCTCGCGCGGCGACATGCCGAAGAACGCCGGGTCGAACTCGGCGGCGTCGTAGAGGAAGCCACCCCAACGGACGCTGCTGGTGCCGGTGTGCTCGGGGTCCGGGTCATAGAGCGACTCCACGTCCCAGCCCCGGTCGTCGGGGAAGTCGGACACCGCGTCACGGCCATCGGCGACCAGTCGCCACAGGTCCTCCGGTGAGCGCACCCCACCGGGGTAGCGACAGCTCATGCCGACGATCGCGATCGGCTCGTCCTCGGCGACGGTCGCGCGGGTGGTCGCCGTCCGCGCGTCGTCACCGCCGAGCAGCGTGGCGCGCAGATGGCCCGCGAGCACCAGGGGCGTCGGATGGTCGAAGACCAGCGTCGCGGGCAGCCGCAGCCCGGTGGTCGTGTCGAGCCTGTTGCGCAGCTCGACCGCGGTGAGCGAGTCGAAGCCGAGTTCACCGAATGCCCGCTCCGGTTCCACCTCGGCGGCGGACGCGTGGCCGAGCACGGCGGCGACGCAGGTGCGCACGAGATCGAGCAGCAGCGGCAGGCGTTCGTCCTCCGGGAGCGCCGATACGCGCGCCGCCAGGCTCCCGTCGGGCTTGGCGGCCTCGGGGCGCGCCGTGCGCACCAGTGCGCGCAGCAGCGGCGGGACGGCCTCGGGGCGCGCCCGCAGCGGCGCCAGGTCCAGTCGCATGGGCACGGCCACGGCCGAGGGCAGCGCGATGGCGGCGTCGAACAGCCGCAGCCCCTCCCCGGCGGACAGCGCGGCGACACCGGCACGCGAGAGACGGCCGCGGTCGGCCGTGGCCAGTTCGTCGGTCATGCCGCTCGCGTCCGCCCACAGGCCCCACGCGAGCGAGGTCGCGGGCAGGCCGCCGGCGCGCCGGTGCTGGGCGAGGGCGTCGAGATACGCGTTGGCCGCCGCGTAGTTGCCCTGGCCGGGATTGCCGAACGTGCCGGCGGCGGAGGAGAACAGCACGAAGGCCGACAGGTCCAGGTCACGGGTCAGCTCGTGCAGGTGCCACGCCGCGTCGACCTTCGGCCGGAACACCGCGTCGACCTGATCCGGCGTCAGCGACCCGATCGTGGCGTCGTCCAGCACACCCGCCGTATGCACGACAGCCGTCACAGGATGCTCGGCCAACAACGCCGCCACCGCCTCCCGATCACCCACGTCACAGGCGACGGCAGTGACCTCCGCCCCCAGTCCGACCAACTCGTCGTGCAGGTCGCCCACATGGCCGCGCCTGCTCGCCAGCACCAGCCGCCGCACCCCGTGCCGCACCACCAGATGCCGCGCCACCAGACCACCGAGCATCCCACTCGCACCGGTCACCAACACCGGCCCCACACCGAACCCCGGCCCCTCCGACCCCTCCGACTCCACCACACCCGCACGCACCAGCCTCGGCACGAACAACGCACCCGCCCGCAGGGCAAGTTGAGGCTCACCGGCAGCGACGGCGCTCGGCACAGCGCGGACCGAGGCCGCCGACCCGTCGACGTCGACGAGCACGAACCGCTCGGGGTGCTCGGCCTGCGCCGCGCGCACAAGGCCCCACACGGGCGCGCCGGCCAGGTCGGGGACGTCCTCGTCGGCGCCCGCCGCAACCGCTCCGGCGGTGACGAACACCAGCCGCGCCGAGCCCAGCCGGTCATCGGCGAGCCAGCCCCGTATCAGTGCCAGCGCCCGGTGCGTCGCCTCCGCCGGGCCCTCGGCCGTGGGCACGGGGGCGAACACCAGGTCCGGCACCTCGTCCTCCGCCAGCGCGGCCAGGTCCGGATACGCGCGGGACGGCGCGGAGGTCTCCACCCGACCGAGTCCGTCGCCCAGGACCGCCCAGCGGGCGGGGGCCGAGGCGGCGGGCCGTACGGGCGACCAGTCGACCCGGAACAGCGAGTCCAGCCGGTCGCCGCCCAGCCCGTCCGCCGCCAGGGGCCGCAGCGACAGTGCCTCGACCGAGACGACGGGGGCGCCCGTGCCGTCGGTCAGGGCGATCGTGACGCCCGAGGCGCCCGCCGGGGACAGCCGTCCCCGAAGCGCGGACGCGCCGCTGCTGTGCAGCCGCACGCCACGCCAGGAGTACGGCAGGTGCAGCCGCTCCGCGTCGGCGACGAAGCCGCCGAGCCCGATGGCGTGCAGCGCGGAGTCGAGCAGCGCGGGGTGCATCCCGAAGGAGCCCGCGGTGTCGCCGTCGGGCAGTTCCACCTCGACGAACACCTCGTCACCTCGCCGCCACGCGGCGCGCAGACCACGGAACGCGGGCCCGTAGCCGAGTCCCGACGCGGCGAGGTCGTCGTAACGGCCCTCGATGTCGATCCGTTCGGCCCCCGCGGGCGGCCAGGCGTCCCCACCGGTGGCCGGGACCGCCTCGCCCGCCGCGAGCGTGCCGAAGGCGTGCCGCGTCCACGGCTGATCGTCGGGCGCGTCGTCGGCCCGCGAGTAGGCGCTCAGCGCGCGGCGCCCGGACTCGTCCGGCGCCCCGATGGACACCTGGAGCCGCACCGCGCCCACCTCCGGCAGGACCAGCGGCGCCGCCAGCGTCAGCTCCTCGACGTGGTCGAGCCCGACTTGATCACCCGCTCTGATCGCCAGCTCCACGAACGCGGCGCCCGGCACGAGGACCACACCCCCGACCGTGTGGTCGGCCAGCCACGGGTGGGTGGGCAGGGAGAGCCTGCCGGTCAGCAGGGCACCCTCCTCGTCCGCCAGGGTGACGGCGGCGCCCAGCAGCGGGTGGTCGGCGGGCCGCAGGCCCACCGAGGCCACGTCCCACGTATGCGCGCCCGCGTCCAGCCAGAAGCTGGTGCGCTGGAACGGGTACGTGGGCAGGTCGGTCCGCCGGGCGCCGCGTCCCGCGAACACCGCCTGCCAGTCGAGGGCGACGCCCCGCACGTGCAGTGCGGCGACCGCCGAGGTGAGCGTGGTGCCCTCGGGCCGGTTCGCACGTGACCCGGCCACCAGCAGCGCGCCCTCGTCGACGCAGTCACGGCCCATCGCGGTCAGTACCGCGTCGGGTCCCAGCTCCAGGAAGTTCGTGACGCCCTGGTCGCGCAGGCACCGCGTACCGTCGAGGAACCGCACCGCCTCGCGGACATGCCGCACCCAGTGCTCCGGGTCGCGCGCCTGTGCCGGGGCCAGCACGGCGCCGGTCAGGGTGGAGACGATCGGGATCGCCGGCGTCCCGTAGGAGACGGTCCTGGCGACGGCGCGGAAGTCGTCCAGCACGGCGTCCACGTGCGGCGAGTGGAACGCGTGGCTGACCCGCAGGTACCGGCTCTTCCCGCCGCGTTCCCGCCACGCGCCGTCGATGACCGACACGGCGTCGGCGTCGCCCGCGACCACCGTGGACTCGGGGCCGTTGACCGCCGCGACATCCACCGTGCCACCGTGCTCGGCGACCAGGCGGCGGACAGTGTCCTCGTCCGCGCGCAGTGACAGCATCGCTCCGCCCTCGGGCAGCGCGCCCATCAGCCGGCCACGGGCGGCGACCAGCGCGCACGCGTCGGCGAGGGAGAACACGCCCGACACATGCGCCGCCGCCAGCTCCCCGATGGAGTGGCCCGCGAGGAACTGCGGGGTGAGGCCCCATGCCGTGACGAGACGGAACAGCGCCACCTCGATCGCGAACAGCGCGGGCTGCGTGTAGGTGGTGAGGTCGAGCAGGGCGGCGGCCTCGGTGCCCTGCTCGGCGAAGAGCACCTCCCGCAGCGGCCGGTCCAGATGCGGGTCCATTGCGGCGCAGATCTCGTCCAGCGCGTGCGCGAACACGGGGAACTCCCCGTACAGTTCGCGGCCCATGCCCACCCGCTGGCTGCCCTGTCCGCTGAACAGGAACGCGAGTTTGCCGCGCGTGCCCACCGTGCCGCGCAGCACGTTGGCCGCCTCACCGCCCGCGGCCAGGGCCTCCAGCCCGCGCAGCAGTTCAGCGCGGTCGGCGCCGACGACGGCGGCCCTGTGCTCCAGCGCGGTCCTGCTCACGGCGAGCGAGTAGCCGACGTCCGCCACCGACGGGTCGCGCCCGTCCAGGTGGGACAGGAGAGCGGCGGCACGATCGCGCAGCGCGGCGGGGTCGTTGCCGGACAGTACCCACGGCACCGCGTCGGCCAGGACGGGGTCGACGGGCTCGCCCAGTTCGTCGTCGGGGTCCACGTCGGGAGCCTGTTCGAGGACGACATGGGCGTTGGTGCCGCTGATACCGAACGACGACACCGCCGCCCGGTGCGGCTGCCCCGTCTGCGGCCACGGCCGCGCCTCGGTCAGCAGTTCCACGGCACTGGCCGACCAGTCGACATGCCGGGAGCGCTCGCCGACGTGCAGCGTCCGCGGCAGCACCTCGTGCCGCATCGCCATGACCATCTTGATGACGCCCGCGACACCCGAAGCGGCCTGAGTGTGGCCGATGTTGGACTTCAACGACCCGAGCCACAGCGGCTCGCCGACGCGGTCCTTGCCGTAGGTGGCCAGCAGCGCCTGTGCCTCGATCGGGTCACCCAGCGTCGTACCGGTCCCATGCGCCTCGACCGCGTCCACCTGGGCCGGGGTCAGTCCGGCGCTGTCCAGCGCCTGCCGGATCACCCGCTGCTGGGACGGGCCGTTGGGCGCGGTGAGGCCGTTCGACGCGCCGTCCTGGTTCACCGCCGAACCACGCACGACCGCCAGCACCTGGTGGCCGTTGCGCCGGGCGTCCGACAGCCGCTCCAGCAGCAGCATCCCGGCGCCCTCGCCCCAGCCGGTGCCGTCGGCGCTGTCGGAGAACGACTTGCACCGGCCGTCCGCGGCGAGGCCGCGCTGCTTGCTGAAGCCGATGAACGTGTTCGGGGTCGCCATGACGGTGACACCGCCCGCGAGGGCGAGCGAGCACTCGCCCGAACGCAGCGCCTGCGCCGCCAGGTGCAGCGTGACCAGGGAGGACGAACAGGCGGTGTCCACCGTGACGGCGGGCCCCTCCAACGCGAAGGTGTACGACACACGGCCGGAGGCGACGCTGCCGAAGCTGCCGGTGCCGAGGAAGCCGTCCAGCCCCTCCGGCACCGACCGCAGCCGCGACACGTAGTCGTGGTACATCACACCGGCGAACACGCCCGTCCTGCTGCCACGCAGCGACGACGCGTCGATTCCCGCCCGCTCGAACGCCTCCCACGATGTCTCCAGCAGCAGCCGCTGCTGCGGGTCCATCGCCAGCGCCTCGCGCGGCGAGATCCCGAACACGCCGGGGTCGAACTCGGCCGCGTCGTGCAGGAATCCGCCCTCGCTGAGGAACACCCGGTCGGGGTCCTCGGGGTCGGACAGCTCGACGTCGCCCCAGCCCCGGTCGGTGGGGAAGGCCGTCACACCGTCGCGACCGTTCGCGACCAGCTCCCACAGGTCCTCGGGGGAGTGTACGTCGCCGGGGTAGCGGCAGCTCATACCGATGATCGCGATCGGCTCCTGCTCACCGTCCTCGACCTCGCGCAGCCGCCGGCGTGTCTCACGCAGGTCGGCGGTGACCCGCTTCAGGAAGTAACGGAGCTTGTCCTCGTTGTCCATGCCGTCTCTACTCCAGGGAACGTCAAGCCAGTGGGGTGGTCGGGCGGGTCAGGAGATGCCGAACTCTTTACCGAGGAGCTCGAATACCTGGTCGTCGGTCGCGTCGTCGAGATCGTCGGACACCTGCGCGGCGGCGTCGGCACGACTGTCGCGCCACACGGCCAGCAACGCCGACAGACGGGCGCCGATCCGGTCGTCCTCGTCGTCGCCGAGCTCGATCGAGGCGAGGCTCGCCTCGATACGGCTCAACTCTGCGAGCAGCGGCGCCACTCCGCCGGGCTCGTCGACGACGAGTCCTTCCGAGAGGAGGCCGACCAGGTCGAGCGGGGTCGGGTAGTCGAATATCAGAGTCGCGGGCAGCCGCAGCCCGGTGGCCGCGCCCAGTCGGTTACGCAGGTCGACGGCGGTCAGCGAATCGAAGCCCAGCTCGGTGAAGGCGCGCCGCTCGTCGACCGCCTCGGGACCGGGGAGCGCCAGCACGGCGGCGACCTGCGTGCACACCACGTCCACCAGGGCGGACGTCCGTTCGGTCTTCGGCAGCGCCGCCAGCCGGTCCAGCAGCACGGCGGCCGGGTCGACCCCGGTGTCCACCGCCCTGCGGGTCGTCGTACGCACCAGACCGCTGAACACCGGTGGCACCACAGGGAGTTGCCGGATGGCCCGCAGGTCGAGCCGCATCGGCACGACAACCGGATCCGCGCCCACGGCCACCGCGTCGAACAGCTCAAGGCCCTCCTCGGTGGAGAGGCCCAGGGCCCCGGTCCCGGCCATCCGGGCGCCCATCCCGTCCTCTCCGACCCACAGGCCCCATGCCAGCGAGGTCGCGGGCAGGCCGCCGGCACGCCGGTGCTGGGCGAGGGCGTCGAGATACGCGTTGGCCGCCGCGTAGTTGCCCTGGCCGGGATTGCCCAGCGTTCCCGCGGCGGAGGAGAACAGCACGAACGCCGACAGGTCCAGGTCACGGGTCAGCTCGTGCAAGTGCCACGCCGCGTCGACCTTCGGCCGGAACACCGCGTCGACCTGATCCGGCGTCAGCGACCCGATCGTGGCGTCGTCCAGCACACCCGCCGTATGCACGACAGCCGTCACAGGATGCTCGGCCAACAACGCCGCCACCGCCTCCCGATCACCCACATCACAGGCGGCCACGGTCACCTCGGCACCGAGTCCGACCAACTCGTCGTACAGATCGCCCACATGGCCACGCCTGCTCGCCAGCACCAGCCGCCCGACCCCGTGCCGCACCACCAGATGCCGCGCCACCAGACCACCGAGCATCCCACTCGCACCGGTCACCAACACCGGCCCCACACCGAACCCCGGCCCCTCCGACTCCACCACACCCGCACGCGCCAGCCTCGGCACGAACAACCCACCCGCCCGCAGGGCCAGTTCGGGTTCCGTGCCGGTGACGGCCGACTTCCAGCCGTCCTCGTCGTCGATGTCCACGAGTACGAAGCGGTCCGGGTTCTCCGACTGCGCCGTCCGCACCAGACCCCACACCGCGCTCGCCGCCAGATCCGGCACGTCGTCCTCACGACCGACCGCGACGGCGCCCCGGGTCACCAGCACCAGCCGCGAGGACACACAGCGGTCGTCGGCCAGCCAACCCTGTACCAGCTCCAGAACGGCCAGCACCTCCGAGCGTACGGCGGCCACATCGCGCGACCCGGCACACCGCACCACGACGTACTCCGGCAGCGATTCCCCCGCGTCCAGCGCCGACCGCACAGCGGCCCAGTCCGCGAACTCCGCCGCGGAACCGGCACCCCCGGCCGACGCCGAAGCGGTCACCCAGTCCAGCCGGAACAGCGACTCATGCCTGCGCGCCGACCCCAGCGAACCCGCCGACACGGGGCGCAGCACCAGTGAGTCGATCGTGGCCACCGGAGCTCCCGCCCCGTCCGCCACGGTCAGCGCCACCCCGTCCGACCCCGCGCGCGCCAACCGCACCCGCAGCACCGTCGCACCGGAAGCGTGCAGCCGCGCACCCGACCACGAGAACGGCAGCTTGCCGGAACCGTCGGAATCACCCATCAGGCCGATGGCGTGCAGCGCCGCGTCCAGCAGCGCCGGATGCAGACCGAATCCGTCGGCACTCACGTCTTCGGGCAACGCGACCTCGGCGAACACCTCGTCCCCACTGCGCCATGCGGCCCGCAGCCCCTGGAACACCGGCCCGTAACCGAAACCGCCATCGGCCATCCGGTCGTAGAGCCCGGCCAGGTCCACCGCCTCCGCCCCGGCGGGCGGCCAGGCACCGACATCGACCGACGGTACCTCGGCACCGCCGCTCGCGAGCACGCCACTCGCGTGCCGCACCCACAACTCACCGTCGTCGTCCCGCGCGTGCACCGTCACGGGACGACGACCGGACTCGTCCGGCACACCGACCCGCACCTGTACCCGCACCGAGCCGTTCTCCGCCAGGACGAGTGGCGCCTCCAGCGTCAGCTCCTCGACCAGGTCGCACCCGACCTGGTCACCGGCACGCACCGCCAACTCAAGGAACGCCGTACCGGGAATCAGCACCGAACCCTGGATGGCGTGATCGCCCAGCCACGGGTGCGTCCGCCGGGACAGCCTGCCGGTGAACAGGACGGTGTCCTCGTCCGCCGGGGTGACCGCCGCACCCAGCAGCGGGTGGTCGGCGGAACCGAGCCCGAGCCCGGTCGCGTCGGTGGCGGGCCGCACGCTCGTGTCGGGCCAGAACCGCTGGTACTGGAACGCGTACGTCGGCAGATCCACCCGCCGTGCGCCGCTGCCCGCGAAGTAGGCGGCCCAGTCGACGTGTACGCCCCGCACATGCAACTCGGCGAGCGCGGTCATGAGGGCGCCGTCCTCCGTCCGGTCACCGCGTAGCACCGGGAAGAACGCCGCGTCCGGCAGGGACTCCTGGCCCAGCGCAGACAGCACGCCACCGGGTCCGATCTCGACGAGGACGTCCGCTCCGGTGGCGACCACGGCGTCGGCGAACCGCACCGACTCCCGTACGTGCCGCACCCAGTACTCCGGCGAGACCAACTCCTCGGCCGTCGCCCGGCCACCGGTCAGCGTCGACACGATCGGAATGGACGGTGCCTCGAACGACACACCCTCCAGCACCGCGCGGAACTCATCGAGCATCGGGTCCATCAACGGCGAATGGAACGCGTGGCTGACACGGAGCCGCGTCACCTTACGACCCGCCTCACGCCACAGCTCCGCCACCACCTCCACGTCAGCGGCGACACCCGAAACCACCACCGAGTTCGGGCCGTTCACCGCAGCGACGCCCACAGTGTCGGGCAGATCCGGCGCGACCTCGGCCTCGGACGCCTGGATCGCCACCATCGCACCGCCCTCGGGAAGCGCCTGCATCAACGCGCCCCGAGCCGACACCACCTTGACCGCGTCGGCCAACGACCACACACCGGCCACATGCGCCGCCGCCAGCTCGCCAATCGAATGCCCGGCCAGCACATCCGGCCGGACACCCCACGACTCCAACAACCGGAACAACGCCACCTCAACCGCGAACAACGCCGGCTGCGTCACCCCCGTCTCATTCAGCGCCTCGGCGTCCTCACCGAACAGCACCTCACGCACCACCGGACCGAACTCGCCCAGCACACCGTCCAGAGCCTCCGCGAACACCGGGAACCGCTCAGCCAGTTCACGCCCCATACCCAGCCGCTGCGAACCCTGACCCGAGAACAGGAAACCCACCCGGTGCTCGTCGGCGACACCTCGTACAGACCCGGCGGCCGGCCGCCCCTCGACGATGTCGGTGAGCCCGGCCACCAAGTCGGTCACGTCCCGCCCGACGACGGCGAGCCGGTGCTCAAAGTTGGCACGCGACGTCGCGAGCGCACGGGCGATGTCCGCAGGGTCGAGGTCGGGCCGGGCGGTCAGGTGGTCACGCAGCCGCACCGCCTGGTCACGCAAGGCGCTCTCGGTACGGCCGGACACCAGCCAGGGACCGAGCGGCACCCCGGCGTCGGAAACGCGCGGCGCGTCGACGCCCGACATGGACTCGATGATGACGTGCGCGTTGGTACCGCTGAAGCCGAAGGACGACACACCCGCCCGCCGGGGGCGGTCCGTCTCGGGCCAGGGCCGCGCCTCGGTCAGCAGTTCCACCGCACCCGCCGACCAGTCGACGTTCCGGGAGCGCTCGCCGACGTGCAGCGTCTTCGGCAGCACACCGTGCCGCATCGCCATCACCATCTTGATGACGCCACCCACACCGGCGGCGGCCTGGGTGTGACCGATGTTGGACTTCAGCGAGCCCAGCCACAGCGGCTCGCCCGCCCGGTCCCGCCCGTAGGTGGCCAGCAGCGCCTGCGCCTCGATCGGGTCACCCAGCGTCGTACCCGTGCCGTGCGCCTCGACCGCGTCCACCTCGGACGGCGCCAGTCCAGCGTTCGCCAGGGCCTGGCGGATGACGCGCTGCTGCGACGGGCCGTTCGGCGCGGTCAGCCCGTTCGACGCGCCGTCCTGGTTCACCGCCGAACCACGGATCACCGCCAGCACCTGGTGACCGTTGCGCCGGGCGTCCGACAACCGCTCCAGCACGAGCATGCCGACACCCTCGCCCCAGCCGGTCCCATTGGCGTCGTCCGAGAACGAGCGGCACCGGCCGTCCGGCGACAGGCCCTGCTGGCGGCTGAAGTCGATGAACGCGGAGGGCGTCGACATGACGGTGGTGCCACCCGCGAGGGCGAGCGAGCACTCGCCCGACCGCAGCGCCTGTGCCGCCAGGTGCAGGGCGACCAGCGACGACGAGCACGCCGTGTCCACGGTCATCGCGGGGCCTTCAAGGCCGAACGTGTAGGACACACGGCCGGACGCGACACTGCCCGCGTTGCCCGTACCGAGATAGCCCTCGACGCTCTTCGGTACACCGTGCAGTTGGCTCGCGTAGTCGTGGTACATCACGCCCGCGAACACACCGGTCGTGCTCCCCCGCAGTGATCTGGGGTCGATGCCGGCCCGCTCGAACGCCACCCAGGAGGTCTCCAGCAGCAACCGGTGCTGCGGGTCCATCGCCAACGCCTCGCGCGGCGAGATCCCGAAGAACGCCGGGTCGAACAGGTCGGCGTCGTGCAGGAAGCCGCCCTCACGGGTGTAGGAGCTGCCGACCCTCTCGCCCGACGGGTCGTAGAGCTCGTCGGTGTCCCAGCCGCGCTCGGTCGGGAACAGTGTGATGCCCTCGGCTCCGTCGGCGACCAGCCGCCACAGGTCCTCAGGCGAGCGGACGTCGCCGGGATAGCGGCAGCTCATGCCGACGATCGCGATCGGCTCGTCGGTCACGGTCGCGGCCGTGCCGGTGGTCGCCGCGGCGACCGGCGCGCCCGCGAACTCGGCGCCGACGAAGGCGGCGAGCGCCGTGGGGGTCGGATAGTCGAAGACCAGCGTGGCGGGCAGGCGCAGCCCGGTGGCCGCGCCCAGCCGGTTACGCAGGTCGACGGCGGTCAGCGAGTCGAATCCCAGCTCCGTGAACGCCTGGCCGGACCCGACCGCCTCCGGCCCGGAGTGGCCGAGCACCGCGGCGGCCTGGGTACGGACGAGGTCGAGCAGTATCCGGTCGCGTTCGGCCTCGGCCAGCGGTGCCAGCCGGTTCCGCAGCGCGGCGGCCGGGTCGGCGCCGCTCCCCGCCGCCCTGCGGCTGGTCGTCCGGACCAGGCCGCTGAACACCGGGGGCACCAGCGGGAGTTCCCGTACGGCCTTCAGGTCGAGCCGCATCGGTACGACGACCGGGTCGGTCCCGGAGACCGCGACGTCGAAGAGCGCGACCCCCTCTTCCGCCGACAGACCGGTGGAGGCGGAATGTGCCACCCGAGCACCCATGCCGTCCGCCCACAGGCCCCACGCCAGCGAGGTCGCGGGCAGGCCCTGAGTACGGCGGTGCTGCGCGAGCGCGTCCAGGAACGTGTTCGCCGCCGCGTAGTTGCCCTGGCCCGGGCCACCGAGAGTGCCGGCCACCGACGAGAACAGCACGAACGCCGACAGGTCAAGGTCACGGGTCAACTCGTGCAGGTGCCACGCCGCGTCGACCTTCGGCCGGAACACCGTGTCGACCTGATCCGGCGTCAGCGACCCGATCGTACCGTCGTCCAGCACACCCGCGGTATGCACGACAGCCGTCACAGGATGCTCGGCCAGCAGCGTCGCCACCGCCTCCCGATCACCCACATCACAGGCGGCCACGGTCACCTCGGCGCCGAGTCCGACCAACTCGTCGTACAGATCGCCCACATGGCCACGCCTGCTCGCCAGCACCAGCCGCCCGACCCCGTGGCTGCCGACGAGGTGCCGGGCGACCAGACCGCCCAGCGCGCCTGACGCGCCTGTCACCAGGACCGAACTGTGCGGCCCGAACGCCTGGTCGGTGCCGGCCTGCGGCCGTACCCGCGCCAGGCGGGCCACGAACACCCGTCCGTCCCGCACGACGGCCTGGGGCTCCCCGGTCGCCAGCGCCGGCCTCCAGCCGTCCTCGTCGCCGATGTCCACGAGTACGAAGCGGTCCGGGTTCTCCGACTGCGCCGTCCGCACCAGACCCCACACCGCGCTCGCCGCCAGATCCGGCACGTCGTCCTCACGACCGACCGCGACGGCGCCCCGGGTCACCAGCACCAGCCGCGAGGACGCACAGCGGTCGTCGGCCAACCAACCCTGTACCAGCTCCAGCGCGGCCAGCACCTCGGGGCGTACGGCGGCCACATCGCGCGACTCGGCACACCGCACCACGACGTACTCCGGCAGTGATTCCCCCGCGTCCAGCGCCGACCGCACAGCGGCCCAGTCCGCGAACTCCGCAACAGAACCGGCACCCCCGGCCGACGCCGAAGCGGTCACCCAGTCCAGCCGGAACAACGACTCCCATCCCTGCCGCGACAGCGTCGCCGCCACCGGGCGCAGGACCAGTGAGTCGATCGTGGCCACCGGAGCTCCCGCCCCGTCCGCCACGGCCAGCGCCACCCCGTCCGACCCCGCGCGCGACAACCGCACCCGCAGCACCGTCGCACCGGAAGCGTGCAATCGCATACCCGACCACGAGAACGGCAGCTTGCCGGAACCGTCGGAATCACCCATCAGGCCAATGGCGTGCAGCGCCGCGTCCAGCAGCGCCGGATGCAGCCCGAATCCGTCCGCGCCCACCCCCTCCGGCAGCGCGACCTCGGCGAACACCTCGTCCCCACTGCGCCATGCGGCCCGCAGCCCCTGGAACACCGGCCCGTAACCGAAACCGCCATCGGCCATCCGGTCGTAGAGCCCGGCCAGGTCCACCGCCTCCGCCCCGGCGGGCGGCCAGGCACCGACATCGACCGACGGTACCTCGGCACCGCCGCTCGCAAGCACGCCACTCGCGTGCCGCACCCACAACTCACCGTCGTCGTCCCGCGCGTACACCGCCACCGAACGACGACCGGACTCGTCCGGCACACCCACTCGCACCTGCACCCGGACGCCGCCGCGCTCGGGCACCACGAGCGGCACCTCCAGCGTCAGCTCCTCGACCAGGTCGCAGCCGAGCTGATCGCCCGCGCGGATCGCCAGCTCGGCGAACGCCGTGCCGGGCAACAGGACCGAGCCCTGGATCGCGTGGTCCGCCAGCCACGGCTGGGACTCCAGGGACAACCGGCCCGTGAAGAGCCGACCGTCCGAGTCCGCCGTGTCGACGACCGCACTGAGCAGCGGGTGGTCGGCCGAACCGAGCCCCGCCGCGTCCAGGTCGGCGGCCGAGACCCCGGCGTCCAGCCAGTAGCGCCGGTGCTGGAAGGCGTACGTCGGCAGGTCCACCCGCCGCGCGCCACGACCGGCGAAGAACGCCTCCCAGTCCACCCGTACGCCCCGCGTGGACAGCTGTGCCACCGCGGAGATCAGCGCCGGCTCCTCCGGGCGATCGCCGCGCAGCGCCGGTACGAAGGTCGCTTCCGGCGCGGACTCCTGGCCCAGCGCCGACAGCGTGCCGCCCGGCCCGATCTCGACGAACGTGACCGCGCCCTCGGCGATCAGCGTCTCGACGGCGTCGGCGAACCGCACCGACTCCCGTACGTGCCGCACCCAGTACTCCGGCGAGGCCAACTCCTCGGCCGTCGCCAACCGGCCCGTCAGCGTCGACACGATCGGGATCGTGGGCGTCTCGAACGACACGCCGTCCAGCACCGCGCGGAACTCATCGAGCATCGGATCCATCAATGGCGAATGGAACGCGTGACTCACCCGAAGCCGGGTCACCTTCCGACCGCCCTCACGCCACCGCTCGGCAACAGCCTCCACATCGGCGGCGACACCCGAAACCACCACCGAGTTCGGCCCGTTCACCGCCGCGACGCCCACAGTGTCGGGCAGGTCCGGTGCGACCTCGGCCTCGGACGCCTGGATCGCCACCATCGCACCGCCCTCGGGCAGAGCCTGCATCAGCACGCCACGAGCCGACACCACGTTGACCGCATCGGCCAACGACCACACACCCGCCACATGCGCCGCCGCCAGCTCACCGATCGAGTGTCCGGCCAGCATCGCGGGTCGAATGCCCCACGACTCCAGCAGCCGGAACAACGCCACCTCAACCGCGAACAACGCCGGCTGTGTCACTCCTGTCTCATTCAGCGCCTCGGCGTCCCCGCCGAACAGGACTTCACGCACCGCCGGGTCGAACGCGCCCAGCACTCCGTCCAAGGCGCTCGCGAACACCGAGAATCGGGCGGACAGTTCACGCCCCATCCCGAGCCGCTGCGAACCCTGGCCCGAGAACAGGAAACCCACACCGCCGACGGCGACGGACCCGGTGACCAGGCCGGGGAACGGCCGCTCCTCGGTCAGTGCGGCGAGGCCGTCCAGCAGCGCCTCACGGTCGTCCGCCACGACGACGGCCCGGTGGTCGAAGGCGGACCGCGTCGCGGCCAGCGAGTAGGCGACGTCCAGCACGCCGATCCCCGGATCGCCCGCGACACGCTCCCGCAGCCGCGATGCCTGCTCCCGCAGCGCTTCCGCGCTCCGGCCCGACACCACCCATGGTGCGACACCGTCGACCGGGACCGGTACCGGAAGGGGATCCTCGCTCGGCGCGTGCTCGATGATGGTGTGCGCGTTCGTGCCGCTCACACCGAACGACGACACACCGGCACGACGCAGGCGACCCGTCTCCGGCCAGGGCCGGGCCTCCGTCAGCAGTTCGACATCACCGGCGGACCAGTCCACCTGGGACGTGGGCTCGTCGGCGTGCAGGGTCGGTGGCAGCACACCGTGCCGCAGCGCCATGACCATCTTGATGATGCCGCCGACCCCGGCCGCTGCCTGGGTGTGGCCGATGTTCGACTTGATCGAGCCGAGCCACAGCGGATCACCAGCGCGATCCTGGCCGTAGGTGGCCAGCAGCGCCTGTGCCTCGATCGGGTCACCCAGCGTCGTACCGGTCCCATGCGCCTCCACCGCGTCCACATCCGACGGGGACAGCCCGGCACTGGCGAGCGCCTGGCGGATCACCCGCTGTTGCGACGGACCGTTGGGCGCGGTGAGACCGTTCGACGCGCCGTCCTGGTTGATCGCGGAGCCGCGCACGACTGCCAGCACCTGGTGACCGTTGCGCCGGGCGTCCGACAGCCGCTCCACGAGCAGCATGCCGACGCCCTCGCCCCAACCGGTGCCGTCCGCGCTGTCGGAGAACGACTTGCACCGACCGTCGGCGGCCAGACCCCGCTGGCGGCTGAAGTCCACGAACGTACCCGCGGTGGCCATCACGGCGACGCCGCCGGCCAGCGCCATATCGCACTCCCCGGACCGCAGCGCCTGCACCGCCATGTGCAGGGCGACCAGCGACGACGAGCACGCCGTGTCCACCGTGACCGCGGGGCCCTCAAGCCCCAGCACGTAGGCGACGCGGCCGGACGCGACACTGCCGGACGCGCCGGTGCCCAGATAGCCTTCCACGTCCTCCGGTACGGAACGCAGCCGCGCCGCGTAGTCGTGGTACATCAGACCCGCGAACACACCGGTCGCGCTGCCCCGCACCGACTCCGGGGCGATCCCCGCCCGTTCGAACGCCTCCCAGGAGGTCTCCAGCAGCAGCCGCTGCTGCGGATCCATCGCCAGCGCCTCACGGGGCGAGATCCCGAAGAACGCCGGGTCGAACTGATCGGCGTCGTACAGGAAGCCGCCTTCACGCGTGTAGGAGGTGCCCATGTGTTCCGGGTCCGGGTGGTACAGCCTCTCCACGTCCCAGCCGCGATTGGCGGGGAACTCGCCAATGGCGTCGACACCGTTCAGCACGAGCTGCCACAGGTCCTCGGGCGAGTTCACCCCGCCGGGATAGCGGCAGCTCATGCCGACGATCGCGATCGGCTCGTCGGTCACGGTGGCCACCGCGCGAGCGGTCGCCGCCGTGACGACCGGAGAACCCGCGAGTTCGGTGCCGAGGAAGGCGGCCACCGCCTCGGGGGTCGGGTAGTCGAAGACCAGCGTCGCGGGCAGGCGCAGCTCGGTGACCGCGTTGAGGTTGTTGCGCAGTTCGACAGCGCTGAGGGAGTCGAAGCCGAGTTCCCTGAACGCGCGGTCGGGTGCGATGGCGTGCGCCGAGCTGTGGCCCAGCACCATGGCGACGTGGCCGAGCACGAGGTCCAGCAGTACCTTCTCCCGCTCGGCGTCGGTGAGTCCCACCAGCGACTCGGCCAGCGCCGAGCCCGCGACGGCCGCGCGCTCGACTGCCCTGCGTGCCGTGCCGCGCACCAGACCGCGCAGGACGAGCGCCACCGGGTGTGAACGTGCCTGCCGGTGCAGGGCGGGCAGGTCCAGGGGCACCGGCGCGAGCACGGCACGTCCCGTCGAACCCGCCACGTCGAAGAGAGCGAGCCCCTGGGCGGTACGGAGCGGGATCAGACCGCCCCTGCTCATCCGCTTCACATCGGCCTCGTCAAGCTGACCGCTCATACCACTGGCTTCGGCCCACAAGCCCCACGCCAGCGACGTCGCGGGCAGGCCGGCGAAGCGCCGGTGCTGCGCGAGCGCGTCCAGGAACGTGTTCGCCGCCGCGTAGTTGCCCTGGCCAGGACCACCGAACACGCCGGAGGCGGAGGAGAACAGCACGAATGCCGACAGGTCCAGGTCACGGGTCAGCTCGTGCAGGTGCCATGCCGCGTCGACCTTCGGCCGGAACACGGTGTCGATGCGCTCCGGCGTCAGCGACCCGATCGTGCCGTCGTCCAGCACACCCGCGGTATGCACGACAGCGGTCACGGGATGCTCGGCCAGCAGCGCCGCCACCGCCTCCCGGTCCGCCACATCACACGCCGCGAACACCACCTCGGCACCCCGCGCAACCAACTCCTCGCGCAACTCCTCCGCACCCTCCGCCGCAACACCACGCCTGCTGACCAGCAGCAGACTCCGCACACCCCGCTCCACCACCAGATGCCGGGCAACCAGACCACCCAACGTGCCCGTCGCACCCGTGACCAGCACCGCACCCGAACCAAACCCGGGCTCATCCACCACCGACCGCCCCACCCTGGCAAGACGGGGCACTCGGATATCGCCGGAGCGCACCGCCAACTGCGGCTCCCCAGTGGCCAACGCGGACGGCAACGCGTCGAGCGAGGCCACTTCGTCGTCGAGGTCGACCAGCACGATCCGGTCCGGGTTCTCCGACTGCGCCGACCGCACCAGGCCCCACACAGCGGCCTGCGCGACGTCCCGTACGTCCTCGTTGTCCGAGACAGCGACGGCGCCGCCGGTCACCACGACCAGGCGTGCCGCGTCGAACCGCTCGTCCGTCAGCCAGGTCTGGACCGCGTCGAGTGCCCAGTGCGCCGCCTCGTGCGCCGAGGAAACGGGGTTGGACGCGGACATGATCGGACGTGTCAGGACGACGTAGTCGGGCAGTTGCGCCGACGGCGTCAGCGTCTCCAGCTCGGTCCACTCGGTCGTCGGGGGATCGCCGTCGGGTAGCGGCACCGGCACCCAGTCCACGCCGAACAGTGCGTCGGCGAGATCGTCATCCGCCAATTGCTCCTGCGAGACCGGTCGGATCACCAGTGAGTCGATCGTGGCCACCGGGGCGCCCGCCCCGTCCGCGACCGTCAACGCGACCCGGTCCGCCCCGGAGGGGGTCAACCGTACCCGCAGCATCTCCGCGCCGGAGGCGTGCAGCCGCACGCCCGACCACGCGAACGGCAACCGGCCTACGCCGTCGGCGTCGTCTGCGAGGCCGATGGCGTGCAGCGCCGCGTCCAGCAGCGCCGGATGCAGACCGAATCCGTCGGCACCCACGCCCTCGGGCAGCGCGACCTCGGCGAACACCTCGCCATCGTGCCGCCATGCCGCACGCAGCCCCTGGAACACCGGCCCGTAGCCGAACCCGCCGTCGGCCATGAGCTCGTAGAAGCCGGCCAGGTCCACGGCCTCGGCACCGGCGGGCGGCCACTCGGCCAGGGAAGCCCCCGCAGAGCGCCCGCCTGCCCGCAGCACACCGATGGCGTGCCGGGTCCACGAACGGCCGTCATCGCTGTCACCGGCGCTGGAGTGGAGGGTCAGCTCGCGCCGGCCCGACTCGTCCTCCGCACCGACCCACACCTGTACGCGCACCGTGCCGCTCCTGGGCAGGACGAGCGGCGCCTCCAGCGTCAATTCCTCGACCAGGTCGCACCCGACCTGGTCACCCGCACGGATCGCCAGCTCAAGGAAGGCGGTGCCGGGCAGCAGGATCGAGTCGAGTACCGCGTGATCGGCCAGCCAGGGGTGGGTCTGGGCCGACAGACGTCCGGTGAGCAGCACACCGTCCGTACCGCCGAGAGCGACGGTCGCACCCAACAACGGGTGCTCGGCCGCACCGAGCCCGGCCGCCGTGACATCACCCATCGCGGGCCGCACGATGGGCCAGTAGCGCTCGCGCTGGAAAGCGTAGGTGGGCAGATCCACCCGACGCGCGCCACTGCCCTCGAAGAAGGACTCCCACTCCACCCGTACACCACGTACGTACAACTGTCCCGCGGCCGTCGTAGCGGCCACGGCCTCCGACCGATCCGCCCGCAGCGCCGGTACGAACGTCGCCTCCGGCGCCGACTCCTGACCCAGCGCGGACAGCGTCCCGCCCGGCCCGATCTCGACGAACGTGACCGCGCCCTCGGCGATCAGCGTCTCGACGGCGTCGGCGAACCGCACCGACTCCCGCACATGCCGCACCCAGTAGTCCGGCGAACCCAACTCCTCTGCCGTCGCCCGCGCACCGGTCAGCGTCGACACGATCGGGATCGCCGGCGCCCCGTAGGACACGCCTTCCAGTACCCGGCGGAACTCATCGAGCATCGGATCCATCAACGGCGAATGGAACGCGTGACTCACCCGCAGACGAGACACCTTACGACCCGCCTCACGCCACAGCTCCGCCACCACCTCCACATCGGCGGCGACACCCGAAACCACCACCGAATTCGGACCGTTCACCGCCGCGATCCCCACAGTGTCGGGCAGATCCGGCGCGACCTCGGCCTCGGACGCCTGGATCGCCACCATCGCGCCACCATCGGGCAGCGCCTGCATCAACGCACCACGAGCCGACACCACCTTGACCGCATCGGCCAACGACCACACCCCTGACACATGCGCCGCCGCCAGCTCACCAATCGAATGACCAGCCACCACATCCGGCCGGACACCCCACGACTCCAACAACCGGAACAACGCCACCTCAACCGCGAACAACGCCGGCTGCGTCACCCCCGTCCCATTCAGCGCCTCGGCATCCTCACCGAACAGCACCTCACGCACCACCGGATCGAACGCGCCCAGCACCCCGTCCAGCGCCTCCGCGAACACCGGGAACCGCTCAGCCAGTTCACGCCCCATACCCAGCCGCTGCGAACCCTGACCCGAGAACAGGAAACCCACCTGACCGGGATCGTCGACACCCCCTGTGACCACGGCCCCAGTCGCTTGGCCATCGGCCGCGGCCGCCAAAGCGGCCAGGAATTCGGACCGTTCCCCGGCGACCACCACGGCACGGTGCTCCAGCACCGCCCGCGAAGACACCAGCGCACGACCCACGTCCGCCACCGTCAACTCAGCGTCTTCGTCCACGAAGAACCTGAGTCGCGCGGCCTGCTCCCGTAACGCCTCGGGGGTCCGAGCCGACAGCACCCACGGGACCAGTCCGTCGCGCACCGGCGCCGGGGCTTCCTCCCGCTCCACCACGGGAGCCTGCTCGAAGATGACGTGCGCGTTCGTCCCGCTCACACCGAACGCGGATACGCCCGCCCGCCACGGCCGCCCCGTCTGCGGCCACGGCCGATTCTCCGCCAGCAGTTCCACCGCACCCGCCGACCAGTCCACATGCGACGACGGTTCGGTGACATGCAGCGTCCGAGGCAGCACACCGTGCCGCAGCGCCATCACCATCTTGATCACACCCGCCACACCCGCGGCGGCCTGTGTGTGACCGATGTTCGACTTCACCGAACCCAACCACAACGGCTCACCGGAGCGGTCCCGCCCGTAGGTGGCGAGCAGCGCCTGCGCCTCGATCGGGTCACCCAGCGTCGTACCCGTGCCGTGTGCCTCGACCGCGTCCACCTCTGACGGAGCGAGACCCGCACTGGCGAGCGCCTGACGAATCACCCGCTGCTGCGACGGGCCGTTCGGCGCCGTCAAACCGTTCGACGCGCCGTCCTGGTTCACCGCGGAGCCGCGCATCACCGCCAGCACCTGATGACCGTTCCGCCGCGCGTCGGACAGCCGCTCCAGCAGCAGCATGCCGACGCCCTCGCCCCACCCGGTGCCGTCCGCGCTGTCCGAGAACGCCTTGCAGCGCCCGTCCTCCGCCAGCCCGCGCTGGCGACTGAAGTCGATGAACACGCCCGGCGTCGACATCACTGTCACACCACCGGCCAGCGCCATTGAGCATTCCCCGGAGCGCAGCGCCTGGCTCGCCCAGTGCAGCGCCACCAGCGACGAGGAGCAGGCCGTGTCCACCGTGACCGCGGGACCCTCAAGGCCGAACGTGTAGGACAGCCGGCCGGAGATGACACTCGCCGCGCTGCCCGTGCCGACGTATCCCTCCACCCCTTCCAGGCTGTCCGGCGCGGCCATGAGCAATGTCGGGTAATCCTGGCCGTTGGTGCCGACGAACACGCCCGCCCGGCTGCCCCGCAGCGAGTTCGGGTCGATGCCCGCCCGCTCGAAGGCCTCCCAGGAGGTCTCCAGCAGCAGCCGCTGCTGCGGATCCATCGCCAGCGCCTCACGCGGCGAGATCCCGAAGAACGCGGGGTCGAACTCCCCGGCGCGGTCGAGGAAAGCGCCCATGCGGGTGTACGACGTGCCGATACTCGCCGGGTCCGGGTCGTACAGCGCGTCCAGGTCCCAGCCGCGGTCGGCCGGGAACTCCACCACGGCGTCCCCGCCGCCGACCAGTAGGTGCCACAGGTCCTCCGGCGAGTCCACCCCGCCGGGGAATCGGCAGCTCATGCCGACGATCGCGATCGGCTCGTCCACGGCGACGGCTGTGTGAGCGGTCTCCGTCAGGACGGGTGCGCCCGCGAGTTCCGCGTCGAGGAAAGCCGCCAGTGCCGCGGGGGTCGGGTAGTCGAAGACCAGCGTCGTGGGCAGGCGCAGTTCGGTGACCGCGTTGAGGAGGTTGCGCAGTTCGACAGCGGTCAGCGAGTCGAAGCCGAGTTCCCTGAACGCCCGGTCGGGCGCGATGGAGTGCGCGGAGCTGTGGCCCAGCACCATGGCGACGTGGCCGAGCACGAGGTCCAGCAGTGCCTTCTCCCGCTCCGCGGCGGTCATCGCGGCCAGCGAGTGCGCGAACGCGGACTCGGCGACGGAGCCGGCGTCGGCGGTCCTGCGCACCGTGCCGCGCACCAGGCCACGCAGGATGTGCGCCACGGGGTGGGTACGCGCCTGCCGCTGCAACGCGGGCAGGTCAAGAGGCGCCGGCGCGAGCAGGGCACGCCCGGTCGAGCCCGCCGCGTCGAACAGCGCGAGCCCCTCGGCCGTACGGAGGGGGAGCAGGCCGCCCCGGCTCATCCGCTTCAGGTCGGCGTCGTCGAGCTGGCCGGTCATACCGCTGGCCTCGGCCCACAGGCCCCACGCCAGTGACGTGGCGGGCAGCCCGGCGGCCTGGCGGTGCTGGGCGAGCGCGTCCAGGAACGTGTTCGCCGCCGAGTAGTTGCCCTGTCCAGGGGCGCCGAGGAGGCCCGCCACCGACGAGAACAGCACAAACGCCGAGAGGTCCAGGTCTTTCGTCAGCTCGTGCAGGTTCCACGCGGCGTCGACCTTCGGCCGGAACACGGTGTCGATCCGCTCCGGCGTCAGCGAGCCGATCGTTCCGTCGTCGAGCACACCGGCGGTGTGGACGACAGCGGAGACCTCGTGCTCGGCCAGCAGGCCCGCGACGGCCTCCCGGTCGGCCACGTCGCAGGCCACCACGTCAACCTCGGCCCCCAGAGCGACCAGTTCGGCACGCAGTTCCTCGGCGCCCTCCGCCGCCGCACCACGTCTGCTCGCCAGCAGCAGGCTGCGCACTCCCCGCGCCGCGACCAGGTGCCGCGCGACGAGAGCTCCCAGTGTGCCCGTCGCACCCGTGACCAGCACCGCGCCCGAACCGAAGCCGGGGTCGTCCACCACGGACCGCGGAACCCTGGCCAGCCGCGGAACGGTGACGGCACCGGAGCGCACCGCCATCTGCGACTCCCCGGTGGCCAACGCGGCGGGCAGCACATCGAGCGAGGCCACGTCGTCGTCCAGGTCCACCAGGACGATCCGGTCCGGATTCTCCAACTGGGCCGACCGCACCAGACCCCACACCGCCGCTTGCGCGATGTCCCGCACATGCTCTTCGGACGCGGCGGCGACGGCGCCCCCGGTCACCACGACCAGCCGGGCCGCGTCGAACCGCTCGTCCGTCAGCCACGTCTGCACCGCGTTCAGCGCCCAGTGCGCCGCCTCGTGCGCGGCGGGCACCGGACCGGACGCGGACGTGACAGGACACGACATGACCACGAAGTCGGACCGCGGTTGTGTCAGGGTCTCCAGGTCGGTCCACTCGACCGTCGGGGCGTCGTCGTCGGACAGCGGGACCGGCACCCAATCGACACCGAACAACGCGTTGCCGCCATCCCCACCGGCGAGCTGGTCCAGCGACACCGGGCGCAGCACCAGCGAGTCCACGGTCGCTACCGGAGCACCCGCCCCGTCCGCCACCGTCAACGACACCTCGTCCGCCCCTGCGGGCGCCAGGCGCACTCGCAGCACCGTCGCGCCCGAGGCGTGCAGCCGCACGCCCGACCACGAGTACGGCAAGCGACCGATCCCGTCGGCATCGCCGGCCAGGTCCACGGCGTGCAGCGCGGCATCCAGCAGCGCCGGGTGCAGGCCGAAACCCTCCACGCCCACACCGTCCGGCGGTACGACCTCGGCGAACACCTCGTCCTCGCGCCGCCACACGGCCCGTAGCCCCTGGAAAACCGGCCCGTAGCCGAAACCGGCATCGGCCGCGCGGTCGTAGAGCCCGTCCAGGTCGACGACTTTGGCGCTCGCGGGCGGCCACTCCACGAGGGAGGTCCCGGCGGAGCGCCCGACCGCCCGCAGCACACCGGTGGCGTGCCGTGTCCACGGCCGGTCGTCGTCGGTGTCGCCCGCGCTGGAATAGACGGTCAGCTCGCGCCTGCCCGACTCGTCCTCGGCGCCGACCCACACCTGCACCCGGACGCCGCCGCGCTCGGGTACCGTCAGCGGCGCCTCCAGCGTCAGCTCCTCCACCAGGTCACACCCGACCTGGTCACCCGCCCGTACCGCGAGCTCGACGAACGCGGTACCGGGCAGCAGAACCGAACCCTGGACCACATAGTCGGCCAGCCACGGGTGGGACTGAACCGACAGTCGACCGGTCAGCAGCACTCCATCCGTGCCCCCGACCGTGACAGCCGCGCCCAGCAGCGGGTGGTCGGCCGAACCGAGCCCGGCCGCCGTCACATCACCGACCGCGGGCAGCGCGTCCAGCCAGTAGCGCTCGTGCTGGAACGCGTACGTCGGCAGGTCCACCCGTCGCGCGCCACGACCGGCGAAGAAGGGCTCCCAGTCCACCCGGACGCCACGCACATGCAGCTGCCCCACGGCGGTCGTGACGGCCACGGCCTCCGGCCGGTCACCGCGCAACATCGGCACGAACGTCGCGTCGGGGGCGGACTCCTGACCCAGCGCGGACAGCGTCCCGCCCGGCCCGACCTCCACAAACGTCGCCACACCCTCGGCCACCAGCGCCTCAACGGCGTCCGCGAACCGCACCGACTCGCGCACATGCCGCACCCAGTACTCCGGCGAACCCAACTCCTCGGCCGTCACCTGCGTGCCGGTCAGCGTCGACACGATCGGGATCGTGGGCGCCTCGAACGACACGCTTTCCAGTACCCGGCGGAATTCATCCAGCATCGAGTCCATCAACGGCGAATGGAACGCGTGGCTGACGCGCAGACGAGACACCTTTCGCCCCGTCTCGCGCCACCGCTCCGCGACCGTCTCCACATCGGCGGCAGCGCCGGAGATCACCACCGAGTTCGGGCCGTTGACCGCCGCGATCCCCACGGTGTCGGGCAGATCCGGCGCGATCTCCGCCTCGGTCGCCTGGATCGCGACCATCGCACCGCCCTCGGGCAGCGCCTGCATCAACGCACCCCGGGCCGACACCACCTTGACCGCGTCGGCCAACGACCACACCCCTGACACATGGGCAGCGGCCAGCTCACCGATCGAATGCCCGGCCAGCACGTCCGGCCGGACACCCCACGACTCCAGCAGCCGGAACAGCGCCACCTCGACCGCGAACAGCGCCGGCTGCGTCACCCCCGTCTCACTCAGCGCTTCGGCGTCCTCACCGAACAGGACTTCACGCACCACCGGATCGAACTCGGCCAGCACCTCGTCCAAGGCGCTCGCGAACACCGGGAAACGCTCGGCCAGTTCGCGCCCCATACCCAGCCGCTGCGACCCCTGACCCGAGAACAGGAAACCCACCTGACCGGGATCGTCGACAGCTCCCGTGACCACGGCGCCGGTCGCTCGACCATCGGCCACCGCCGCCAAGGCGTCCAGGAACTCGGACCGTTCGGCGGCGACCACCACCGCACGGCGCTCCAGTACCGCCCGCGACGTCGCGAGCGAGTAACCCACATCGACAGGGGACTGATCGCTCACAGAGGACAGGAGCCGCTCGGCCTGACCGCGCAGCGCGGCCTCGTCACGCGCCGACAGCACCCAGGGCACCAGCCCGTCGTGCGGCACCAGCCCTTCGCCCACCGGTTTTTGGGCTTCCTCCCGCTCCACCTCGGGAGCCTGCTCGACGATGACGTGCGCGTTCGTCCCGCTCACACCGAACGACGACACACCGGCACGCCACGGCCGGCCCGTCTCCGGCCACGGCCGGGCCTCCGCCAGCAGTTCCACCGCACCCGCCGACCAGTCCACGTGCGACGACGGCTGGTCCACGTGCAGCGTCTTGGGCAGCACACCGTGCCGCATCGCCAGCACCATCTTGATCACACCGGCGACACCCGCGGCGGCCTGCGTGTGACCAATGTTCGACTTCAGCGCCCCCAGCCACAGCGGCCGGTCGGCGGGCCTGCCCTGGCCATAGGTGGCCAGCAGCGCCTGCGCCTCGATCGGGTCACCCAGCGTCGTACCCGTGCCGTGCGCCTCGACCGCGTCCACATCGGACGGTACGAGGCCCGAGTGGGCCAGCGCGGCCCGGATCACCCGCTGCTGCGACGGACCGTTCGGCGCTGTCAGACCGTTCGACGCACCGTCCTGGTTCACCGCCGAACCCCGCACCACCGCCAACACCGGATGCCCGTTGCGCCGCGCGTCCGACAGCCGCTCCAGCAGCAACAGACCGGCGCCCTCGCCCCACCCGGTGCCGTCCGCGGCGTCGGCGAAAGGCTTGCACCGGCCGTCCATCGCCAGCCCGCGCTGGCGGCTGAACTCGATGAAGGTGTCCGGTGTCGCCATCACGGTGACGCCGCCCGCGACGGCGAGCCCGCACTCGCTGTGCCGCAGCGCGTGTATCGCGAGATGCAGGGCGACCAGCGACGACGAACAGGCGGTGTCGATGGTCAGCGCGGGGCCCTCCAGGCCGAGCACGTAGGAGATGCGGCCGGACACGACACTGGCCGCGTTGCCGGTGAGGAAGTACCCCTCGTAGCCGTCCGGTACGCCGCCCTTGGCCAGGCGCGCCAGGTAGCCCTGGCCGTTGGTGCCGATGAAGACGCCGGTCTTGCTGCCCCGCGCCGAGTGCGGATCGATGCCCGCCTGCTCGAACACCTCCCATGACGTCTCCAGCAGCAGCCGCTGCTGCGGGTCCATCGCCGCGGCCTCGCGTGGCGAGATACCGAAGAACGCCGGGTCGAACTGGTCGACGTCGTGCAGGAAGCCGCCTTCGCGGGTGTAGCTGGTCCCCTGCTGATCGGGGTTCTCGTCGTACAGCCCCTCCAGGTCCCACCCACGGTTGGTGGGGAACCCGGAGACGGCGTCCCGGCCGTCCGCCAGGAGGTGCCACAGATCCTCCGGCGAGCGCACACCGCCGGGGAACCGGCAGCTCATGCCGACGATCGCGATCGGCTCGACCTCGCGCTCCTCGGCCTCGCGCAGCTTGCCGCGCATCTCCTGCAGGTCCACTGTGGCCCGCCGGAGGTAGTCGAGGTACTTCTCCTCGTTCGACATGTGTTCCGACCCTTCAGGCGAGTTCATTGGCTCAAGACCTACCGAGTTCTTCGTCGAGCAGCGCGAGCAGTTCGTCCGCCGTGGCGGTGCGCGCGTCCGGTCCGGAGTTGACGGGTTCCGTGCGGGTGTGCGCTTCGTCCCACCTGGTCAGCAGCGTGCGGAGGCGGTCGCCGACGGCGGCGCTCCGCTGGTCGTCCGGCGTCAGGAGGGACAGTGTGGCCTCCAGGCGGTCCAGCTCGGCGTCGATGGTCGGCGCCCCCACTCCCGGCATCTGGTCGAGCACGTGCGCGGCGAGCGCGGACGGGTTGGGGTGGTCGAAGACGAGCGTCGAGGGCAGGCTCAACCCGGTGGCCGAGTTGAACACGTTGCGGAACTCGACCGCGGTCAGTGAGTCGAAGCCGAGGTCCTTGAACGCCCGACCGGGTTCCACCTGCGCGGTGCTCTCGTAGCTGAGGACGGCGGCCACCTGCTCGCGCACCAGATCCAGCATGACGCGCTCGCGGTCCGGCCCGGACATCGTGGCGAGCCTGGCCGCCAGGTCGAGCGGCGCCGCCTCGGCGGGGGCCGGGGCCGTCCGTCGAGCGTCGGGCAGTTCCCGCAGCAGCGAGGCCGGCAGCGAAGGCGCGTACAGGTCCCAGTCGATGTCCGCCACGACCAGCACCGTCGGGTCGCTCTGGCGAACGGCCCTGTCCAGTGCGGCGATCGCCGACTCCGGCTCGAACGGGGCCGTGCCCCGGCCGCGCAGAATCTCGCCGAGCTTCTCGCCGACCATGCCGCCGCCGCCCCACGGCCCCCACGCGACCGAGCTGGCGGCCAGGCCCGCCGCCACGCGCCGTTCGGCGAAGGCGTCGAGGAAGGCGTTGGAGGCCGCGTAGCTGCCCTGCGCGACCGCGCCGAACGTGCCCGAGATCGAGGAGAACATCACGAACGCCGACAGCTGCCGGTCCCTGGTCAGTTCGTCCAGGTTGACGGCGGCGTCGACCTTCGGCCGCAACACGGCCGCGAACCGGTCCGGGGTGAGCGCGGTCAGCACACCGTCGTCCAGGACACCCGCCGTGTGCATGACCGCGGTGAGCGGGAACTCCTGCGGAATCGATGCCAGCAGCTCCGCCAGCGCCTCCCGGTCGGCGACATCGCAGGCGGCGATCGTCACACGCGCGCCCAGCTCGGTCAGCTCCGCACGCAACTCCTCCGCGCCGTCGGCGTCCGGACCGCGCCTGCTGATCAGCAGCAGATGTTCCGCGCCCTTCGTGGCCAGCCACCTGGCCACATGCGCGCCGATCCCGCCGGTGCCACCGGTGACCAGCACCGTGCCGGTGGGGTCCCAGTCGCCGAGGTGCCCCGAGGGTGCCCGCACCAGCCTGCGGGCGAACACGCCGCCGGCGCGGAGCGCGACCTGGTCCTCCTCCCGTGTGCCGGACAGGACTCCGGCGAGGCGGGCGGCGGCACGGTCGTCCAGTGTGTCGGGCAGGTCGACGAGACCGCCCCAGCGCTCGGGCTGTTCCCGCCCGGCGCATCGGGCCAGCCCCCACACCATCGCCTGCTCGGGGCAGACGGGCGTGTCGGAGCGGCCGACCGAGACACCGCCGCGCGTCGCGTACCACAGCGGAGCGGCGAGTCCGGCGTCGCCGAGCGCCTGGACGAGAGCGAGGGTCGCGTACACACCGCCCGACGGCAGTTCGGGGTCCAGCGCGAACAGCGACAGGACGCCCGCGACGGGCTCGTCGACCGCCAGCCGGGCCGTCAGCGAGTCCCGGTCCACCGCCTCTCCTGCCCGGACCGACAGCACTCGCGCGCCGTGCCGGGTCAGCGCGTCGGTGACGGATTCCTCACCGGCGCCGTCCCTGCTGACCACCAGCCAGGTGCCTGTGAGCGCGGCGGTGGGCTCGGGCACCGGCAGCCAGGTGACGCGGTAGCGCCAGCCGTCGATCTCGGAGTGCTCGGACTGCGACTGCCGCCAGGACGCCAGGCGGGGCAGCACCGCGCCGATCGGGTCGTCGAGGGACACGTCCAGCTCGTCCGCCAGTTCACCGAGGTCGCCGTCCGCCACGGCCGCCCAGAACCGCGCGTCGACCGCTCCGGTGACGTCGCCCGCGGGGGCCGCCGCCATGCTCGGCCAGAGCCGCTTGTGCTGGAAGGCGTAGGTCGGCAGGTCCACCTGCCGCCCCTCGGCGACCACGTCGCGCCAGTCGAACGGCAGGCCCTGTACGTATGCCTCGGCGGCGGAGAGCAGGAACCGGTCGAGATCACCGTCGTCGCGGCGCAGTGTGCCCACGACCACGGCCTCCGCACCGGTCACGTCCAGCGTCTCGCGCACCCCGAAGGTCAGCACCGGGTGCGCGCTGCACTCCACGAACACACCGACGCCCCAGTCGAGCAGGCCGCGCGTCGCCTCCTCGAAGCGCACGGTGTTCCGCAGGTTCTGATACCAGTAGTCCGCGCCCACTTCCGTGCCGGTCAGCCACTCCCCGGTGACCGTGGACAGCATCGCTACGCTCGCCCGCGTCGGCTCCACCCCGGCCAGCTCGGTCGCCAGCGCCTCCCGGATGCGCTCGACGTGCGGTGAATGCGACGCGTAGTCCACCGGAACCCGCCGTGCCCGCACATCGTCGGCGGCGCACAACTCGATCAGCTCGTCGAGCGCGTCGACATCGCCCGCCACCACGACCGAGCCGGGGCCGTTGACCACCGCGACCGAGATCCGCCCGTTCCACCGCGCGATCCGCTCGCGTACGTCGTCGACCCTCGCCGCCAGCGACACCATTCCGCCCTGGCCCGACAGCGCCAGGATCGCCTTGCTGCGCAGCGCGACCACCTTGGCGGCGTCGGGCAGCGACAGCGCGCCCGCGACACAGGCGGCGGCGATCTCGCCCTGGCTGTGCCCCACCACCGCGTCGGGCTCCACACCGTAGGAGCGCCACAACGCGGCCAGCGACACCATCACCGCCCACAGCGCGGGCTGCACCACATCGACTCGCTCCAGCTCGGCCGCGTCGGCCAGCACGTCGTACAACGACCAGTCCACGTACGGGGCGAGCGCATCGGCACACGCGTCGAGCGAGGCGCGGAACGCCGGCGACGACTGCGCCAACGCCGCGCCCATGTGCAGCCATTGCGCCCCCTGACCGGGGAACACGAACGCCACCTTGCCCGCGGGCCGGGTCACACCCATCGCCACCCGGGTCGACTCGACGCGGCGGGCCAGCGCCGTCGGCCCCTCGATGAGCGCGGCGAGACCGGCGAGCAGACCGTCGCGGTCATGGCCGACGACAACCGCCCGGTTGTCGAAGGCCGATCGCGCCACGGCGAGCGTGCCGGCGACATCGAGCGGGTTCAGCTCGGGGTGCGCCACGAGATGGGCGCGCAGCCGGTCGGCCTGTGCCCGTAGCGCGTCGTTGTCCTTGGCCGAGACCAGCAGCGGCACCGGGGACGTGTCCGGCACGGCCGTCCGCGGGGCGACCTCGGTGACCGGCGCCTGTTCGATGATGGCGTGCGCGTTGGTGCCGCTGAACCCGAACGACGACACACCGAAACGGCGCGGACGGTCGGTGTCCGGCCAGGAGCGGGCCTCGGTGAGGAGCGCGACGTCGCCGGCCGACCAGTCGACCTTCGGGGTGGGCTCGGCGACATGCAGCGTCTTCGGCAGCACGCCGTGCCGCATCGCCATGACCATCTTGATGATGCCCGCGACACCGGCCGCGCCCTGCGTGTGGCCGATGTTGGACTTCAGCGACCCGAGCCACAGCGGCTCACCGCTACGGTCCTGGCCGTACGTGGCGAGCAGCGCCTGCGCCTCGATCGGGTCACCCAGCGTCGTACCCGTGCCGTGCGCCTCCACCGCGTCCACATCGGACGACGTGAGCCCCGCTCCGGCGAGCGCCTGGCGGATCACCCGCTGTTGCGAAGGCCCGTTGGGCGCGGTGAGACCGTTCGACGCACCGTCCTGGTTGATCGCGGACCCCCGCACGACGGCGAGCACCTGGTGCCCGTTGCGCTGCGCTTCGGACAGCCGCTCCAGCACGACCATTCCGACGCCCTCGCCCCAGCCGGTGCCGTCCGCGTCCGACGAGAACGGCCTGCACCGACCGTCGGTGGACAGCCCGCGCTGGCGGCTGAACTCGATGAACGAACCCGGCGTCGACATCACCGTCACGCCACCCGCCAGCGCCATCGAGCAGTCACCGGTGCGCAGCGCCTGCACCGCCATGTGCAGTGCCACCAGCGACGACGAGCACGCGGTGTCGACCGTCACCGCGGGACCTTCGAGACCGAACGCGTAGGCGACCCGCCCGGACACGACACTTGCCGCGTTGCCCGTGCCGACCAGTCCTTCGACAGTCTCCTCACTCGCCGTCAGCAGCGTGGTGTAGTCCTGCACGTTCGAGCCGGTGAAGACGCCGATGTCGCGCCCCCGCACCGCATTCGGGTCGATGCCGGCCCGTTCGAACGCCTCCCAGGAGGTTTCGAGCAGCAGCCGCTGCTGCGGGTCCATCGCCAGCGCCTCACGGGGCGAGATCCCGAAGAACGCCGGGTCGAACAGGTCGGCGTTGTACAGGAAGCCACCTTCACGCGCGTACGAGGTGCCGGCGTGGTCCGGGTCGGGGTCGTACAGGTTCGCCAGGTCCCAGCCGCGGTTGCCGGGGAACTCACCGATGGCGTCGACCCCGTCCAGCACGAGTTGCCACAGGTCCTCGGGCGAGTTCACCCCGCCGGGGAACCGGCAGCTCATCGCGACGATCGCGATCGGCTCGTCGAGGACGGCCGCTGCCGTACGGGTGATCGCCGCGACGGCGGGTGTGCCGACGAGTTCGGCGCCGAGGTGCGCCGCGAGCGCCGCGGGGGTCGGATAGTCGTAGATCAGCGTGGCGGGCAGCCGCAGTTCGGTCGCGCCGCCCAGCCGGTTACGCAGCTCGACGGCGGTCAGCGAGTCGAATCCGACCTCCTTGAACGCCCGATCGGGCGCGACGGCGTGCGTCGAGCTGTGACCGAGGACCACGGCCACATGGTCCAGTACGAGGTCCAGCAGCGCCTTCTCCCGCTCGGCCTCGGTCAGCCCCGCCAGCTGTCGCGCGAACGCCGACCCGGCCACAGCGGCGGACTCGACGCTCCTGCGCGCGGTGGAGCGCACCAGGCCGCGGAGCATGTGCGGCACCGGCTGGGTACGTGCCTGCTTGCGCAACGCGGGCAAGTCCAGGGGCACCGGCGCCAGCACCGCACGCCCCGTCGAACCCGCGACGTCGAACAGAGCCAGGCCCTCAGCCGTACGGAGCGGGATCAGACCGCCCCTGCTCATCCGCTTCAGGTCAGCGTCGTCGAGCTGGCCGGTCATACCACTGGCCTCAGCCCACAGGCCCCACGCCAGCGACGTCGCGGGCAGCCCCTGAGTACGGCGATGCTGCGCGAGCGCGTCCAGGAACGTGTTCGCCGCCGCATAGTTGCCCTGGCCGGGACCACCCAATATGCCCGCCACCGACGAGAACAGCACAAACGCCGACAGATCCAGCTCACGGGTCAACTCGTGCAGATTCCATGCCGCGTCGACCTTCGGCCGGAACACCGCGTCGATACGCTCCGGCGTCAGCGACCCGACCGTGCCGTCGTCCAGCACACCCGCGGTATGCACGACAGCGGTCACGGGATGCTCGGCCAGCAGCGCCGCCACCGCCTCCCGGTCCGCCACATCACACGCCGCGAACACCACCTCGGCACCCCCCGCGACCAGCTCGTCGCGCAACTCCTCCGCACCCTCGGCCGCAGCGCCACGCCTGCTGACCAACAGCAGACTCCGCACACCCCGCTCCACCACCAGATGCCGGGCAACCACACCACCCAACGTGCCCGTCGCACCCGTGACCAGCACCGCACCCGAACCAAACCCGGGCTCATCCACCACCGACCGCCCCACCCTGGCAAGACGGGGCACTCGGATGTCGCCGGAGCGCACCGCGAGCTGTGGCTCCCCGGTGGCCAGAGCCACTGGCAGCGCTTCGAGCGAGGCAGCCTCGTCGTCGAGGTCGACCAGCACGATCCGGTCCGGATTCTCCGACTGCGCCGACCGCACCAGGCCCCACACAGCGGCCTGCGCGACGTCCCGCACATCCTCATCGAGCGAGGTGGCCAGCGCACCCCTGGTCACAATGACCAGGCGCGCCGCGCCGAACCGCTCCTCCGCCAGCCAGGTCTGAACCGCGTTCAGCGCCCAGTGCGCCGCCTCATGCGCGCCATCGACCGTGGCGGACGTGGCGACGACCGGGCACGACACGACCACGAAGTCGGACAACGGTTCGGCCAGGGCATCCAGCTCGGTCCACTCGGTCGTCGGAGCATCGACGTCGGGCAGGGCAACCGACACCCAGTCGACGCCGAACAGCGACTCCGAGTCCTGCCGCGCCAGTGTCTCCGGCAGCGGGCGCAGCAGCAGCGAGTCGATCTCGGCGACCGGCGCACCGGTGCCGTCCGCGACCACCAACGACACCCCGTCCGACTCCGCGGGCGACAGCCGCACCCGCAGCATCCGCGCGCCGGAGGCGTGCAGTCGTACGCCCGACCACGCGGACGGCAGAGTGTCAGGAGCATCCGCAGCGTCCATCAGGCCGATGGCGTGCAGCGCCGCGTCCAGCAGCGCCGGATGCAGCCCGAATCCGTCGGCACCCACGTCTTCGGGCAGCGCGACCTCGGCGAACACCTCGTCCCCACTGCGCCATGCGGCCCGCAGCCCCTGGAACACCGGCCCGTAACCGAACCCGTCATCGGCCGTCCGGTCGTAGAAGCCGTCCAGGTCCACTGTCTCGGCACCGGCGGGCGGCCACTCGACCACGGAAATCCCATCGGACCGGCCGGCCGCACGGAGCACTCCGCCGGCATGCCGGGTCCACGACACGCCGTCGTCGCCCGCGCTGGAGTGGAGCGTCAGCTCACGTCGGCCCGACTCGTCCTCGGCACCGACCCACACCTGTACGCGCACCGTGCCCTTCTCGGGCAGGACGAGCGGCGCCTCCAGCGTCAATTCCTCCACCAGGTCACACCCGACCTGGTCACCCGCACGGATCGCCAGCTCAAGGAAGGCCGTACCGGGCAACAGAATCGCCCCCTGGACGACGTAGTCGGCCAGCCAGGGGTGGCTCTGGGCCGACAGACGTCCGGTGAGCAGCACACCGTCCGTACCGCCGAGAGCGACGGTCGCACCCAACAACGGGTGCTCGGCCGCACCGAGCCCGGCCGCCGTGACATCACCGACCAGCGGCACCACATCAACCCAATAGCGCTCGCGCTGGAAGGCGTAGGTGGGCAGATCCACCCGACGTGCGCCGCTGCCCTCGAAGAAGGACTCCCACTCCACCCGTACACCACGTACGTACAGCTGTCCCGCGGCCATCGTAGCGGCCACGGCCTCCGACCGATCCGCCCGCAGCGCCGGTACGAACGTCGCCTCCGGCGCCGACTCCTGACCCAGCGCCGACAGCGTCCCACCCGGCCCGACCTCGACGAACGTGGTCATGCCCTCAGCAACCAGCGTCTCGACGGCGTCGGCAAACCGCACCGACTCCCGCACATGCCGCACCCAGTACTCCGGCGAACCCAACTCCTCGGCCGTCGCCCGGCCACCGGTCAGCGTCGACACGATCGGAATAGACGGCGCCTCGAACGACACACCCTCCAGCACCGCACGGAACTCATCGAGCATCGGCTCCATCAACGGCGAATGGAACGCGTGACTCACCCGCAGACGAGACACCTTCCGACCCGCCTCACGCCACCGCTCCGCCACCACCTCCACATCAGCGGCGACACCCGAAACCACCACCGAATTCGGACCGTTCACCGCCGCGATCCCCACAGTGTCAGGCAGATCCGGCGCGACCTCCGCCTCGGACCCCTGGATCGCCACCATCGCACCGCCCTCGGGAAGCGCCTGCATCAACGCACCACGAGCCGACACCACCTTGACCGCATCAGCCAACGACCACACACCCGCCACATGCGCCGCCGCCAACTCACCAATCGAATGACCAGCCAACATGTCCGGCCGGACACCCCACGACTCCAGCAACCGGAACAACGCCACCTCAACCGCGAACAGCGCCGGCTGCGTCACTCCTGTCTCATTCAGCGCCTCGGCGTCCTCACCGAACAGCACCTCACGCACCACCGGATCGAACGCGCCCAGCACCCCGTCCAGAGCCTCAGCGAACACCGGAAAACGCGCGGCCAGTTCACGCCCCATCCCAAGCCGCTGCGACCCCTGACCCGAGAACAGGAAACCCACCCGGTGCGATGTCGCTTCACCCACCACCGCACCCGGCCCGTCCCGCCCCTCGACGAGAGCGGCGAGAGCCGACAGGAACTCGGAACGGTCCGCGGCCACAACCACCGCACGGTGGTCCAATGCCGTCCGAGATGTCGCGAGCGAGTAGCCGACATCGACAACCGCGTGCTCGTCCACCATCACCATGGACATCAGCCGGCCGGCCTGGCCACGCAGGGCGCTCTCGTCGCGCGCCGATATCACCCACGGCACCAGGTCGAGGCCGTCACGCACAGGCTCCGGAGCTTCCTCCCGCTCCACCACGGGGGCCTGCTCGATGATGGCGTGCGCGTTCGTGCCACTTACACCGAACGACGACACACCGGCCCGCCACGGCTGACCGGTCTGCGGCCACGGCCGAGTCTCCGTCAGCAGTTCCACGGCGCCCGCCGACCAGTTCACGTGCGACGACGGTTCGGTGACATGCAGCGTCCGAGGCAGCACACCGTGCCGCAGCGCCATCACCATCTTGATCACACCCGCCACACCCGCGGCGGCCTGCGTGTGACCGATGTTCGACTTGATCGACCCGAGCCACAGCGGCTCACCGCCACGGTCCTGACCGTAGATGGCCAACAGCGCCTGCGCCTCGATCGGGTCACCCAGCGTCGTACCCGTGCCGTGCGCCTCCACCGCGTCCACATCCGACGGGGACAGGCCCGCGCTCGCCAGCGCCTGACGAATCACCCGCTGCTGCGACGGACCGTTCGGCGCCGTCAAACCGTTCGACGCACCGTCCTGGTTCACCGCCGAACCCCGCACCACCGCCAGCACCTGGTGCCCGTTGCGGCGGGCGTCCGACAGCCGCTCGACGAGCAGCATGCCGACACCCTCACCCCAACCGGTCCCATCAGCGCTGTCGGAGAACGCCTTGCACCGACCGTCCGGAGCCAGGCCACGCTGCCTGCTGAACTCCACGAACGAGCCCGGTGTCGACATCACCGTCACACCGCCGACGAGCGCCAGCTCACACTCACCCTTGTGCAGCGCCTGCGCGGCCAGATGCAGCGCGACGAGCGACGACGAGCACGCGGTGTCCACCGTCACCGCGGGCCCCTCAAGGCCGAAGGTGTAGGACAGCCGGCCGGAGATGACACTCGCCGAGAGCCCGGTACCCGCGTAGCCCTCCACACTCTCCGGCGCAGCCATCAACAACGCCGCGTAGTCCTGACCATTGGTACCGACAAAGACACCGGACCGGCTGCCCCGCAACGAGTTCGGGTCGATGCCCGCCCGCTCGAACGCCTCCCAGGAGGTCTCCAGCAGCAGCCGCTGCTGCGGATCCATCGCCAACGCCTCACGCGGCGAGATCCCGAAGAAACCCGGGTCGAACTCCGCCGCATCGGCCAGGAAGCCGCCTTCTCGCGCGTAGCTGGTGCCCGAGTGCTCGGGGTCCGGGTCATACAGCGCGTCCAGATCCCATCCCCGGTCGGCGGGGAATCCGGACACCGCGTCCACACCGGACTCGACAAGACGCCACAGATCCTCCGGCGACTCGACCCCACCGGGGAACCGGCAGCTCATACCGACGATCACGATCGGTTCGTCGCTCACGGCCGCGGCGGCATCGTGGGCTGCCGCATCGAGCACCCCACCCAGCAGCTCGGCTCCGAGGTGCGCCGCGAGAACAGCGGGGGTCGGGTGGTCGAAGACAAGCGTGGCAGGCAGAGCCAGCTCGGTGGCCACGCCCAGCCGGTTGCGCAACTCGACGGAGCTGAGCGAGTCGAAGCCCAGTTCCCTGAACGCGCGGTCGGGCGCGATGGCGTGCGCCGAGCTGTGGCCGAGGACCACGGCCACATGACCGAGTACGAGGTCCAGCAGCGCCTTCTCCCGCTCGGTCTCGGTCAGCCCCGCCAGCGACCGCGCCAGCACGGACCCGACGGCGGGCCCGGAATCGGCGGACCCGCGCGCGGTGGAGCGCACCAGGCCGCGGAGCATGTGCGGCACCGGCTGGGAACGTGCCTGCTTGCGCAACGCGGGCAGGTCCAGGGGCACCGGCGCCAGCACGGCACGCCCCGTCGAACCCGCCACGTCGAACAGAGCCAGGCCCCGGGCCGTACGGAGCGGGATCAGACCGCCCCTGCTCATCCGCTTCAGGTCAGCGTCGTCGAGCTGGCCGGTCATACCACTGGCCTCAGCCCACAGACCCCACGCCAGCGACGTCGCGGGCAGCCCCTGAGTACGGCGGTGCTGGGCGAGCGCGTCCAGGAACGTGTTCGCCGCCGCATAGTTGCCCTGGCCGGGGCCACCCAATATGCCCGCCACCGACGAGAACAGCACAAACGCCGACAGATCCAGCTCACGGGTCAACTCGTGCAGATTCCATGCCGCGTCGACCTTCGGCCGGAACACGGTGTCGATGCGCTCCGGCGTCAGCGAGCCGATCGTTCCGTCGTCCAGCACACCCGCGGTGTGCACGACAGCGGTCACGGGATGCTCGGCCAGCAGCGCCGCCACCGCCTCCCGGTCCGCCACATCACACGCCGCGAACACCACCTCGGCACCCCGCGCGACCAGTTCGTCGCGCAACTCCTCGGCACCCTCGGCCGCAGCGCCGCGCCTGCTGACCAGCAGCAGACTCCGCACACCCCGCTCCACCACCAGATGCCGGGCAACCAGACCACCCAACGTGCCCGTCGCACCCGTGACCAGCACCGCACCCGAACCAAACCCGGGCTCATCCACCACCGACCGCCCCACCCTGGCAAGACGGGGCACTCGGATATCGCCGGAGCGCACCGCCAACTGCGGCTCGCCAGTGGCCAACGCGGACGGCAACGCATCGAGCGAGGCCGCCTCATCGTCGAGATCCACCAGCACGATCCGGTCCGGATTCTCCGACTGCGCCGACCGCACCAAGCCCCACACCACGGCCTGCGCGACGTCCCGCACATCCTCGTCGTGCGAGGTGGCCAGCGCACCCCTGGTCACAATCGCCAGGCGCGCCGCGCCGAACCGCTCCTCCGCCAGCCAGGTCTGAACCGCGTTCAGCGCCCAGTGCGCCGCCTCATGCGCGCCATCGACCGTGTCGGACGCGGCGACGACCGGGCACGACACGACCACGAAGTCGGACAACGGTTCGGCCAGGGCATCCAGCTCGGTCCACTCGGTCGTCGGAGCATCGACGTCGGGCAGGGGAACCGACACCCAGTCGACGCCGAACAGCGCGTCGCCCTGATCGTCACCGGCGATCTGGTCCGCCGACACCGGGCGCAGCACCAGCGAGTCGATCGTGGCCACCGGAGCACCTGCCCCGTCCGCGACCGCCAAGGACATCCCGTCCGACCCCTCGGGCGACAGCCGCACCCGCAGCACCGTCGCGCCGGAAGCGTGCAGTCGCACCCCCGACCACACGGACGGCAAGCTGCCAGGAGCGTCGGCGTCGCCCATCAGCCCAATGGCATGCAGCGCCGTATCCAGCAACGCCGGGTGCAGACCGAATCCATCCACGCCCACGTCTTCGGGAAGCGCGACCTCGGCGAACACCTCGTCCCCACTGCGCCACGCGGCCCGCAGCCCCTGGAACACCGGCCCGTAACCGAAGCCGAGCTCCGCCAGCCGGTCGTAGGCCCCGTCCAGGTCCACGGCCTCCGCACCGGCGGGCGGCCACTCGACCAGAGAAGCCCCACCGGAGCGGCCTCCCGCACGCAGCACACCCGTGGCATGCCGGGTCCACGAACGGCCGTCTTCGGTATCACCCGCGCTGGAATAGACGGTCAGCTCACGCCTGCCCGACTCCTCCGCCGCGCCGACCCACACCTGCACCCGCGCCGAGCCGTTCTCGGCCAGAACGAGGGGTGCCTCCAGCGTCAATTCCTCCACCAGGTCACACCCGACCTGGTCACCCGCACGCACCGCGAGCTCGACGAACGCCGTACCGGGCAGCAGAACCGAACCCTGAACCACATAGTCGGCCAGCCACGGATGGGACTGAACCGACAGTCGACCGGTCAGCAGCACACCATCCGTGCCCCCCACGGCGACCGTCGCACCCAGCAACGGATGCTCCGTCGATCCGAGCCCGACCGCCGCGACATCGCCGATCGCCGGCAGCGTGTCAGGCCAGTAGCGCTCTCGCTGGAACGCATAGGTGGGCAGGTCCACCCGCCGCGCGCCGCGACCGGTGAAGAAGGCCTCCCACTCCACCCGGACACCGCGTACATGCAGCTGTCCCGCAGCCGTCGTGGCGGCCACGGCCTCCGGCCGATCCGCCCGCAGCGCCGGTACGAACGTCGCCTCCGGTGCGGACTCCTGGCCCAGCGCGGACAGCGTCCCACCCGGCCCGACCTCCACAAACGTCGCCACACCCTCGGCCACCAGCGCCTCGACGGCGTCCGCGAACCGCACCGACTCCCGTACGTGCCGCACCCAATACCCCGGCGATGCAAGCTCCTCAGCGGTCACCCGCGTACCGGTCAGCGTCGACACGATCGGAATGGACGGTGCCTCGAACGACACGCCCTCCAGCACCGCACGGAACTCATCGAGCATCGGCTCCATCAACGGCGAATGGAACGCATGACTCACCCGCAGACGAGACACCTTCCGACCCGTCTCGCGCCACCGCTCCGCGACCGTCTCCACATCGGCGGCAGCACCGGAGATCACCACCGAGTTAGGACCGTTCACCGCCGCGACGCCCACGGTGTCGGGCAGATCCGACGCGACCTCCGCCTCGGACGCCTGGATCGCGACCATCGCACCGCCCTCGGGCAGCGCCTGCATCAACGCACCCCGAGCCGACACCACCTTGACCGCATCGGCCAACGACCACACACCTGACACATGGGCAGCGGCCAGCTCACCGATCGAATGACCGGCCAGCACATCCGGCCGGACACCCCACGACTCCAACAACCGGAACAACGCCACCTCCACCGCGAACAACGCCGGCTGCGTCACCCCCGTCCCATTCAGCGCCTCGGCATCCTCACCGAACAGCACCTCACGCACCACCGGACCGAACGCGCCCAGCACCCCGTCCAGAGCCTCAGCGAACACCGGGAAACGCGCGGCCAGTTCACGCCCCATCCCAAGCCGCTGCGACCCCTGACCCGAGAACAGGAAACCCAGCCGACCGGGATCGTCGGCGACTCCCCTGACCACCGCGCCGCTCGACGTGCCTTCGGCCACGGCCGCCAGAGCGGCCAGGAACTCGGATCGGTCACCGGCGATCACCACCGCGCGGTGGTCCAACGCCGACCGCGACGTCGCGAGCGAGTACCCGACATCGACAACCGCGTGCTCATCCACGGTCGACATCAGGCGCTCAGCCTGGCCACGCAGGGCACCCTCGCCGCCTGCCGACAGCACCCATGGCACCAGGCCGTCGCGCACCGGCTCCGGGACTTCCTCCCGCTCCACCATGGGGGCCTGCTCGATGATGGTGTGCGCGTTCGTCCCGCTGAACCCGAACGACGACACACCGGCACGCCACGACCCACCGGTCTCCGGCCAGGGACGTGCCTCCGTCAGCAACTCGACCGTGCCCGCGGACCAGTCCACATGTGGCGACGGCTGATCCACGTGCAGGGTGCGTGGCAGCACACCGTGCCGCATCGCCAGCACCATCTTGATCACACCGGCCACACCGGCGGCGGCCTGGGTGTGGCCGATGTTCGACTTCAACGACCCCAGCCACAGCGGCCGACCCTCGGGCCGGTCCTGCCCGTACGTCGCCAACAGCGCCTGCGCCTCGATCGGATCACCCAACGTCGTACCGGTGCCATGCGCCTCCACCACGTCCACATCCGACGGCGCCAGACCCGCACTGGCCAGCGCCTGCCGGATCACCCGCTGCTGCGACGGGCCGTTCGGCGCCGTCAAACCGTTCGACGCACCGTCCTGATTCACCGCCGAACCCCGCACAACAGCCAGCACCTCATGTCCGTTGCGCTGAGCGTCCGACAGCCGCTCGACGAACAGCATGCCGACGCCCTCACCCCAACCGGTGCCGTCCGCGTCGGCGGAGAACGCCTTGCACCGGCCGTCCACCGACAGCCCGCGCTGGCGGCTGAACTCGATGAACGCACCCGGCGTGGACATCACCGTGACGCCACCCGCCAGCGCGAGCGAGCACTCGCCCGAGCGCAGGGCCTGCACCGCCAGATGCAGTGCCACCAGCGACGACGAGCACGCCGTGTCCACCGTCACCGCGGGGCCTTCGAAGCCGAACGTGTAGGACAGCCGGCCGGAAGCCACACTCGACGCGGTGCCGGTCGCCGCGTAACCGCCCACGTCCTCGGCGGCGCCGTCCAGGACCATCCCGTAGTCCTGCATGTTCGACCCCACGAACACGCCGACGCGCTCACCGCGCAGCGACGCCGGGTCGACCCCGGCCCGTTCGAGCAGTTCCCAGGAGGTCTCCAGCAGCAACCGCTGCTGCGGGTCCATCGCCAACGCCTCACGGGGCGAGATCCCGAAGAAGTCCGAGTCGAAGTCCGCCACCCGGTCGAGGAACGCGCCCATCCGGCTGTACGACGTGCCGACACCCGCCGGATCCGGGTCGTAGAGCGCCTCCACGTCCCACCCACGGTCGGCCGGGAACTCCGCCACCGCGTCCCCACCCGCCAGAAGGACATCCCACAGATCCTCCGGACTCGACACACCACCCGGGAACCGACACGCCATCGCCACAATCGCCACCGGCTCATCCACCACACCAAGGACGGAGACCGCGGCCGCCGGATCAGCCGCCTCCACACCCGACAACTCAACACGCAGAAAAGCCGCCAACGCGGCAGCCGTCGGATAGTCGAACACCACCGTCGCCGGCAGAGC
>NZ_JBEOUD010000021.1:0-151028 GCF_040303865.1 Streptomyces sp. NPDC094034 | reverse complement strand
CCCGCACAAGTACCCGCCCGACTCATCACCCGCACCGCCGTCAACACCGTCCTGCACCTCCTCCCCGACATGCGACTCACCATCCCCGCCGAACAAGTCGCCTGGCACCCCTCCCCCTGGACACGCATCCCGGTCTCCCTCCCCGTGGAATTCTCGGCAGCCAGGATTCCGGCTGTCGTCAGCCGCTGACGGAGGCCGTTCAGGGGGTGTCCGTGAGGCCGGCGGGTGCGCCGACCCACCGCGCCGGCAGGGGCGGAAGCGACGCTCCCATCCTCGGAGGGGCCCGTCGGCGGGGCCCCGTCCCGATGGGGCCCTCTGGTACGGATCGCGGCCGGGCGCTTTGCTTGTCGGGTCCCGTCGTCTCCGTCCCTCCCGTTCCGCGGCCTTCCACTTCCGAGGAGCCCTGCCATGACGACTGTGCCCGTCCCCGGTCCGCCCCGACTTCCGTTACTCGGGAATCTGCCCGCCTTCGCGCGTGATCCACTCGGCTTCTTCACGCGGCTGCGCGGCCACGGTGATCTCGTCGAGTGGCGGCTCGGCCCCCAACGGTCCCTGTTCCTCTCCCGGCCCGAGCACATCGGGGAACTGCTCACGGGCATCGAGAGCGAGTTCCGCCACCCCGAACTCGGCTGGGCGTTCAAGCTGGTTCTCGGCGAGGGCGTCGTCACCTCGGAGGGGCCCACCTGGCGTCGCAAGCGCGCCCTGGTACAGCCCGCCGTCCGCCCCCGCCAGGTGCGGGGCTACGCGGAGACGATGACCGACTGCGCGGCCACGCTCGCGAACTCCTGGCGGCCCGGTCAACGTCTCGATGTACGGGACGAGATGCTGGGGCTCACCCAGCGGATCGCCGTACGGACACTCTTCGGCGCCGACACCGCGGGGCGTGAGTCCACGATCGGACCGGCGATGGACATCGCCCAGCGGGCGATCGGCGACGAGTTCCGGGGCGTCACGCTCTTTCTGCCGTCCTGGCTTCCCACCCCGGGCCGCCGGAAGCTGCGGAGGGCCGTAGCCGTCATCGACCGCGAGGTGGCCCGGGTCACCGGGATACGCCGCCGGAGCGGCGAGGAGCGCGACGATCTGCTGAGCCGGCTGCTCGCGGCCAGGGACGAACAGGACCGGCCGCTCACCGACAAGGAGATCCGGGACGAGGCCGTCACCCTCTACATCGGCGGGCACGAGACCACCGGCACCACACTCACCTGGGCCTGGTATCTGCTCTCCCGCAGCCCACAGGCGCGGGACCGGCTCACGCGGGAGCTCGGCGACGCCCTCGGCGGCCGGGCGCCAAGCCATGACGATCTCCGGCTGCTTCCCTGGACCGAGCAGATCATCAAGGAGACGCTGCGGCTCTATCCCCCGGTCTGGCTGATGAGCGGGATCGCCAAGGAGCGCTCGACGGTGGGCGGTCACGCCGTCGCGAAGGGCACCGTGGTCTGGTCCAGCCAGTGGAGCGCCCACCGGGACGCGCGCTGGTTCCCCGACCCGGAGGCGTTCCGTCCCGAGCGGTGGGACGCCGACGCGGCCGCCGCCGTACCGGACCACGCGTGGTTCCCGTTCGGCGGCGGTTCACGCGCCTGCCTCGGGGCCAGATTCGCGATGGTGGAGGCCGTCCTGGTACTGGCCACGCTCGCGCAGCGCTTCCATGTCGATGTGGACAAGGGCGAGATCCCGCCACGCACGGGCCTCACCCTCCAGCCGTCACGTCCCGTGCGCGGCACCCTCCGCGCCGTCTGAGACCGCCAGAACCTATTGCGGGTCGCGGCGCTGGAGTTCCCGCTTCTTGGCACTCTCCGCGGCCGCGCCCATGGCGAGGCCCGCCACGATCAGCACGACGGACACATAGATCTCATAGCCGTCGAAGTAGCTCATTCTCGCCACCAACGACCAGAGTGAGAACCACCCGTCCGTCCATTCGTGCAGCAGTCCTCCCACGCCTTGGGACAACAGGAGGAAACACAGGATTCCGCATACCGTCTTCACCCCTAGAGGCTAGAAAGGGCAAACCCGGCAGGGCTATTGGCCTTCAGGAGCGGCCCCCGCGACCAAAGTCGCGAGCGCGGTCCGGCTCCCCCGTCCCAAAGTCGCCGCGTACGGTGGCCCGGCGTCCGGTCGGCCGGACGCCGGGCCACCGTACTCATCCGGTCACGCCGCGGGCGCGACCGTCTCGGACGTTCCGGCGGCCGTCGCCGCGATCCTGATCTCCTCCCGCCGCGTGACGCCGTTGACCGTCACGGCGAGGACGACCGTCCCGGGCCGCAGCGCGGTCAGCGTGCCCGTCGCCGGGTCGAAGACCGCCGCGTGGCGGGAGCGGGCGCCGTTCCGGTCGCCGATACGGAGGTTCGGGGAGCCCGTCCAGTCGGCGCTGAGCGGGAAACCGACCGGGACGGCCCTGGTCCCCTGGGTGACGGTCGCCGTGACGTGGGCGCTGTGCCCGGGGGCCAGTGCGGTCGGCGCGTCCAGCGTGAGCGCGTCGGTGTGCGCGCGGGTCCCTACGGAGACCCAGTCGGGGCCGCCCTTCCACGGAGCCAGCCGCGCGGCCGACTGCGCGCCCCGCGAGACCTGGTCGACCCCGACGAGCGACCAGCCGGTGAATCCGCCCTCGCCCGCCGGGGCCGCGGGTGCCTTGCCCGAGTTCCCGTTGATCAGATACGGCACGCCGTTGACGCGTGAGGCGTCGAAGACTCCGACATGGCTGCCGATGAGCCCCACGCCCTTGCCGGTCGTCCGGCGGAAGTCCGCGAGCCACTGTTCGAGGAGGGCTGCCTCCTTGCGGTCGCTCAGCTCACTGGCCTTCTGGACGGTCGGATCGCGTGGCGGTACGTGCTCGATCACCATCACCGAACGGACCCGGTCGTCCTTCGCCGCCGCGTCCAGCTGCTCCCGTACCGCCTTGATCTGCGCCAGCCCTCCGCCGCGCAGCGTCAGACTCGATGTGTCGAGGGTGAGGAAGCGGGTCCCCCGGTGGTCGAAGATCCGCTGGGCGGGACCGAACCGGTCCACGAAGTTCTTGATCGTGCCGCCCATCACCTCGTGGTTGCCCGGTACGTAGTACCAGGGCAGGGCGTCGCCCAGCTCCTCGGTCAGCACGGTCTCGGCGAAGGCGAGATCCGCCGGAGACCCCTCGTCCACCAGGTCGCCGTTGATGACGAGGAAGTCGGGCTTCGCCGCCTTGATCTCGCGCAGGGTACGGCGTGCCTGCGCCACGATCGCGCTGTCGGGGTCACGCGCGACGAACTGGGCGTCGGACATCACCGCGAACCGCCAGTCCCTGGCGCCGGTCTCGGCCGCCGAATCGATCAGCGGATCGGCCGGGCGCGGCTGCGCGGGCAGCTCCACCGTGGGCGGCACCTGCGCCGTCAGTCCGTCGATCACGATTTCGCCGGTGTACTGCTTGGTGGCGGCGGTCTCCGCGAGATAGAAGCGGTACACGCTGAGCGGCGTCGCGGCTCCGGCCGGCACGGCGAAGGTCACCTGCCGCCAGCCGGTCCAGGTGATGTACGGGCCGCGCAGCAACTGGTCGGAGCCCGCCGCGTCCTTGAGATGCAGGGTGGGCCAGGCCCCCTTGCCGTCACCCTTGATCCAGAGCGTGAAGGACTGCGGCTGGCCGGGCACCGGGATCTGCCGCGGCGGATTCGCGTAGGCGGCGCGGGTGGCGGTGGATCGGGTGAAGTCGTACGTGAGGGTCAGCCCGGTGCCGGTCTGCCCGTCCGGGGTGGCCGAGACCGAGCCGTCCGCGCGTGCCTGGCCGAAGGTCCAGGACGCGGCGTCGTCGAAGGCGGAGACCGGCTGCTCGTCCAGCCCGACGCTGACGGCGAGGACCGTCGTGCGGCCACCCGCCTCGACCGTGACGCGCCCGGCTCCGCTGCCCGTCAGGGACGTGACGGTGAAGGAGCCCCGGCCGTTGTCGGTGACGGAGAAGAGCGAGCGGTCGTAGTCCAGCCGTATGTCACGGGGTTCGATGGGCGCGCTGGTGCCATGGGCGTCGAGGCCGACGATGCCGAAGGTGCCGGTCGCCGTGGTATCCGCGAGTCCGACGCGCCGGGTGGTGGGCTGGATGCGGTCGAGCCGGTCGAGGACCGTCAGCTCCATGCCGCCGCCGGCCCTGCCGCGTTCGGCGCGTACCTCGGTGGTGCCGCTGCCGCGCGCGGTGAACACGCCGTCGGCGTCGACGCGGCCCACCGAGGACCGTACGGCCCGCCAGTGCGGAGCGCCCGACGCGGGCCCGTAGGTCTCGTCGTATCCGGCCGCGGTGAGCGTCCTGGTGAGTCCAGGGAAGACCCGCTCGGGGTGGCCGCCCTTGACGGGGTCGACGCTCGGGGCGCCGCCCGCGGGGGTACGGGGCTCGACCCAGAAGCCCTTGAGCTGTCCACTGCCGTCGGGCGCGGTGAGGGCCAGGCCGTTGGGGACCGTGCGCTCGCTGCCGTCGGAGGGGCTGTTCTCCACGCGCAGCGCGTCGCTGCCCGGTGCGCGGGCGACCAGTGTGGACGAGCCACCGCCATCGAGGTTGAGCGCGCTGTGGGCACCGGCGCGCAGCATCATCAGGCCCAGCTCGGTGAGGGTGACGCCCCCGCTGTCGGCCTGCCGGCCGTCGACGGTGATCACCTGCATGGTGCTGCCGTCACGCGAGAACCCGACGGCGGTGCGCGGCGCGGCGGTGTTGTTGCCCTCGCCGTCGTGGTTCTGCGCCACGCCGTCCACCACGAGGAGTTCACGGCCGCCGACCGCGGTCCGCGGGACGGATCCGCTGTCGGTGCGCGGCCGGTATTCGAGGGTGACCGGGTCCCCGGGGCGCAGCGCGCGCAGCGCCTCGGCGCCCGCTTCGCGGCCGACCAGGAGGGTCGTGCCCGCGGCGATCGCCCCGCTGCCGGGGCGGTCCGCCACGGAGACGACCTTGCCGTCCCGTACGGCGGCCTCGGCGACGGGGGTCGCCCGGTCCACGGTGAGCGCGCGGTCCGCCACCCCCCACGCCGAGTTGTACGCGCCGATGCCACCGGCCGGCACATTGGCCGCGTTGTAGGCGTTCAGCGCACGCGGTCCCGAGGGGAGCGTCACGGTGCCGTCGAAGTACAGCTTCAGGAGGCGTCCGGCGTTGCCGGGGCCGATACCGATGGCCTGGTTGACGCCGGGCGCGGGCGAGTGCGTGACCTCGCCGTCCGCGATGCCGGGGCCCTGGGGCGCGCCCGTCTCGTTGATGTCGAAGAAGTCGGCGTTGATCGCGGCGACGGTCCGGCGTCCGGGGCCCGCGTCATGGCCGGCGGCCAGTTCGGAGACCGTGCGGCGGTCGGAGACCTTGCCCGAGGAGAGGTAGTCGGCCTGGGCGCCGGTGCCGTCGAGGTCGACGGAGAGCGCGTCCACGCGCAGCCACTTGTCGGATTCCAGCCGGTCGTACGAAGTGAGCCGGACGCCGGGGGCGATCGGGCGCGAGGCCCGCGCGGTCTCGATGCCGTCGGCGTCGGCGACGGTTCGCGGGGTTCCGGTGGATCTCGGGTCCGCGGTGGCGGCGCTCGCGGGTGGTGGCGCGACCGGCCGCAGCACCTCGGCGGCGGTACGGGGTCGGGGGTCGGGGGTGGAGTCGGCGAAGGACGGGGATACCGCCCCCACCGTCAGAGCGGTCACGGCCGCGAAGAGCACGGCGGTCCGCCCGGCGATGCCTGGGCCCACAATTTCTCCTGGAAGACGGTGAACACGCATGGCTTGCGCGATGTCGGCCGCCAGCATTGCCGTGTGCGGACCAATGAACCAGGGGTTCGTGGGGACGTCGGGGAGAACACGCGGTGACAGGGAGGAGCGGGGCGTCGAAACCGGCCGGGTTCTGACGCCGCCACGGCGTCAGAATCAGTCCGGCCATGGGAAGCTGTCCGGCCGTTGGAAACTGTCCCGGCGTCAGACGCCGTCCCGCCGCAGAAGCAGCAGGGCCATGTCGTCCCCGCCGCTGCGCTCCCCCTCCGCCGCGAACAGCAGGTCCGCCAGCTCCTCCAGATCCGCCGGGCCCGTCCGTACGGTCTCCCTGAGCACTTCCAGGCTGTCGCCGAGGTCGATGCCCGGCTGCTCCACCAGTCCGTCGGTGCAGAGCAGCAGCGTCTCACCGGGCCCCAGCATCCCGGTGGTCACCGGATAGCTGACGCCGCCGAGTTCCGCGAACTCCGTGGAGAGCCCGAGGGGCAGCCCGCCCGACGTCTCGATCCAGTGGCAGCCGCCGTCGGCGCGCCGCACCAGCGGGTCGAGATGGCCCGCCCGTACGATCCGCAGCTCTCCGGTCAACAGGTCCACTTCCACGTAGGTGCAGGTCGCGAAGCGGTCGGTGCCCAGCTCGCGCAGCAGGGCGGAGGCGCGGGCCATCGCCGCGTCGGGCGGATGCCCTTCGGCGGCGTACGCCCAGAGCGCCATGCGCAGTTGGCCCATGACCACGGCCGCGTCCGTGTCATGGCCCTGGACATCGCCGATCGTCAGGCCCACCCGGTCGCCCGGCAGCGGAAGCACGTCGTACCAGTCACCGCCGACATTGCGGCCGATGCGCGCGGAGCGGTAGCGGAAGGCGCTGCGGGCGCCGGGGACCTCGGGGACACGACGGGGCAGCATCGCCCGCTGGAGTTCCTCGGAGAGACCGTGCTCCTGCTCGTAGAGGATGGCGCGTTGCAGACTCTGCGCGATTCCGCTGGAGAGCGCGACCAGCAGATTGCGTTCCTCGGCACTGAAGCCGCCGTGCCGGGGGTAGAGCAGCCCCATGGCGCCGATCATCCTGCCCTGGGCGATCAGCGGCAGATAGGCGCCGGACGCCACCGACAGCGGCTCCACATGCGGCCAGAGCAGCGGGTAGGAGGACCGGAAGTCCTCGCGCGAGGTGATGAAGCGGGGCCGCTGGGTGCGTACCACCTCGCTCATCGGGAACTGCCCGTCAATACGGGTGTACCTCAGCTCCGGTACGTATGACCCGGTCCGGCCCTCGGCGATCGTCCGGATCCGCCCGCCCTCCACCACGCCCAGCATGACGCTCACGGCCTTGAGATGGCCGAGCGCCTCCTCATCCCGCAGGACGTCGAGGACGTCCTCGACGGTCTCGGCGCGCGCCAGCAGGACGGTGGTGCGCTCCACCACCCCGGCCATCCTGCGCCGTGCCTCGTGCAGATCGCTTCTGGTGGCCACCTCGGTCAGCTCGCGCTCCGCGCTCCGCACGAGGCCGATGATCCGCCGGGGCCGCCCCGCTCCGTCATAGGCGATATGCGCCTGGGCGTGGGCCCAGCGGTGTGCTCCGTCGCGTCTGACGATCCGGAAGTACGCCGCGACCTGCGCCGAGCCCTCCTTGAGCGCACGCGCCAGCAGGCTCTTCAGCCGGGCGGCCTCGGACAGCGACAACCGGCGGACAAGGCCGCGCGGAGTGCCGTCATACTCCTCCGGGCGAAGGCCCAGGATCTGGAGGGCGGGCGCGTTCAGATGCAGCAGCCCGCTGTCGACATCCCAGTCGAAACTTCCCATGCGGTTGAGAGCGAGGCTCAGGTCCGGATGGGCCGGCCAGTCGTCGGGCAGCGACACGGCAGCCGGAAATGCGCCCCGATCAGCCATGGAGCCACCTTCTCACCGATCGGGCCGTCCCACTCCTTGAGCCACTGTCCGGTCCGGCGCCGAGCGCGCGAAGAAAGCGCTTCCCCCTGGGAGCGGGCCGGAGGAAACTGGGTGTCTGCAATCGAGTGCGCGCCATCGCTGTCGAAAGAGGACTCCGCTCTCCATGCAGAAACCCGAATCCGCCCCGCGTCCCAGTCCACTGGACCATCACTACTCCGGGGAGCATCCGCTCCGCACTCTCGCCTATCTCTTCCGGCCCGACCGCCACCGGCTGTCCCTCGTGGTCCTGGTGTTCGCGGTCAAACACATTCCGGTCTGGCTGCTCCCGCTGATCACGGCCAACATCATCGATGTGGTGGTGGATCACGGCCCGGTGTCCGAACTCTGGTACAACACCGGGGTCCTGGTGTTCGTCCTCGTGTTGAACTTTCCGCTGGCGCTGCTGTACGCGCGCCTGATGAGCTCCAGCATCCGCCGGATGGGCCGCGAGCTGCGCTCGGCCCTGTGCCGCCGGATGCAGTACCTGTCCATCGGCTACCACGCCCGGGTCAGCGCGGGCGTCCTGCAGACCAAGGTCGTACGGGACGTCGAGAGCGTGGAGCAGATGACCCAGCAGAGCGCCGACATGGGGCTCGGCGCCATCATGACGCTGATCGGCGGACTGGCGGTGATCGGGTACCGCGCCCCCGTCGTCCTGCCGGTGTTCCTGGTCGTCGTGCCCCTCGCCGCCCTGCTGGTACGCCGGCTGCGCTCCCGGATCCGCAGCAACAACGAGGAGTTCCGGCTGGAGATCGAGCAGCTCTCCTCACGTGTCGGCGAGATGACCACGCTCATCCCGATCACCCGTGCCCACGGTCTGGAGCGGACCGCGCTGCACCGGGTCGACCACACCCTGGAGCGGGTGCTCTCCGCCGGGTTCCGGCTCGATCTGCTCAACGGCCGCTTCGGATCGCTCTCCTGGATCCTGCTCAACACGATGGCGGTCGGCTGTCTCTCGGGGTCGGCGGTCGTCGCGTACTACGGATGGCTGGGGCTCTCGGCCGGCGACGTCGTGATGATCAGCGCCTTCTTCACGGCGCTGACCGCCTCGCTGACGACCCTGATGAATCTGACCCCGATCATCGCCAAGGGCCTGGAGTCGGTGCGTTCGATCGGTGAGGTGCTTCAGGCGCCCGACCTGGAGAGCAATGAGGGCAAGGCGTCCGTCGACCGTATCGACGGACGCATCGACTTCCAGGGGATGGGTTTCCGCTACCCGGAGGCGACGGAGCACTCGGTGCGTGATTTCGAGCTGTCCGTACGGCCGGGCGAGACCATAGCCCTGGTCGGCGCGTCGGGCGCGGGCAAGTCCACGATCCTGAATCTGCTGATCGGCTTCATCCGGCCCACCGAGGGGCGGATACTGCTCGACGGGACCGACATGGCGTCCCTGGATCTGCGCACCTACCGCCGTTTCCTGTCCGTCGTACCGCAGGAGTCGATCCTCTTCGAGGGAACCATCCGGGAGAACGTCACCTACGGTCTGGAGGGCGGCGCCGCCGAGGACGTGCTGCGCGGGGCGCTGCTCGCGGCGAACGCGATGGAGTTCATCGAGCGGCTGCCCGACGGCCTCGACACGGTGGTGGGGCAGCGCGGCGCCCGGCTGTCGGGCGGGCAGAAGCAGCGGCTGGCGATTGCCAGGGCGCTGATCAGGGATCCCCGCATCCTGGTGCTCGACGAGGCGACCTCGGCCCTCGACAACACGTCGGAGGGGCTGATCCAGGACGCGCTGTCCCGTCTCGTCCGGGGCCGGACCGTGTTCGTCGTGGCGCACCGGCTGTCCACCATCCAGAACGCGGACCGCATCATCGTGATGGAGCGGGGCCGCGTCGTCGAGGCCGGCAGCCACCACGAGCTGCTGGCGCGGGGCGGGGCGTACGCGACCACGCTCCAGCCGAGGCGTTCCGGCTGAGACGCCGCTCAGCGGGGTCCGCGCGAGCGCGGGGGCCGCTCGTCGGCGACCGGGTCGATCCGGCGCGGTCTGACATGTTCGTACGCCATCGTCGTCTGCACATCGGCGACTTCGCGGCGTTCTGTGAGGCGGTCGATGACAAACGCGTACACGCCGCTGACGTCGGGAACGGCGATATGCAGGAGGAAGTCATGGGCGCCGGAGGTGACGAACAGACCGATCACCTCCGGCAGCCGTGCCGCCCATTCACGGAACCCCTCGATCACCGGGCGGGCCGGCGGCCGGATACGGACCGAGATCAGGGCCTGTACGGGCCGGCCCACCGCGTCGAGATCGACGGCCGCGTGGTAACCGGTGATGACGCCGCTCTCGCGCAGCAGTCTCACCCGCTCCAGCGAGGTGGAGGGCGAGACCCCGGTCTTGGCCGCCAGCTCACGGTTGGTCTGCCGTGCGTCGTTCTGCAACTCCCGCAGCAGAGCTTGATCAATCGCATCAAATTTCACGAGACACCTCGTTCTCCGTATGACATGCGGCAGCTCACGACAACATCGGAACTTCTACCTAGCGTAGCGGGATATCCGTAGACGAAGGAGTTCCATGTCCCTCCCCCCGCTGTCCCTCCCGCGACTGACCACCGAGGACATCACCACCGATCGCTCCACCCGGCAGGCACGGCTGAAGTGGGTGATCGTCGTGGACGAGAGTCTTCCGGCGGGCCGGGTCACGAACGCCGCCGCGTGCATGGCCGCCGCCGTGGGAAAGGCGCTGCCCGGTCTCCTCGGGCCCGACGGCGCGGACGCCTCCGGTGCCACGCATCCCGGGCTGCCCTGGGCCGGCTGTACGGTCCTCGCCGCCGACGGCGGGACCCTGCGCGCGCTGCGTGCGAAGGCGGCCACCAAGGACGAGGTACTGATCGTGGACATGCCCGAGGCGGCCCAGACCTCACGGGTGTACGACGAGTATCTCGGTGTGCTCGCCGGGACCGGCCAGGACGATCTGGGGTACTGCGCCATCAGCCTGGTGGGCCCGCGCAACAGGATCGACCGGCTCGTCGGCGGACTGGGGCTGCTCCGCTGACCAGGTGACGTTGAGGGTGATCGGCGCCGGATCACCGAATATCCGTTACCGGGCATGAATCGGGGCGTTGAAGGGGCGTGAGGCCGCACATCGTGCGGCGTGCTCCCAACGGTTCAAGGAGATTCTCGATGTCGCGTATCGCGAAGGCAACAGCTGTTCTCGTCGGCACGGGCGCCGTGCTGGCCGGTGGCGCCGGTATGGCCGCTGCCGACGCCGACGCCCAGGCCGCCGCCATCGGCTCGCCCGGTGTCCTGTCGGGCAATGTCGTCCAGGTACCCCTGCACGTCCCGATCAACCTCTGTGGCAACACCATTGACGTGGTCGGTCTGCTCAACCCGGCGTTCGGTACCCACTGCGTCAACCTGTCGGGCGAGAAGCACCACAAGGGTGGCGAGCACCACGGCGGCTGATCGCCGATGACGACGCGCGGCCCCGTAGTCGCGCGCGGTCGGTGAGGACGGCCCCCCGCGTGTCCACGCGGGGGGCCGATCAGTTCTCCGGCGGGGAACCGACAAGGGCCGAGAACGTTCGTACGTACGCGAAGGCCGGTCCGACGTACATACGCGAAGGCCGGTCCGGCGGTGGCGAACACCCTCGGACCGGCCTCCGCGCGGATGATGCTCAGCAGCTCAGATTGGACCCGGGCGTGGTCCCGAGGATCCCCACGAAGCGCTGGTAGTTGTTGATCCGGCTCTGCACCTGTCCGGGGTTGCCCCCGTTGCACTCGATGCTGCCGTTGATGCTGCGAATGGTCTCCCCGAAGCCGCGGCTGTTGACCATGGCGTTGTGCGGGGTCATCGTGCCGGGTCCGGTCTGGGTGTTCCAGTACCAGAGAGCCGTCTTCCAGGCCACGGCCGAGTCGTTCTGCACGAGCCAGGGGTTGTTGAGGAGGTCGATGCCGAGGGCGTCGCCCGCGGCCTTGTAATTGAAGTTCCAGCTCAGCTGGATCGGGCCGCGTCCGTAGTAGGCGGCCTGTCCGGCGGGGCAGCCGTAGGGCTGTCCCCAGTCGCAGTAGTGCGGGTAGTTGGCGGTGTTCTGCTCGACGATGTGGACGAGCCCACCGGTCTCATGGCTGACGTTCGCCAGGAACGCGGCGGCTTCCTGGCGCTTGATCGTGTCGCTGCCGGTGTTCGCGAAGCCGGGGTAGGCGCCGAGGGCGGCGGTCAGGCCGCTGTAGGAGTAGAAGGAGTTCCGGCTCGGGAACATCTGGTTGAACTGGCTCTCGCTGACCACGAATCCGCCCTGTGGCGGCGGGGTGGTGCCACAGGTGTACGGCTCCCAGTACCAGGTGCTGATGACCGGGTCGTAGCCCGGGTTGTCGTGCTCGGCTTGGTAGAACTTGCCGTCGGTGTACTTGACGATGTCGCCGGCGACATACGCGCGGCCCGCGACCCAGGCGGGATAGTCACAGCTGCCGCCGGACCCGTCACCGGGGCTGGAGCCGTCACAACTGCCCTGGTCGGCCCAGACATCGGCGGTCCCGGGGGTCTCCCCCTGGGTCCACCACTTGGCCGACCAGTTGTGACCGTTGTACGAGGCGACGTTTCCGCCGGTGTAGACGGCGGAGGCGCTCCAGCCGGGGCCGCAGGTCGCGGCGGAGGCGGTGGAGGCGGGCAGGAACACGGCGAGGGCGAGGGCCGAAACCATCGCCGTGAGAAGGGCAAGGACTCGCTGTCTCAAACGACTCACTCCTTCGCGCGAGCAGCCGCTGCCGGCGCTCGCCATGGGGGGGTGAGGGAACCAAACCGGAATTGTGCGGACCCTGTCAAGGTCTAGACCAAGTCAGCCGCTGACGGGCGCTCAGTTCCCGGCCGTTCAGGAATGCGGCCGGGCGAGCTCAGGGGTGCGGCCGGGCGAGCGTGGAGGCCCGCACCACCAACTCGGGCCGCAGCACGATGCGCCGGTGCTCATGACCCGCGGCGTCGTCGCCGGTCTCCTCTATGAGCAGATCCGCCGCGGCCACGCCCAGTTGGACGGCCGGCTGGCGCACCGACGTCAGCGGTACGGCCGCGGCGGACGCGAACTCTATGTCGTCGTAGCCGACGAGGGCGACATCCTCGGGCACCCGTATCCCCGCGTGGTACAGGGTTTGCAGCACGCCCAGTGCGAGCAGGTCGTTGGCGCAGAACACCGCGCTCGGCCGGGACTCCATACCGAGGAGCCGCGCCCCGGCGTCCCGGCCCGCCGCCACATCGAGCCGCGCGGCCTCGACATGCTGGAGCGCCCCGGGCGGCAGCCCCGCTTCCGCGAGGGCGATCAGCGCGCCCTCGCGGCGGTTGCGGCACTGCGCCAGATGCATCGGACCGCTGACGTACACGATCTCGCGGCAGCCGCGCCGCAGCAGATGGCGTACGGCCAGGGCGCCGCCCGCCACATCGTCGACGGAGACCGAGCAGCCGTCCGCGCTGGGCACGATGCGGTCGACGAGAACGAACGGGATGCCATGGCGCCGGAACGTGTCGAGGTTGCGTCCGCTCATATCGGCCGGGGTGACCAGCACGCCCCGTACCTGCTGTTCGGAGAAGAGATTGAGGTAGGTCGCCTCCTCGGCGGGGCTCTCCGCGCTGTTGCACAGCATCACGCCGAGTCCGGCGGCGCGGGCGGAGCGTTCCGCGCCCGTGGCGACCGCCACGAAGAACGGATTGGCCATGTCGAGCACGAGCATGGCCAGAATGCGACTGCGGCCCGCGCGCAACTGCCGTGCGGATTCGCTGCGTACGTAGCCGAGCCGATCGATGGTGGACAGAACACGTCGGCGGGTCTCCTCGGTCACGGACTCGGGGCGGTTGATCACATTCGAGACGGTGCCCACGGAGACACCGGCCGCGCCGGCCACGTCCTTGATTCCCACCGGACGACGCATCAGACGGAGACCTCCACGAGCTCCAGGCCGGTCAGCCCGGACAGCGCGCGCAGCTCGGGCAGCAGTGCGCCGGTGGCAAGCGCCCAGTGGTGGCCGACCCCGCTCGCGCTCCAGGCGTCGGTCCACTCCCCCGGGTCGCAGCCGAAGTCGACACGCGAGGTGGTGTTGCCGATCTCCAGATGCGGGCCGGGGACGACCTCGCCCTCGGCGGCGACCAGCCGGTAGCGGCCGTCGCGGCTCTGTCCGAGCCCGACCAGCGTGACGGGTCCGTTCCGTACGTCGAACTCGACGGAGACTCCCCAGCCGCGCTTGCCGTGGTAGACGCCCAGCCCGCGCAGCAGCGGCTTGCGCGCGCTGATGGCGAGATGCCCGGGACCGTCGTGGCCCATCTCGACCACACCGGCCGTGAAGTCCAGGGCCTGGAGTTCGGTGAACGAGCCGCCCGCGCCGAGCCGGTCGGCGACGAGCATGGCCAGGGAGGTACGGAGTTCATACTCACCGCAGGCCGGGACACCGCGGGCGGTGAGCAGCGAGGAGCCGAGGATCATGCCCGCGCCGAGCCGTTCATGGATCTCGGCGTCGAGTCCGCGGTGGTAGTACGCGAGGGAGTCCAGGTCGAAGTCCTCGACCAGCCGGTCGAGGCCGACGGCGACGCGGGCGGCCCAGCGAAGGTCCTCCTCGACCACGGAGTCGGCGAGTTCGAACAGTGCGCGGGTCTCGTCCAGCTTGGCCCTGAGGTCGTCGTCCTCGACCTGTTCCACCCGCACCCGCAGATCATCGAATTCGACGACCTCCACATGGCCGCCGAGATGACCGGGGACCATGGTGAGATCCGTGGAGACGTCGTACATCCCGGGGTAGAGGTGGCCCATCAGACCGTGCCGGCCGTTCCGCAGCACCGCGCGGACCCCGGCGGCGCGGATCCAGCGGCCGATGCGCTGCCAGGCGCGCTCGTCCTCCAGATGACCGGAGACGGAGCGGAACGGCACGCCGACGCGTTCGAAGGCGTTGGCCATCTCCGGCAGCGGGCAGGCGCCGCAGTACGCCAGCCACTGTCCGGTGTCGAACGAGGCGTGATCCATGGCCGGGGTGGGCTGGAGGTTGATCAGCAGGACGGGCGCGCCGCCGCGCTGTGCGATGGGCACGAGCATGGTGGCCGTCATATAGGTGGTGAGGAAGCCGACGATCAGATCGCAGTCGGCGGCGCGCAGCTTTTCGGCGGCCTCGGCCCCCTCCTGGGCGTCGGAGATGAAGCCGACGTCGACGACCTCGGCGTCGAACTCCCGCATCCGCGCGGTGACACGGTCGGCGGAGCGCCGCAGCTGCGGGAGCAGATCGGGGAATTGCGGCCAGTAGGCGCCGAGTCCTCCGGCGACCAGGCCGATCCTGGGCTTACGGGCGACGGCGGGGGTGCGTACGGTCATGGCGATTCCTTTGTGCCTCGACGGGGTGGTGCCACACCGCCCCGCTCAGAAGTCGAACGTGTCGATGTTCCGCTTGTCGAAGACGGTCGGTTCACCGAGGATGATCTCGCCGTCCTTGCCGATGGTGTACTCACCGAGCTTGCCCGCCTTGAACTTCTCTCCCTCGGCACCGGTGATCTGACCGGAGGCCAGGGCAGCGGCCGCGTACGAGCCCAGATAGCCCAGCTCTTCGGGGTTCCAGAGCGAGAACTGCTCGACGGTGCCGTCCTTGACGTACTTGCGCATCTGGTTCGGGGTGCCCAGGCCGTTGAGCACGACCTTGCCCTTGTACGAGGAGTCGCCGAGGTAGCGGGCGGCGGCGGCGATGCCGACGGTGGTGGGCGAGATGATGCCCTTGAGGTCGGGGTACGCCTGGAGCAGGCCCTGGGTCTGCTGGAAGGATTTCTGGTCCGCGTCGTCGCCGTACGCGACCTTGACGAGTCGCATGTTCTGGTACTTGGGCAGCTTCAGTTCGTCCTTCATGAACTCGATCCAGGTGTTCTGGTTCGTGGCGTTCTGGGTGGCCGAGAGGATCGCGATCTTGCCCTGGTAGCCGATCTGTTCGCCCAGGTGCTGAACGAGACTCCGGCCTATCTCCTCGGAGCTGGCCTGGTTGATGAAGAGCTGTCGGCAGTCCTTCGCGGTGTCCGAGTCGTACGCGACGACCTTGATGTCCTTCTTCATGGCCTGTTTGAGCGGGCCGCACACGGCGTTCGGGTCGTTGGCCGCGATGAGGATGGCGTCCTGGCGCTGCTGGATCAGGGTGTTGATGTACGAGACCTGGGAAGAGGCGCTGGCGTCGGAGGGACCGACCTCCTTGCCCGTGGCGCCGTACTCCTTGGCGGCGGCGATGCCCGCCTCGTCGACGATCTTCTCGTACGGGTTGTTGATCTGCTTGGGCAGGAAGGCGAGCTTGAGCCCCTTCTTGAGGGGGGCGTTCGGGTCGGCCTTCGCCGCGGTGCCCGCGTTCGTGGTGTCCTTCTCGGCGCTGTCCTTAGTGGTACCGGAACAGGCGGTCAGGGCGACGGCGAGGGCACAGGCGAGGGCGGCGGTGGCGGCCGCCCGGCGTCGGGCTGCGATACGGGTGATCATGGCGGGCGGATGCCTTTCGGGAGGTACGGCGGACTCGGGGCCATGCGGGGGGTTCAGGGACGTCCGGGGGGTGTGGGAGACGTGCCGGCGCGTGCTCAGGACTCGGGTGCGGCGCCCGCCGCGCGTCGATGCCGGCGTTCGATCACGGTGGCGATGACGCGCGGGGTGAGGACGGAGGCGACGAGCAGCAGACCGGTCACGATGACCTGGACCTCGTTGGGCACATCGTTCAGCGTGAGCAGGTTCTTGAGGACTCCGATGAGCAGCACACCGGCGACGGCCCCGAAGAGCGTGCCCTTGCCGCCGTCGAAGTCGACGCCGCCGAGCAGCACGGAGGCGATGACGAGCATCTCGAACCCGAGGCCGTTGTCGGCGCGGGCGCTGCCGTAGCGAAGGGTGAAGACGATCCCGGCGAAGGCGGCGAACACCCCGGTGACGACGAAGAGGATCAACTTGCGGCGTTTGACCCTGATCCCGGCGAAGTAGGCGGCCTCCTCCTGCGCGCCGATCGCGAACAGCGACCGGCCGAAGGCGGTGGAGTGCAGCAGGACGGCGGTCGCCACGGCCAGTGTGATGAACAGGGCGATGGGATAGGTGATGAAGGTGCCGGGGATCGTGGTGGTGTCCACGGCCCAATTGGCGTACGTCTGGGGGAAGTCGGTGACGGCGTCGCTGCCCAGCGCGACCGAGGCGAGACCCCGGTAGAGGGCGAGCGTACCGATGGTGACGGCGAGCGAGGGCAGGCCGACGCGGGTGACCAGCCAGCCGTTGAGGAGACCGCCCGCGACGCCGACCAGCAGGACGACGGGCACGATCAGCTCGAACGCCCAGCCCGCGTTCCACAGGGCGCCGGTCAGCGCGCTGCCGAGCCCCAGCATCGAGGCGACGGACAGATCGACCTGTCCCGCCACCACCAGCAGGGTCATGGGCAACGCGATCAGGGCGACTTCCGCGATGTCGTTGAAGGCGAAGGCGAGGTTCTCACCGGACGCGAAGCCGTCGGTCGTGCCGAGGCCGACGACGAACACCGCCACCAGCAGGGCGCCGACCGCGGTGTCCCAGCGCAGGCCGACGGACTTGACGAACTCGCCCGCCGTCGTGGCGCGGGACGCCGGTGCCTTGGCCGGTGGCCGCGGCGCGGTCCGTGTGTCAGGCGCCATTCCCATGTCGGGCGCTCCTCTTCCTCAGTGCGGCTGTCATGCGCAGGGACACGATCCGGTCGACGGTGATGGCCGCGAGAAGCAGCGCGCCGGTGATGGCGCCCTGCCAGAACGAGTCGACCTTCAGGACGACCAGCGCGCTGCCGATGGTGGTGAGCAGCAGCGCGCCGAGCGCGGCTCCCCAGACCGTGCCGGTGCCGCCGGTGATGGCGACGCCGCCGACGACCACGGCGCTGACGACGGTCAGTTCCCAGCCGTGCGCGTTGTCGGCGACGACGGTGCCGAAGCGGGCGAGCCACAGAGCACCGGCGAATCCGGCGACGGCACCGGAGAAGGCGTACGCGCCGAGGATCCGGCGGCGGATCGGTACGCCGGCCAGCCGGGCGGCCTCGGGGTTGGAGCCGATCGCGTACAGCTCGCGCCCCGACCGGTAGCCGCGCAGGTAGTACGCGGTGGCGGCGAGCAGGGCCAGGGCGATGAGGGGCAGATAGGGGATGCCGAGGACACTGCCGCTGCCCAGGCCGAGCACCGGGTCGGGGACGTCGTTCGCGCTGATCTGCTCGCCCTGCGCCCACCAGTAGTCGAGGCCCTGGATAATGTAGAGCATGCCGAGGGTGACCACGAGCGCCGGTACCCTGCCGAAGCTCACCAGGGCGCCGCTGACCAGTCCGCAGGCCATGCCGAGGGCGATACCCAGCAGCATGACGGTGAGTACGCCGTGATCGGTGCCCGCGACGAACTTGCCGCAGGCGAAAGCGGAGAGGCCGACGACCGAGCCGACCGAGAGATCGATATTGCGGGTGACGACCACCACGGACTGGCCGACGGCGAGCAGGACCAGGATGGAGGCGTTCAGGAGGAGGTCCTTGACTCCCTGGTCGTCGAGGAAGCGCGGGTTGGCGATCCAGGTGCCGAGGACGAGCAGCGCCAGCGCGCCCGCGATGCTGATCTCGCGGGCCCGGAACACGGCGTCGACGAGCGAGCGCGCCGAGCCGTCGTCCTTGGTGCTCGTCGTGGGTTTGTCGATCAGGGTGGTCATGCCGCCGCCCTCCCGACCCGCCCGGTGGCGGCGGCCATCACGGCCTCCTCGGTGGCCTCGGCGCGCGGGATCTCGGCGGTGAGCCGGCCCTCGTGCATCACCAGCACCCGGTCGGCCATGCCGAGCACCTCGGGCAGGTCGGAGGAGATCATGAGGACGGCGAGTCCTTCCGCGGCCAGGGAGGAGAGGAGCCGGTGCACCTCCGCCTTGGTGCCGACATCGATCCCCCTGGTGGGTTCGTCGACGATGAGTACGGCGGGTTCCGTCGCCAGCCATTTGGCGAGGACGACCTTCTGCTGATTGCCTCCGGACAGGACGCCGACGGGGTCGGCGAGCCGGTTGTACTTGAGCTGGAGGCGTACGGCCCAGTCGGCGGCCCGGCCGCGCTCCAGGGCCCGGCGCACCAGGCCGGCCTTCCCGAGCCGGTCGAGTCCGGTGAGGGCGATGTTCCGCTCTATGGACAGGTCCATCACCAGTCCGCGCTGTCTGCGGTCCTCGGGGACAAGCGCGATTCCCGCGTCCATCGCGGCGGTCGGTGAACCGGCCGGGAGCGTACGTCCGTCGACCACCACCTCGCCCGCGTCGGCCCGGTCGACACCGAAGACGGCCTGCGCCACCTCGCTGCGGCCCGCCCCGACGAGTCCGGCCAGGGCGACGATCTCGCCCCTGCGCACCTCGAAGGAGATGTCGCGGAACACCCCCTCCCGGGTCAGCCGGCGCACCGACAGGGCGATCTCCCCGGCATCCACGGACTGTTTGGGGTACAGGTCGCCCAGATCCCGGCCCACCATGGAGCGCACGAGGTCGTCCTCGGTCAGTCCGGCCAGCGGCTCGGAGGAGATCCGGCGGCCGTCGCGCAGAACGGTGACCCGCTGGCAGAGCGCGAAGATCTCCTCAAGTCGGTGGGAGATGAACAGGATGGCGGCGCCCTCGGCCCTGAGGGTCGCCACGACGGAGAACAGCCGGGCGGTCTCACCGCCGGTGAGGGCCGCGGTGGGCTCGTCCATGATGAGGACGCGCGCGTCGAAGGAGAGCGCCTTGGCGATCTCGACGATCTGCTGGTCGGCTATGGAGAGCCCGCGGGCGGGCCGGTCCGGGTCCAGTTCCACACCGAGGCGCTTCATCAGGGCCGCGGTGGTGTCCCGTACGGCCCGGCGGTCGATACGGCCGAGCGCGCGCCGCGGCTGACGGCCCATGAAGATGTTCTCGGCGATCGACAGATCGGGGAAGAGCGTCGGCTCCTGGTAGATGACCGCGATACCGGCGTCCCTGGCGTCGGCCGGGCCGTGGAAGACGACCGCCTCGCCGTCGAGCACCACCTCACCGGCGTCGGGCCTGTGCACCCCGGCGAGTGTCTTGATGAGGGTGGACTTGCCCGCGCCGTTCTCCCCGGCGAGCGCGTGTGCCTCACCGGGGAACAGTCGCAGCGAGACGTCCCGCAGGGCCCGTACGGCGCCGAAGGACTTGCTCACATCCTTGAGGGCCAGGACCGGGGCCGGGCCCGTGGCGGGCTGGTTCATGAGGGCTCCTCAGCGGTGGGGACTCGTGGCAGGACCCGCCGTGAAAGGTTTCAATGAGGTTGCACGGAAGCTAAACGGCCACTACCGACGGCGTCAATGGGCCGTGCGCGACATTTTCCGTTGAATCCGAGAGGCGCTTCGCGCGCAACCCGAGGAGATGCGGAAAGGGTTGACACGCACTGGGGACTCCCATAACTTCACCGCGATGAAACGATTCACAAGGAATCGCTGCACCGACTCGCCCGCCGAGTCCGCACCACGGGAGCGCTGAGAGATGACGGGTCGATCCGCCGTGTCCGCTGTGAAGAACGCGCTGAAGTCACAGGCTGTCGAGACGCCGTCATGGGCGTTCGGGAACTCGGGCACCCGTTTCAAGGTGTTCGCGCAGCCGGGCGTGCCGCGGACCCCGCGGGAGAAACTGGCGGACGCGGCCCGGGTACACGCACACACGGGCGTGGCTCCCACGGTCGCCCTGCACATCCCCTGGGACCGCGTGGACGATTACGGCGCGCTCGCCGCCGAGGCGCGCGAACTGGGCCTGCGCGTCGGGGCGATCAACTCCAATGTGTTCCAGGACGACGACTACAAGCTGGGGTCCGTGACCCATCCGGACGCCGCGGTCCGGCGCAAGGCCCTGGCCCATCTGCTGGAGTGCGTGGACATCATGGACGCCACCGGCTCGCGCGATCTGAAGCTGTGGTTCTCCGACGGCACCAACTACCCGGGCCAGGACGATATCTCCGCCCGCCAGGGCCGGCTGGCCGAAGCCCTCGCCACGGTGTACGAGCGGCTCGGCGAGGGGCAGCGGATGCTGCTGGAGTACAAGCTGTTCGAGCCCGCCTTCTATGCCACGGACGTCCCGGACTGGGGCACGGCCTACGCGCACTGCCTCAAGCTGGGCGAGAAGGCCCAGGTCGTGGTCGACACCGGGCACCACGCGCCGGGCACCAACATCGAGTTCATCGTCGCGTTGCTGCTGCGCGAGGGAAAGCTCGGCGGGTTCGACTTCAACTCCCGCTTCTACGCGGATGACGATCTGATGGCCGGGGCCGCGGACCCCTTCCAGCTGTTCCGGATCATGTACGAGGTGATCAAGGGCGGCGGGTTCACCGAGCGGACCGCGTTCATGCTCGACCAGTGCCACAACATCGAGGAGAAGATCCCCGCGATCATCCGGTCGGTGATGAATGTCCAGGAGGCCACGGCCAAGGCGCTGCTGGTGGACGCGGACGCGCTGGACGCGGCGCAGCGCTCCGGTGACGTACTGGCGGCGAACGCGGCGCTGATGGACGCCTTCAACACCGACGTACGCCCGCTGGTCGCCGAGGTCCGCGCCGAACTGGGCGCGGACGCCGACCCCGTCGCCGCCTATCACGCTTCCGGCTATGGCGAGAAGATCGCCGCCGAGCGGATCGGCGGCACCCAGGCCGGCTGGGGAGCCTGAGCGCTCACCCCGTACCCCCCTTGCGAAGACCGCATCTCACAGAGGGACATGATGACCGACCAGCCCCATATCCACCCTGTGGCAGCCCAGTTGCTCGACCGATCGCACCGGCTCGGCGCCGATCCGCGCAACACCAACTACGCCGGCGGCAACACCTCGGCCAAGGGATCCACCCCTGACCCGGTGACCGGTGACGACGTCGAACTGATGTGGGTCAAGGGGTCCGGCGGCGACCTGGGCACGCTCACCGCCGGCGGACTGGCCGCGCTGCGGGTCGACCGGCTGCGCGCGCTGACCCGGGTCTATCCGGGGGTGGCGCGCGAGGACGAGATGGTCGCCGCGTTCGACTACTGCCTGCACGGCAAGGGCGGGGCGGCCCCGTCCATCGACACCGCGATGCACGGGCTGGTCGACGCCCCCCATGTGGACCATCTCCACCCCGACTCGGGGATCGCTCTGGCCTGCGCGGCCGACGGCGAGAAGCTGACGGCCGAGTGCTTCGGCGACACCGTGATCTGGGTGCCCTGGCGCCGCCCCGGCTTCCAGCTGGGCCTGGACATCGCCGCGGTCAAGGAGGCCCATCCGCGGGCGATCGGCTGTGTGCTGGGCGGCCATGGCATCACCGCCTGGGGCGCCACCTCCGAGGAGTGCGAACGCAACTCCCTGCACATCATCCGTACGGCCGAGACGTTTCTCGCCGAGCGCGGGACGCCCGAGCCGTTCGGCCCCGTACAGCAGGGGTACGAGCCGCTGCCGGAGGCCGAGCGACGGGCCAGGGCGGCGGCGCTCGCCCCGCTGATCCGCGGTCTCGCCTCCAGCGACCGGCGCCAGGTCGGCCACTACACGGACACCGGGCCGGTCCTCGACTTCCTCTCCCGCGCGGAGCATCCGCGGCTGGCGGCCCTGGGCACCTCCTGCCCGGACCACTTCCTGCGCACGAAGGTCCGCCCGCTCGTTCTCGATCTGCCGGCCGGTGCGCCGCTGGAGCGGGTGCGGGAGCGGCTCGCGGAGCTGCACACCGCGTACCGCGAGGAGTACCGGGCGTACTACGAGCGGCACGCGTCGCCCGATTCGCCGGCGATGCGCGGCGCGGACCCGGCGATCGTGCTGGTGCCGGGCGTGGGCATGTTCTCGTTCGGCAAGGACAAGCAGACCGCCCGGGTCGCCGGGGAGTTCTATCTCAACGCCATCAATGTGATGCGCGGTGCCGAGGCCGTCTCCTCGTACGCGCCCATCGAGGAGTCCGAGAAGTTCCGCATCGAGTACTGGGAGCTGGAAGAGGCCAAACTGCGCCGGATGCCCGCGCCCAAGGCGCTGGCCTCCCGGGTGGCGCTGGTGACGGGCGCGGGCTCCGGGATCGGCCGGGCCATCGCGCACCGGCTGGTGGCCGAGGGCGCGTGTGTGGTGGTCGCCGATCTCAACACCGAGAGCGCGAAGGTGGTCGCCGACGAACTGGGCGGCGCGGACAAGGCCGTCGCGGTGAGCGTCGATGTGACCGACGAGGATCAGATCAAGGACGCGTTCGACGCGGCGGCGCTCGCCTTCGGCGGAGTGGATCTCGTCGTCAACAACGCCGGTATCTCGATCTCCAGGCCGCTGCTGGAGACCACCGCCCGGGACTGGGACCTCCAGCACGCCATCATGGCGCGCGGCTCGTTCCTGGTCTCGCGCGAGGCCGCCCGGGTGATGACCGATCAGGGCTTCGGCGGCGACCTCGTCTATATCGCCTCCAAGAACGCGGTGTTCGCGGGCCCGAACAACGTCGCCTACTCCGCGACCAAGGCCGACCAGGCCCATCAGGTGCGGCTGCTCGCCGCCGAGTTGGGCGGCCTCGGTATCCGCGTCAACGGCGTCAACCCCGACGGTGTGGTGCGCGGCTCCGGGATCTTCGCGGGTGGCTGGGGCGCGGAGCGCGCGGCCGTGTACGGCGTGGAGGAGGAGAAGCTGGGCGAGTTCTACGCGCAGCGGACGATCCTCAAGCGGGAGGTGCTGCCCGAGCATGTGGCCAACGCGGTGTTCGCGCTCACGGGCGGCGAGCTGAGCCACACGACGGGGCTGCATGTCCCGGTGGACGCGGGGGTCGCGGCGGCGTTCCTGCGCTGACGTCATGGCGGAGCGGGGCGGGCGGGGCCGGGCGGGCGGCTTGGCTCCGCCGCTCCCGTCGCCGCCCCCTTTCCCGCCGCTCGCACACCCCGGGGTCCCCGCGGTCTCCCCCTGTCTCTTCCGCTGTTCGACGAGTTCCGACGAGTTCCGACGAGGTCAGCCGTGCCACCCACCGAACCGCTCCCTTTCGCCGCCGTCGACCTCGGCGCGTCCAGCGGCCGCGTCATGGTCGGGTGGGTCTCCGGCCGGGGCGCGGGAACGCTGCGTCTGGAGGAGGTCCACCGCTTCCCCAACCGGCCGGTGCGGACCGCGGGCACACTGCACTGGGACATCCTGTCGCTGTACGGGGGCGTCCTGGACGGTCTTCGGGCAGCCGGCGCGACGGCGGGGCGCTCGCCCGCGAGTGTCGGGATCGACACCTGGGCCGTCGACTACGGGCTGCTGGACGCCTCCGGCGCGCTGCTCGGCAATCCGGTGCACTACCGGGACAGCCGTACCGAGGGCGAGGCGGCGAAGGCCGGCGCTGTGCTGTCGCCGTCCGCGCTGTACCGGGCCACGGGCTTGCAGTACCTGCCGTTCAACACGCTGTTCCAGCTCACCGCCGCGCGGGGCAGCGCCGCGCTGGCTGCCGCGCGGCGACTGCTGCTGATCCCCGATCTGATCGCGTACTGGCTCACCGGCGAGGTGGGGACCGAACTCACCAACGCCTCGACCACCCAGCTCATCGACCCCCGAACCCGGGAGTGGTCCCGATCCGTCGCCGACGCGCTCGGCATCGATCTGACGCTCTTCGCGCCCCTGCGCGGTCCGGGCGATCCGGCGGGACGGCTGCTCCCGGACGTGCTCGCCGAGACCGGACTGACCGGCCCGGTGCCGGTGACGGCCGTCGGCTCGCACGACACCGCCTCCGCGGTCGCCGCGGTGCCCGCCTCCGGGGACCGGTTCGCGTATGTCGCCACCGGCACCTGGTCCTTGGCGGGACTGGAGCTGGCGGCCCCGGTGCTCACCGACGAGAGCAGGCGCGCCAACTTCACGAACGAGCTGGGCGTCGACGGCACGGTCCGTTATCTGCGCAACATCATGGGTCTGTGGCTGCTCCAGGAGTGTCTGCGGACCTGGGAGGCCGAGGGCGCGCCGCAGCGGCTCGACCGGCTGTTGCGGGAGGCCGCGGAGGTGCCGGGCCTGCGGTCGTTCGTGGACGCGGACGATCCGGCGTTTCTCGCGCCCGGCGGTATGCCGGACCGTATCCGGGACGCCTGCCGCCGCACGGGCGGACCGGTACCGGAGAGTCCGGCCGAGATCACCCGTTGTGTCCTCGACTCCCTGGCGCTCGCGCACCGCAGGGCGATCCAGGACGCCCAGCGACTGTCCGGCCGCGCCGTGGACACGGTGCATGTGGTCGGCGGCGGTGCCCGTAACGAACTGCTGTGCCGGCTCACCGCGGACGCCTGTGGGCTGCCTGTCGTCGCGGGTCCGGCCGAGGCCGCCGCGCTCGGCAACGTACTCGTCCAGGCGCGCGCCGCGGGCGTCGTCCGGGGCACTCTCGCCGAGCTGCGCGCCCTGCTCCGCGCCACGCTGGAGCCGCGCCGTTACGAGCCGACCGGGGACCGGGCCCGCTGGGACCGCGCCGCCGAGCTGCTGGCCGGCGAGGACGCGCGGCGCTGACGAGTCGCCGGGTTTCTCCTGACGTGTCTCCGGGCCTCGGGGGACAGTCGGTCTCGGGGGGACAGGCCCGTGGTGACATGTCTGCGCTGACACCCCTGTGGGTGATATATCCGATCGGGTGCGCGTCCCCCGTTAGGATGGTCAGCTCGGTCAGGGAACCAACGAGATGTGACAGAACGGGCAGGGCGCGTGGTGCAGACGGTCGGTATCAAGGACGTGGCCCGGCTGGCGGGGGTCTCGGTCGGCACCGTCTCGAATGTGCTCAACCGCCCCGAGAAGGTCTCGGAGCACACCCGGGTGCGGGTGCGGGCGGTGATAGACCAGCTCGGTTTCGTACGGAGTGAGACGGCCCGCCAGCTCAGGGTCGGTACCAGCCGCATTCTGGCCATCCTGGTGCTCGACATGGCCAACCCCTTCTTCGTCGCGGTCGCCAAGGGAGCCGAGCGGGCGGCGCGTGAGGCGGGGCTCGGGGTGATGCTCTGCAACAGCGCGGGCAGCACGGCCGAGGAGGCGGAGTATCTGGGGCTCTTCGCCGAGCAGCGGGTGCGCGGGGTGCTGCTCACCCCGGCCGACACCACGGGCGGCAACGTACGGGACTTCGCGCGCCGGGGCATTCCGTTCGTCCATGTCGACCGTGCGGTGCCCGCCACCGAGGGGTGCTCCGTATCGGTGGACGACGTGGCCGGCGGCGCGCTCGCCGTCCGGCATCTGCTGGCCGCCGGGCACCGGTCCGTCACCTATATCAGCGGGCCGATGTCGCTCCCCCAGTGCCGGGACCGCCGTACCGGCGCGCTGATGGCGCTGCGCGACGCGGGTCTGCCCGAACAGGCCCTGCGACAGGTGGAGTCGGCGCGGCTCGATGTGGCGTCCGGTATCGACGCGGGGGCCCGGCTGCTGGGACTCACGGAGCGCCCCACCGCGGTGTTCTGCGCCAATGACCTGCTCGCGCTGGGGGTCTTGCAGGCGATGTACGGGGCCGGGGTGGATGTGCCCGGCGATGTGTCGATCGTCGGCTACGACGACATCGAGTTCGCGGCCGCGGCCGTCGTACCGCTCACGTCCGTACGGCAGCCGGCCGACGCGATGGGGCGGGCGGCGGCAGAGATGCTGATGGACGAGACAGGCCCGGACGCCGAGCATCACACGCATCACTCCGTCGTCCTCCAGCCGGAACTGGTGGTACGCAGTTCGACGCGGCGCCTCGTGCGCTGAGCGCGTGACGACCGGCTCCCCGGCGCCGGGACCATCAGCAGGGCCGACGCCGGGGCCGTCGGCGGGGCGGTCGGCGGGGCATGAAATTCCCCCATCCGTGTCACCGCCCGGCCCCCGGTATGAGGGTGATCCATCGCGTCGTCAGGTTCGGTTCCACCCGGCGGAGGGTGCCGCGTGGTCACGGGGCCGGACGGAGGTCCTGGGCGTTGGTGCCATGTGGCCCCGCGACTCGAAGTGGCTGTGCGACTCGAAGTGGCTGTGCGGCGGTCGGTTCAGGCGGGGGCGGCGTAGCAGCGGACCGTGACCGTCTGATCCGGGCTCCAGCGCTGATCGACAACGGCGAGCAGGCTCCAGCCCATGCGTTCGTAAAGTGCCGCCGCGGCGGCGTCGGTGGACACCACGTCCAGCACCGGATGCAGACCGCGCCGTCTGGCCTGCCGCGCCGCCTGGGCCATGAGCAGGGCGCCGATGCCGTGGCCGCGCGCCGAGGGGGCGACGAACAGGCGGCTCACCACAGCGATCTCGCGGATGGTGGTACCGGCGCGACTGCTCCAGAGGGCGGGGGCGACATCACCCTCGCCCGCCGGGCAGAGGGCGAGATGGCCGACGATCCGGCCGTCCAATTCGGCTACCCAGGCGTCGAGTTGAGCGGGCTGGGCGAGCCAGCCCATGGGGTGCTCGGGCCAGTTCACCGGGTACCCGTCGGCCTTGTGCACCTCGCCCAGGACCCGCACGCACGCGTCGAGGTCATCCCTGCCGCGACGCCGGACATCACACATGGGGATGTCATCGGCCGTTGGCATCGTCTGTCGATTCACCGAACCCATGCAACCACAATCGGGCGGCCTCCCCGGCAGGCTCCAAGGGCTGAACGACGAGGGAACGGATCCTGAGCGCACACCGAACCCGTCATGTTTGAGCCACAGTTGGCTCAAGAGCAGGTCAACAGATCACCAAGTGAAATCGTTGGCCAAGGCTGTCACGGATAGTCTCCGGCCGTGATATTGACCAGAGCACAGAGACCCCCCATGACCACGGGAACACCCCGAAGGACGCTGCTTCGCGCGGCCCTCGCGGGAAGCGCGGCCACCGCGGGAGTGACGCTTGCCGCACCCTCCGCGGGTGCGGCTGTCACTCGGCCGAGGAGCGCCCGCCCGGCCACCCCCGACCAGGCACTTTACGAGCTCTCCGAGGGCAACAAGCGCTGGCGAACCTTCCGCCAGCAGCACCCGCACGAGACCGCGGCCCTGCGGCAGACCCTGGTGACGGGCCAGCACCCCTTCGCCGTCGTCCTCGGGTGCATCGACTCCCGGGTGCCGCCGGAGCTCGCCTTCGACCAGGGTCTCGGCGACCTGATGACCGTACGGTCGGCCGGCGAGGTCCTGGACGAGGCCGTCCTCGGCAGCATCGCCTATGGCGTGCTGGAGTTGGCGATCCCGCTCGTCCTGGTCCTGGGCCACCAGTCGTGCGGCGCCGTCGCCGCGGCGGTCGAGGCCGAGGAGACCGGCGAGCGGCTGCCGAACCACATCCAGTACCTCGCCGACCAGATCAAGCCCGCCATCGATCACTCCCAGCACGGCGACGCGCGCGTCGACGCCACTGTCAGCGCCAACGTCAAGATGGTCCGTGCGCGCCTCGCCGCCGAGCCCGACCTCGCGGCCAAGGTGGCCGAGGGCAAGCTGGCCATCGTCGGAGCCCGTTACGAGCTCACCAATCAGTTGGTCCACCGGATAGACTGACCAGCTTTCGCATCGCCACTCGATCGTTCCCTGACCGGGGCCGGAAGGTGTCCCGGTCAGGGAACGATCGAGTCGATGTATCCGCGCGTCCGCCGTCACCCCGCATCGCCGCCACCCCGCATCGCTGGTCTCCAGCACGGGCCGGCCGCCGAAGATGCCCAGATCGTCGATATGGCTGTCCGCCGTGGCCGCGCCTAAGAGCGCCTGCCACGCTGCTCGTTCACGGCGATATCACCGGGTGCGGCGTGGAATCTCCCGTCCGGCATCTGTCCGCGCCGGCGTCCTGGCGCGTGGATCTCGTGATGATCCGTCATCGGATACCACCTCCCCCTTGATGTGCACCCGACACCTGTGTCATATATGTCTAGACCATTGCCCCCCAGGTGGAGGACACGGCCATGAGAAGGACCTTCTGCCTTGCCGCCCTCGCGTCCGCCGCCGTCCTCGCGCTGGGCGCGTGCGGCTCCAACGACGAGGCGCCGAAGGCGCCTTCGGCGCCGGCCGGCGTCACGGCCCAAGCCGGGAGCGCCACTTCCGTCCATGTCATGTGGAAGCCGGCCCCCGGCAAGGACGGAGTCAGCGGATATGAGGTGTACCGGGGCAAGACAAAGATCAAGGACGTCCCGGCCGGCCAGACCATGATCGATGTCACCGGTCTGAAGCCGTCGACCGCCTACACCTTCAGCGTCAGGGCCCGGGGCGCCGAAGGCGCCGTCTCCCCGCCCAGCGGCGAACTGGCCGTCACCACACCGGCCGCGGTCACCGAGGACAAGAAGGCCCCGGCCCGGCCGACCGGAGTGACGGGCAAGAGCGACGGCGCCCGGGGCGCCCAGCTGAACTGGGCCGCGGCGGCGGGCGACCAGGGCATCACCTCGTACGACATCTACCAGGGCGGCTCCAAGATCCATAGCGTCGGCGGGGACGCGACCGGCGCACGGATCACCCAGCTGCGGCCCGGAACCCACTACAGCTTCACCGTGACCGCACGGGACGCGGCCGACAACACCTCGCCCGCCAGCCGGGCCGTGGAGATCACCACCCCGCGCGGCCCCGGCGACGATCCCGACACCGCACCGATCGACTTCCGGGCCACGACACACGCCGCCGACGGCGCCTACTACGTGGATCTGTCCTGGCTGGCACCGAAGACCGGCGGCGAGGTCCCCTCCTACCAGATCTATCTCGACGGGAAGTTCGCGACGACCCTGATCTGGGGCGGCGAGCCTCCGACGGGCCGGGCCAGCTATAGCGTGTACGCGAGCAAGAAGGCCGGCGAGACCTACCGGGTGAAGATCCGCGCCAAGTTGCCCGATGGCAACTGGGGCAAGTTCTCCGCGGAACGCACCATCGTCACCGGCGACGCCCGGCCCTGACGACGGACACCGGGCCCCGCTTGGGGGAAGGATGGGGCACGCGGGACCGCCCGCAGTCACTGACAGGAGCCACCGATGTCCGTCCGCAGAGTCGTACCCGACATTCGGTCCGAGGCCATGAAGGAGAGCCGGGACTTCTACGGGCTCCTCGGACTGGAAGAAGTCATGAACCTGGGCTGGGTCATGACGCTCGCCTCCCCTTCCCAGCCCAGCGCGCAGCTGACGCTGATGCGGCACGACGAGTCCGTCGCCGTCGTCCCTGATCTGAGCATCGAGGTGGACGACGTCGACACGGTGTACGCGGCGGTCGTCGCGAGCGGCGCCGAGATCGTCTACCCCCTGCGGGACGAGGCGTGGGGGGTACGGCGGTTCTTCGTCACCGATCCCAATGGCCGGGTGGTCAATGTGGTGAGTCACCTCCGGCAGTGACACAGACAGGCCTCCTACCGTGTCCTCCAGCGCTCCGATCGTCGCCGCGGCCGGGTGGCGTCCTTGTCGCCGTGCCCTCCGGCGTCTCCCCCGAGCTTCATGACGCGGCCCTCGCGCGGGACGCTCGTCCTGCGCGTCATCTCCTGACCCCCGTGCCCTGTCCCGTCGGGCTCCGACACGGACGCCACCGCTCAGCTCCGGACCCCGGAGCGGAGCCTTCTCTTCCCCCTGGCCCTCAGCCAGGTCAGCAGCCCCCGGTGACCGCCCTCGCGCGGCGGCTCGTGTGCCACCGGTGTCGACCCGGATCCCCGCCCTGTCGACCCGGGTTCTGGTCCTGTCGGTGCGGGTGCCGGTGCGGGTGCGGGTGCGAGCTCCGGTACGGGTACGGGTGCAAGCTCCGGTACGGGTACGGGTACGGGTGTCGGTGCTGGTGTCGGTGCTGGTGTTGGTCCTGTCCCGTCGTACCGCCGGGCGGGACCTCCGCCGTGCGACAGGGAACTGCCGGGGCGCGGCGCGGGGCGTGCGCGCCGGGCCGCCGTCAGCAGCATGTCAAGACTGGCACGGTGCCACTGGATCTCGTCCGGGTGATCCGCCACCAGCAGGCGCTGGACCGCTGTCCGCGCCGCTTCGGACTCGGGACGGCCGTGGCCGAGGTCCGGCCGCAGCCGGTCCAGATGGGCACGTTCGTACGGATCGGACACCAGCTCGGCCAGTTGGACCGGATCGAGCACACAGCCCACGATGGCGGCCCGCTCCCAGGGATCCCGGCTCTCATGCAGCAACTGACCGATGCGCCGCCCCCGCCAGTTGCGTGGACGCCAGTCCTCCCCCGCCTCCAGGCCGGCCCGCAGTGGCCGAGGGAACCGTCCGGTCAGCAGCCCTGGTTCCCTCGCGGCGAAGGACCGTAGCTCATCGGCCAGATACAGCCATACGACCGCGCGGTAGCGATTGAGATAGAACCTCACCGGCACGAGGAACCCCGATCGGGCCAGCTGTGTGAAGCGCCCGGGGCTGACGGGCATCAGCGCTGCCCCCTCGGCGGTGCCCACGGTCCGCACCCGCTCGCGCAGAGTGTGCGGGAATCCCTCTGCCGCCCGCAGGCGGTCGATCTCCTGCCACGTGACCTGCCGCCGCCCCAGGGTCGTCCCGACGGTCGAGCCTGCGGTCGTCACGCCGGCGGTGGCGATGGTACGGATGTGCCCGAGCCGTACGGCGAGCTCGAACTCGCCCCGCCGCAGGTCCAGTTCCCGCGCGGCCCGGTCGGCGCCGACGGTCCGGGACCCTTTCCCCGCGCTTTCCACCGCCTCGGCCGTCGCCGCGACGGCGAGCGTATCCGCATCCCCGGCGATGTGGTGCCGGGCCTGTGACTGAGCATCGCTGACGGACATGATGGTCCTCCCCCGTGAGGTGTAATTACTCTCGGTGACGACCGTAGCGCGACAGCGGCTTGCTTCGCCGCGCCTGTGGATAACTCCCGGACCAGGCAGAGAATCCGGCTGTCGGCTGGGAGTGTTCCAAGGCGCCAGGGACCTCAGGGGCCCAGGAGGCCAAAGAGCTCTCAGAGACCACTCAGGCTGGTGTCTCCCGGCTGCCGCGCCGCGACACCGAGGTGCTCACCGACCCGGTTGACGAGCAGCGTCATCTCGTAGGCGACCTGGCCGACATCGGCCTCGGCCGCCGTCAGTACACACAGGCAACTGCCGTCACCGGCGGCGGTGACGAACAGCAGCGCCTCGTCGAACTCGACCATCGTCTGCCTGGCCTGGCCCGCCCGGAAATGCCGCCCCGATCCCCGGGCGAGGCTGTGCAGCCCCGAGGAGACCGCCGCGAGGTGTTCCGCGTCCTCGCGCGCCAGTCCGGTGCTGGCCCCCGTCACCAGACCGTCGTTGGACAGCACCAGTGCGTGCCTTATGTGCTCGACCCGTTCGGTCAGGTCGTCGAGCAGCCAGTCGAGTCCCTTTTCCAACGGCATTGTCGTTCCTCCCCGTTCAGGTGTTCCCATGGTCCCGCAACGCCCGTAGCCTTCCGCACCGACCGCTCCCGGGCAAGCGGGTCCCCGGGAGCGCCGCGTCGCGTCGGCGGGCGTGTCAGCGGAAAATGCGGACATGGCGACAAACATGAGCAAGGAGCAGTGGCGCGCCTTCGTCTCGGAAGGAACGCGCACCGGCAAGTTGTCCACCGTACGGGCCGACGGGAGCCCGCATATCGCGCCCATCTGGTTCGTACTGGACGGCGACGATCTTGTCTTCAACACCGGCAGGGAGACCGTGAAGGGGGCCAATCTGCTGCGCGACGACCGGCTGGCGCTCTGCGTGGACGACGAACGTCCGCCGTTCTCCTTCGTGGTGATCAACGGACGGGCCGAGATCGACGAGGAGCCGGATCAACTGCGCGCCTGGGCGACCCGGATCGGCGCGCGGTACATGGGAGAGGACCGGGCGCGGGAGTTCGGGGAACGCAACGGGGTGCCGGGCGAAATGGTGGTTCGGGTCAAGATCGACAAGGTGCTGGCATACGCGGACATCGCTGACTGACATGCGGACCGACACGCGGACCGACAGGCGGGCGGGCGGCGGCGCGACTCGGTGCCGCCGCCCGCCCCGCAAGGCCCCGCCCCGCAAGGCCCCGCCTCCACAAGGACCCGCCTCCGTCAGGCCCCGCCCCTGCCGGGCCACGCCGCGCGGCGATCACGGCGTCAGCCGGGTCAGGCGACCGGCCGAAGGCTCAGCCCCTCGACGGGCCCGGACAGCGCGGCCTTGAAGGCACGGCTCACCTCGTCGGCCAGGACCTCGCTCTCGCCCTTCTCCAGCGCGGCGACGACATCGCGTGCCACGTCCCGCGGATCGTTCTTGACGACGTCCAGCTCACGCGTCATGTCGGTGTCCGTGTATCCCAGATGGACGCCCACCACCTGGGTCCCCTGGGGCGCCAGCTCCAGCCGGAGCGAGTTGGTGAGCGACCACAGGGCGGCCTTCGTCGCACCGTAGACACCGGCTCCGGCCGCCCAGGACAGCACCGAGTGAATATCGACGAGGGCACCGCCGCCACGGGCCGCCAGCACCGGGGCGAATGCCTGGGCAACACGCAGCGCGCCGAACACATTGGCCTCGAAGACCGCCCTGACCTCGTCGACGCCGACTTCGCTGAGCGGGCCGCCGCCCGAGATCCCCGCGTTGTTGATGACGATGGAGACATCGTCGGCCGTACGCGCCAACTCGGCGACCGAGTTCCCGTCCGTCACCTCCAGCGGCAGGGGGACGATATGGGGGTCACTCTCGGCGACGGGCGTACGGGCCGTGGCGTAGACCTTCGCCGCCCCCGCGTCCAGCAACTCCTGTACGAGGGCCCTGCCCAGGCCGCGCTGTCCCCCGGTGACCAGGGCGGTTGCTCCAATGACGGTGGTCATGTCGCTCTCTCCTCATGAAATGGACGGAGGCCTCATAAAATAGACAGAGGTGTAAGCCAATAGCTTCTGTCTTCAGCCTGCTCGCCCGTCGCGACAGAGTCAAGTACGATTCGGTTATGTCATGGGCAGCCAGTGAGCGATACCGCGTACGCCAGGCTCCTGCCGGACTCGCGCTGGTGCAGGAGCTGATCAACACACGCGCGATCAAGAAGTACGCACCGGATCTGCTCGCCGACCAGGAGGCCGCCGAGCGGTGGCTGACCGGTGCCGCCGGGGAGTGGGCCCGTATCCATGGCCTCGACTCCCCCGACTGCGCGCTGTCCCCGTCGGATCCGCGGGAACTGCGCGACCTGCGGGAATCCTTCGAGCGGCTGATCACCAAGGCCCCGGCGGCGGGCACGGATCCCGGCGTCGGTGCGACGCCCCGCCCCGATGCCGGTGCGACATCCCGTCTCCTCTCCGATCGCGGCGTCGCGGTGCGGCTCGCCCCCGACGAGCAGGGGCAGGTGCGGCTTCTCCCGGTCGGCCGGGGGCTCGGCTGGCTGGAGTCGGCTCTCTGGTCGGAGACACTGCTCGCGCAGCGGGCCGGGACCTGGCCCCGCCTCAAGATCTGCCGCAACGGCGAGTGCGGGTCGGCCTTCTACGACACCTCGCGCAACAACAGCGGTGTCTGGCACGACGTACGGATCTGCGGCAACGCGGCCAATCTGCGCGCCTCACGACAGCGCAAGCGGATACGAGCCGCCGCCGAGGCCGCCCCCGACAGCGACGGCAACGGCAACGGCGGCGGCAAGGACGAGGGCGCGTCGGCCGACTGATCCCGGGCACGGCGCGCACCCCCGAGGAGGAGTACTCCGAAGGGGGGATTCCGAGAGCAGGGGCGCTCCGAAGAGGCGACCTCAGTCCCGAGCGGCGACGCGCGCTCCGAAGAGGCGTCCTCAGTCCGGAGCGGCGACGCGGGCGGCGCGAAGCGTGAGGTAGTGCCGTTCCGGCAGGCTGGTCGTACGGCGCGCCGCCTCCCGGTAGTTCTCCAGCGCGCCCTGCCGATCGCCGGCCATTTCGAGGAGATGGGCCCGCGCCACATACAACCGGTGGTTGCCCGCCAGACGGCCGTCCGCCTCAAGGTCCTTGAGAATGCCGAGACCCGCGTCCGCACCGCGCACCATCGCGACGGCCACCGCCCGGTTCAGGGATACGACCGGACTGGCGGACAACTGCTCCAGCACTCCGTACAGGGCGAGGATCTGCGGCCAGTCGGTGTCCTCGACCGTCGTCGCCTCGTCATGGACGGCGGCGACCGCCGCCTGGACCTGATACGGGCCGAGGGGCCCTTGAGGGAGGGTGGCCGTGAGGAGCGCGGTGCCCTCGTCGATGGCCCGCGTGTCCCAGAGCCCGCGGTCCTGCTCGGCGAGCGGGACGAGCTCACCGGCCGGGCCGGTACGCGCGGCGCTTCTGGCGTGAGTGAGCAGCATCAGCGCCAGCAGACCGGCCACCTCGCTGTCGTCGGGGAGCAGTTCATGGGCGGCTCTGGTCAGCCGGATCGCTTCCCGGGACAGCTCGACCCGTTGCAGATCCGGGCCCTCGCTGGTGGCGTATCCCTCATTGAAGATCAGGTAGAGGACATGCAGTACGTTGTCGAGCCGGCCGACGCGCTCCTCGCCCTCCGGCATCCGGAACGGGATCCCGGACGCCTTGATCCGCTGCTTGGCCCGGCTGATCCGCTGCCCCATCGTCGTCTCGGGCACCATGAAGGCGCGCGCGATCTGGCTCGTGGTCAGCCCCCCGACACAGCGCAGGGTCAGTGCGATCGCGGCCGTGGGCGACAGCGCCGGATGGCAGCACAGGAAGAGCAGGACCAGCGAGTCGTCCCGGTCCGCCGGTGCCGCACTGTCCGCGGCCGGCGCCGTCCATCGGTCCGCGGGCAGTTGTCTCGCCGCCAGATCCTCGCGGCGGCGGCGCGCCTGCTCGCCACGTACCCGCTCGGTCATCCGGCGGCTCGCGACCTGGATCAGCCAGCCACGCGGATTGCCGGGCACGCCCTCGTCGGGCCACTGCGTCGACGCCGCCAACAGCGCTTCCTGCACGGCGTCCTCGGCCGAGTCGAAATCCCCGAAGCGCCGGGTGAGCACGCCGACGACCTGCGGCGCCAATGTGCGCAGCAGGTCCTCGGCCGTCGTCTCCCCGCCGGTTCCCGGATCCCTCCTCGGATCGGGCTCGGGTTCCACCGGGCATCGGGTCGTATCAGTCAGCGCTCACATCTCCTCGGGCGGTCCCGCCATCACCTGGCGTACCTCGATCGGCATATTGAGCGGCTTTCCGCCGGGGCCGGGTGCTGTCGACACATACGCGGCCAGCTCCACCGCCCGCTCGTCGCTCTCGCAGTCCACGATCCAGTAACCGGCCAGGAATTCCTTGGTCTCGGGGAAGGGGCCCTCGGTGACAACGGCGGAACCGTCGCCACCCGCCCGTACGATCCTGGCCTGTTCCGGACCCGCCAGCCCCTCCGCCGTGACCAGCTCGCCCCTGTCCGAGAGCATGCTGTTCGTGTCCCGCATAAAGGCGATATGGGCCCTGACCTCGTCCTGGGTCCACTCCGTGAGCGGTGCGAAGTCCGCGGTCCTCTCACTGAACTGCATCAGCAGCATGTACTTCATGACGTTCTCCTCACTGTCGCGCCCTTCTCGGCGCTCTCACTGACAGGTAGAAGCACGCGCCGTGATTTCGACACCCTCGACGGAACCGGCGAGGATTTCTCGGAGAAATCTCCGCGCGAAGCCGTCGGGGCCCTCCGAGGCGCCCGGACATCCGCGATATCCAGGACATCCCAGATGTTCTTGGGTGCCTCTGGGACAAGTTACCCCCGGGAAAAGCCGACGGGAAGTGGGACGGCGAAGTGGGGCAATGAAGTGCGGCGACCCGCGCGCGCCGCGCGACGGCCTGGCCGGGGATCATTGCCCCATGGCCCATGACCACACACATGTGCAGGAATTCTTCGGCTCCCGGGCGGCGGACTGGGACGCGCGCTTCCCGGACGACGGTCCGGCCTACGCCGCCGCGGTCGCCGACCTGGGGCTGCGCCCTGGCGACACCGTGCTGGACGCGGGCTGCGGTACGGGCCGCGCGCTGCCACCGCTGCGGGACGCGGTGGGCGTGCGGGGCACGGTCCTGGGCGTCGATCTGACCCCGGAGATGCTCGACGCGGCCGTACGGGCCGGCCGTCGCGCCGCCGGGCACCTGCTGCTCGCCGATGTGAGCCGGCTGCCCTTGCGGACGGCGGTGCTCGACGCGGTGTTCGGTGCGGGCCTGATCGCTCATCTGCCGCGACCCGACGAGAATCTGCGGGAGTTGGCCCGGGTCGTACGGCCGGGGGGCCGGCTGGCGCTGTTCCATCCCATCGGCCGGGCGGCGCTGGCAGCCCGACAGGGCCGACGGATCACGGACGGGGATCTGCGCGCCGAGCCCAACCTTCGTCCGCTGCTGGCCGGCTCGGGCTGGCGGCTGGAGACGTACACCGACGAGGACCCCCGTTTCCTGGCCCTGGCGGTACTCCACGGCTGAGCCCAGCGCCCTGCGCCCAGCGCCCATCACCCGGCGCCTCGCATACGTGGCCCCACACCCCAGGCCCCGTGTCCGTGGCCCGGAAAAGCACCCGCCACGGGGAAGGGCCTCTTCTGCCGGCGCACCCGCGACCGTACGTTGGAAGGGCGGCCCGGACGGCGGCCCGGACGGCGCCCAGGCCCGGACGGCGCCCAGGTCGACCGGACGACCGTCGCGGCCCGCACCACGCCAGGCAGCAGGGAAGGTGGACCCCGTGTTCAGCAGACTGCGCAGGATCCTCGTACCGGACCATGTGTCGGACCGGGCCACAGTCCCGGCCGCGAAGCCGCCCCCGGACCGGCCGCATAACATATTCGAGGCCGCCGCCACCTATGTGTCGGCGTGCGCGGAGGACGATCAGCGGCGGATCGACGAGGCGGTGGACTGGGTCTCACCGGAGGCCCTCTCCTTCGGTGTCAGCGAACTCGCCTGCCGGGCGGTCATCGCGCTGGCCCGCGAGCGGAACGAGTCGCCGCAGACCGTGGCCCGCGGCCTGCTGGGCCTGCCGACCGTCTGACCACCGGCCCGGCCGGGACCACGACACTCCGTACGGACCGACGCCAGGGCCGCGGCAGACCCGGGGCGGAGCCGGGGCAGACCCGGGGCCGAGCCGGGGCCAGTGCCGGAAAAGCCTGGTCGTACCGCACTCTCGACGTCCGGGTTGCCCACTGGCTAGGGTGCGCCGACAAGCGATCGGTTCGGGAGGCGCGGTGACCGGAACGGAAGACTCCGTGGACGACGACGCACTGTATGTGCTGACCGCCACGCTGCTCACACCGGCGCGGTTCCCGGCCGTACTCGGCGACGACTACCCGGAAGCGTGTGCCGCCCTCGGGCTTGAGCCGTACGACCGTGGATACGGGCTGGTCATGGGGCAGGACGGCGACGGCGCCCGCTGGACGGTGGTGGTGGACGACGTGTCACTGGTCGCCGTGGCGATCGCTGCCTGGGACTGCGGAATGGAGCACGACCTGTCGCCGGCGGAACGGACCGTGGTGTGCGCCCTGCCCGGCTGGCCGGTCGCCCTCGCCGTCGCGGCGCCCGGCGTACCCGCCCCGCACGACCCCGAGCCGGAACCCGGCTCCGAGGAGGACGGCCTGCGGCCACCCCTCGCACCGCCCGACACCGAGTCCTGGGGCCCGGCCCAGCGGCGCCTCGGCGCGGACGGAATCGCCCTCCAGTGGACGGCCTGGCGAGAGCAGCTTGACGGGAAGGAGCCGGCGGCCGCGGCAGCCGACGGCGCGCCGGGACCCGCCCATGAGGGTGTGCGACGAGTGCTGAGGGAACTGCGCGGCTATCTGGACGACCCGCCGCCGCTCGGCCGGGTGCGGTCCGGCTTCGCCCCGGGTGAGGCGAGGACGCTGCGCGCCGACGGCCCCGGCTGGTCCTTCGTCGCCAGGACCGACGACATGGCGTTCGTCCTGCTGGACGAGGAGCCGGGGGACGTACTGCCGGTCGGCCGGGGCGCGGAACTGCCGGAACTGCTGAAGGCGCTCGACGGCATGGCCGTACGCCCGGCCTGAGGCGGCCCCTCGGAGCCCCCCGCTTCCCGCTTCCGGCTACCGGTCTCCCTGCCAGGCTTCTCGACCTGCCGGGGGCTTCTCGACCTGCCGGGGGCTTCTCAACCTGCCGAGACGTCTCGGACCACCGGCGCTTCTCGAAGCACCCGCGGCCGGGCCGGAACCGCGTCCGCGTGCGGGGCCGGGACCGTCCGGCCCAGGACCCCGCACGCGTCTGATCAGCCCGCCCGGGTCAGCGGCCCAGCTCCTTGCGGCTGATCCTGCGCAGCCTGCGGCGCTGCGACGGGTCCAGCATCAGATACGCGACCGCCGGCACGCCGAGCACCACCAGCAGTGAGAACCAGAAACCGATCAGCGGTATCAGAAGAAGGCCGACGGCCACTCCCCCGATGGTGATCTTCGTACGTGTCGACATCTCGACGCCTCCTTCGCGGCCAGGCCGCTTCCTGCCCAGTGAACGCGTACGGGCGTCCGCCAGTTCCACTATGCGCCCGCGCGCAGCGGTTCGCCGACCTCATGCATATGGCCGAGCGCCTGGCGGTACGACTCGATCAGTCCGGTCTCCGTGTACGGGAGCCCCAGCGAGCGGCAGTGGGCGCGCACCATCGGCTGTGCGAGACGCAGATGGGGGCGCGGCATGCTGGGGAAGAGATGGTGCTCGATCTGGTAGTTCAGACCGCCGAGGAACCAGTCGGTCAGGAGTCCGCCACGGACGTTCCGCGAGGTCAGCACCTGACGGCGAAGATGGCCCCAGCCCTCGCTGTTCTCCGGGTCGGGCATCTCCATGCCCTTGTGGTTGGGCGCGAAGGCCATGCCCAGATGGAGACCGAGGAGCATCTGGTTGATCAGGGCGAAGACGATGGCCTGGCCGACGGTCATCGTGGTGAGCAGCAGGGTCACATACGCCGCGACATGGGCGATGAGGAGCCCTCCCTCGGTCACTCGACGGCGGGCGGGCATCCGGTCGTCGCCGCGGGAGAAGACGGCCTGGAAGCCGTACACCTTGAGGGCGATGCCCTCCAGAGTGGTCAGCGGGAAGAACAGCCAGGCCTGGTGCCGGGTGAGCCAGCGGCGCAGTCCGGTGCGGCCCGCGGTCTGGTGCTGGGTGAAGACGAGGATGTCCGCGGCGACGTCCGGGTCCTTGTCGATGTGGTTGGGGTTGGCGTGGTGCCTGTTGTGCTTGTCGTTCCACCACTCCTGGCTCATACCGAGCATCAGGTTGGCGTGGACGAGCTGGATGAAGCGGCCCCTGCCCCGGTCGGAGGTGATCTGGGCATGTCCCGCGTCATGGCCGACGAACGCCATGCGCGCCGATATGACGGCCAGCGGCGGCGCGAGGAGCAGCGTCCACCAGGAGGGGCCGAGGAGCACCATCGCGGCGACGATCGCCGCCAGGAAGAGGAAGTTGACGGTGATGCCCCGGGCGTACCAGGCGACCCGGCGCTCCAGGAGACCCTGCTCCCTGACCGTACGCAGGAGGGGTGTGAAGTCGCTGCCGCCGACGCGGCCGACTGCGGGGTCGGGTATGGGCTCCGCGAGGGGGATGGCGGCGGCTTGGGGCATGTCGGTCTCCGGTCTGTGTAGGCCGAGGTGGGCGCTGAGAGGGGGCCGTGCGGACTGCGTCGGCCCCTTTGAAACGTAGGTGTGCCTGATGCCGGGCGGCCATGACGCCACCACCCGGAAAAGCTGGGTGCTGTCCGGGGGGTGGGGGTGGTGCTGGCTACACCCAGGGGTGTCGCGGGAGTGAGTCAGGTCACGGCGGCGTCGTCCCCGCGTGGCTTCGCGGTGGGGTACCCTCGGCGGCCCCGACCCGCATTAGTCAAACTTGAGGAATGCGTCTTCGCTGTGCACAGGCTCCCCGCGGCAACGCTCTCCCGGACCGTCGAACTCGCCCACTGCTCCACCGTCTTTCTCCCCGCGGATCCGGCTCGCACCGGGCGGATCGCCTTCTGGCGACCCGACGGCGCGGAGCCGCCGTCCGCACCGGGCTCCCTGGAGGAACTGGGCGTCGTCGACACCGAAGGCCACCCTCTCACGGTCAGGGCGCTGTTGACTCCCGTCGCCACCGCTCTGCCCGTGCTGACCAGGGCACGCGCCTCGGCGAACGCCTCCTCGTCCGCGGCCTTCTGGGGTGCGGCGGCGCTCCTCGCCCTGCAACTCGCCGCCCGTGGGCGGCTGTTGCCCGGCCTCACCGGTACGGATCACGACGCGTGGCGGGCCGGACCACTGACCGCCGAGGATCTGGAGCGGATCCGGGCGCTGGCCGCCGCCATGCCGCCCGGCGCGCACGCCGTACCGCTCGGCGCCACCGCCGGGCGGGCCGCCCGATCGCCGGACACGGTGCTTCTCCCCCGGCCCGAGAGGCTGTTGAGGGATTTCCTCGACGCGGTCGCCGACGCGCTGCCGCGCACGCCGGCCGCGGCGCTCGTCACGGCGGAACCCGCCTTCGCCGCCGCCCCGCCACGACGCTTTCCCGAGCTGCGTGACTGGGCCGCGGCGGTGGCTGCGGGGCATGACGCGGGCGTGCGGCTCTCGCTGCGCGTCGAGTTGCCGGGGCTGGCGGACACACCGGGCTCGCCGGATACACCGGGCCCGCCGGACATGCCGAGTACGCCGGGCGCACCGGACACACCCGGCACACCGGAATCCGCCTTCCGCGCCGTCCTCCAGATGCACAGCGTCAGCGATCCCTCCGCGGTCCGCGACGCCACCGACGTGTGGTCGGGTCCGGCGTCGGCCGCCTTCGGCCCGCGCGCCCGGATGGACGCCCTGCTCGCGCTGCGCCGCGCCGCCCGGGCCTGGCCGCCGCTCACCCCGCTGCTCTCGGCCGCCGTGCCGGACGCCATCGAGCTCGCGGACGAGGAGGTCACCGAACTGCTCGGCGAGGCGGCCGGGGCGCTCGCCGCGACCGGCGTCCAGGTGCACTGGCCCAGGGAACTGGCGCGCACGCTGACGGCCCGCGCCGTCATCGGCCCCGCGGACGAAGGGTCCGGCTCCGACACGGCGGAGGCGGCGGACGCGGCGGGAACAGCGGGCTCGGCGGACATCGGCGGATCCTCCCGGCCGGAGACGAATCTGCCCGCCTTCCTGTCGGCCGACGCCCTCCTCTCCTTCAACTGGCACTTCGCGCTGGGGGATCAGCGGCTCTCCCGTGCCGAGATCGACCGGCTCGCCGAGGCGAGCCGCCCCGTCGTCCGACTGCGTGACCAGTGGGTTCTGATCGACCCGGCGGAGGTCCGGCGGGCCCACGAGAGCCAGGACCGCAAGCTCAGTCCGGTCGACGCGCTCGAAGCCGTACTGACCGGCTCCACCGAGGTCGAGGGCCGCCGGGTCGAGGTAGGGGCGACGGGCTGGCTCGCCACTGTGCGCGACCGGCTCGCCGATCCGGAGAGCGCGGAACAGGAGATCGGACAGCCGGCCGCGCTCGCCGCGACGCTCCGCGACTACCAGCTCCGCGGGCTCAACTGGCTGCACCGCATGACATCGCTCGGACTCGGCGGCTGTCTCGCCGACGACATGGGGCTGGGCAAGACCATCACCCTCATCGCGCTCCATCTGCACCGGCAGACCGACCCGGCGGCGGCCGGCCCGACCCTTGTCGTCTGCCCGGCCTCCCTGATGGGCAATTGGCAGCGTGAGATCGAACGGTTCGGCCCCGGCACGCCGGTGCGCCGCTTCCACGGTGCCTCCCGCAGTCTGGAGGACCTGGCGGACGGCGAGTTCGTCCTCACCACGTACGGCACCATGCGGCTCGACGCGGTGAGACTCGGCGGGACGGACTGGGGCATGGTCGTGGCCGACGAGGCGCAGCACGTCAAGAACCCGTACTCCGCCACCGCCCGGCAGCTGCGCACCATCGGAGCCAGGGCCCGGGTCGCTCTCTCCGGCACCCCCGTGGAGAACAATCTCTCCGAGCTGTGGGCGATCCTCGACTGGACGACCCCGGGACTCCTCGGCCGCCTCGGTACGTTCCGTACCCGCTACGCGCGGTCCGCCGAGAGCGGTAACGACCCGGCGGCGGCCGAGCGCCTCGCCGCGCTGATCCGCCCGTTCCTGCTGCGCCGCCGGAAGTCCGATCCGGGGATCGCGCCCGAACTGCCGCCCAAGACCGAGACCGACCGAGCCGTCTCCCTCACCAGGGAGCAGGCCGGACTGTACGAAGCGGTCGTACGGGAGACCCTCGCCGCGATCGCGGAGGCGGACGGTATGGAACGCCGCGGACTCGTCGTCAAACTGCTGACCGCGCTCAAGCAGATCTGCAATCACCCGGCGCAGTATCTGAAGGAGGAGCGGCCCCGTCTCACCGACCGCTCCGGGAAGCTGGAACTGCTGGACGAACTGCTCGACACGATCCTCGCGGAGGACGCGAGCGTGCTGGTCTTCACTCAGTACGTACAGATGGCGCGGCTGCTGGAACGCCATCTGGCGGCGCGCGGGGTACCGACCCAGTTTCTGCACGGCGGTACGCCGATCGCCGAACGCGAGGCGATGGTGGACCGCTTCCAGAACGGTGAGGTCCCGGTCTTCCTGCTGTCGTTGAAGGCGGCGGGCACCGGGCTCAATCTGACCCGCGCCGAGCATGTCGTGCACTTCGACCGCTGGTGGAACCCCGCCGTCGAGGCACAGGCGACGGACCGCGCGTACCGCATCGGGCAGCTGCGGCCCGTACAGGTGCACCGGATGATCACCGAAGGCACGATCGAGGACCGGATCGCCGAGATGCTGGCACGTAAACAGGGGCTGGCCGACGCCGTACTGGGCAACGGCGAGGCGGCCCTGACCGAACTGACCGACGCCGAGCTGGCGGATCTGGTGGAGCTGCGAGGGAGCGCCCGATGAGCACGAGGTACGACGGCGGTTCCGAGGACGGCGCCACGGACGGCGCGGTGGCAGGCTTCGCGCACCACGCGCCGGACGGTTCGGCGGACGGCGACGAGCGCACCTTCGCCGCCCTGGCGCCCGCCGCGGGCCGGGCCTTCGCGCATACCTGGTGGGGCCGGGCCTGGCTGAAGGCGCTGGAGGACACCGCGCTCGACGCCCAGCAGCTGAAGCGGGGGCGCAGGCAGGCCCGTGAAGGCGCCGTCGGCGCCGTGTCCGTACGGCCGGGACGGATCACGGCGGTCGTCCAGGACCGGGATGGCACCGCCCAGCGCAGCGATGTGCTGTTGCAGCAGCTGAGCGACGAGGAGTGGGACCGCTTCCTGGACATGGCGGTCGACCGGGCGGGCCATATCGCGGCGCTGCTCGACCGGGAGATGCCGCCACATCTGGTGGAGGACGCCGCGGGCGCCGGGGTCGAACTCCTCCCCGGTATAGGTGATCTGGAGCCGGAGTGCGGCTGTGAGGCCTGGGACCACTGCCCGCACTCCGCCGCGCTCTGCTATCAGCTGGCCAGGCTGCTGGACCAGGATCCGTTCCTCCTGCTGCTGATGCGGGGCAGGAGCGAGCGCCGGCTTCTCCACGAGCTTCAGGTGCGCAGCGTCGCGCGTGCCGCCCGTGCCGCCGGTGCGAAGGAGGAGCCGGGGGACGGCACGGACGACGACGGCGCCCGGAGCGGCGAGGAGGCCGGTGTCCCGGCCGTGGCCGCGTTCGCCGCGCGCGACCTTCTGCCGCCGCTGCCCGCTCCCCCGCCGCTGCCGCCGGAGCCGGGGCAGCCGCCGGCCCTCGACACGGAGGGCACGCCGCCGGCCGGGGTCGACGCGGACGCCCTGGAGTTCCTCGCCGCCGACGCGGCGGCCCGTGCGCTGCGGCTGCTGTCGGAAGCTCTGCTTCCGGGCCATGAACAGCAGCCGGAAGAGCCGGAGCTGACGCCTGGACAGGATGCGGTACGGCTGGCCGCCACGACGTCCGACCAGCGGCTGGTGGCGCGGCTCGGCTCGGGCTCCGGCCGCCGGCCGGCCGAGCTGGACCTCGCGGTACGCGCCTGGCGATACGGCGGCGCGGCGGCACTCTCCGTACTGGAGGACACCTGGACCCCGGAGCCCGAGGCCCTCGCTCGGGCCACGGCGGCGCTCGACGCGGCCTGGGAGGACGGGGACACGCCGCGGCTGCGGGCGGGCGGCGGCGGTCGCTGGACCGTGGCCGAGGCGCCGGTCCAGCTGCGGTACGGCCGCGACGGGCGCTGGTGGCCCTACCGCAAGGAGCGGGGCCGGTGGGCTCCCGCGGGTCCTGGCGGCCCCGATCCCGCGGCTGCCCTGGCGGACGCGCTCGCGGAGGACACACCCGCACAGGGCAGTGCACCCGGGGCGTGATCCGCACGGTCCGGTTGCCCGGCGGAACGCTTGCCGGGCGTGGCCGCCGGGGCGACGATGGGCACGTCCGGTGATGTCCGACCGGGGAGGCCGCGTTGACCGACACCTGGGTGGCTCTGGAAGCGGGCGCCGATCCGGTGAAGCGCCGAGGGGCCCTGCGCCGCGCGTACGAGTCGTACGCGAGCGCGGGGCGGGTCGAGCAACCGGTGCGGCCCGTGGTGGCCGCGTCCTGGCGGCGGTCCGCCCGCGCCCATGTCAGCCCGGAGGGCATGGCGTGCGTGGAGCTGTCCGACGACGAACTCGCCGCGTACCGCGACGCCCATCCGCTCGCCCGGGTGATGCCGCTCTTCCGTGAGCTGATGGGTGCGTACGCCATGGACGGCGAACATCTGATGGCGGTGTGCGACGCGCACGGCAGACTGCTCTGGGTCGAGGGGCACCGGGCGACCCGGCTGCTCGCGGGCCGGATGAACTTCGTCCCGGGGGCTCGCTGGTCGGAGGGCGTGACCGGAACGAACGCGCCGGGCACCGCGATCGCCGTGGACCGGCCCGTACAGGTCTTCGCCGCCGAGCACTTCCAGCGGCCCGCGCACCCGTGGACCTGCGCGGCGGCGCCCGTCCACGATCCCCTCAGCGGACGGCTGCTGGGCGCCGTCGACATCACCGGTGGAGACCGGCTGGCCCATCCGCACAGCCTGGGCTTCGTGGGCGCGGTCGCGCGGGCCGCCGAGTCACAGCTCGCGCTGCTCGCGCCGTCTCCCGACGCCGAGTCCGTACGGCTGACGGCACTGGGACGGGACGAGGCGCTGCTGGTGGCGGCCGGTCGCAAGTTGCGGCTGAGCCCCCGGCACAGCGAGATCCTGACGCTGCTCGCGCGCCGCCCCGAGGGCATGGCGGGGGACGAACTGCTGGTCGAGCTGTACGAGGACGAGTCGGTCACCCCGGTCACGCTGCGCGCGGAACTCTCCCGGCTGCGTGGGCTGCTCGGCCCCGGGCTGCTGCGGTCACGGCCCTACCGGCTGGCCGCCCACGTCGAGTCCGACTTCGGCACGGTGACCCGGCGGCTGGCCTCCGGCTCCGTGACCTCCGCGATGAGCGCGTACGCGGGACCGCTGCTGCCGGCCTCGCGGGCGCCCACGGTGGTACGGCTGCGCCGGCGTCTCGCGGACCAACTGCGGGCCGCGCTGGTCGCTCGCGGCGACCCGGGGCTGCTGGCCGACTGGGCCTACAGCCCCTGGGGCGAGGACGACTTGCCGGTGTGGCGGGCGCTGGCCGCCGTACTCCCCGTGCAGCAGCGGCCGGCGGCACTCGCACGGGTACGGGAACTCGACGCGTGGCAGCGGAGGTGACGGCCCGCCTGGATGACCACGGCGGCGGTGCAACGTCGTCGCAACGTGCCGCTCCATAACGTCGGGCGTGGGCGCCGTCCAACGGCGGGCGGCGCGGAATCCGGGAGGCCACAGAGATGACCCGTTACGCAGCGCCCGGCAGCGAGGGCGCGATCGTCTCGTACGAGTCCCGCTACGACCACTGGATCGGCGGGGAGTACGTACCGCCGGCCCGCGGCCAGTACTTCGAGAACCCCAGCCCGGTCAATGGCCGCCCCTTCACCGAGATCGCCCGTGGCACGGCGGACGATGTCGAGCGCGCCCTCGACGCGGCGCACGGCGCGGCCCCCGGCTGGGCGAAGACGTCGGCGTCGGACCGTGCCAATATCCTCAACCGGATCGCCCACCGGATGGAGGAGCATCTCGAAGAGCTGGCCGTCGCGGAGAGCTGGGAGAACGGCAAGCCGGTCCGGGAGACGCTCGCGGCCGACATCCCGCTCGCCATCGACCACTTCCGCTACTTCGCGGGGGCGCTGCGCGCCCAGGAGGGCACGCTCAGCGAGCTGGACGACGACACTGTCGCGTACCACTTCCATGAGCCGCTCGGGGTGGTGGCCCAGATCATCCCGTGGAACTTCCCGATCCTGATGGCGACGTGGAAGCTCGCGCCCGCACTGGCCGCCGGGAACGCCGTCGTGCTCAAGCCCGCGGAGCAGACCCCGGCCTCCATCCACCTCTGGATGAATCTGATCGCCGATCTGCTGCCGCCGGGCGTCGTCAATATCGTCAACGGCTTCGGCGTCGAGGCGGGCAAGCCACTGGCGTCCAGCCCGCGCGTGGCGAAGGTCGCGTTCACCGGCGAGACCACGACGGGGCGGCTGATCATGCAGTACGCCTCCGAGAACATCAAACCCGTCACCCTGGAACTCGGCGGCAAGAGCCCGAACCTCTTCTTCGACGACGTCTGGGCCGCCGATGACGACTTCCGTGACAAGGCGCTCGAAGGCTTCACGATGTTCGCCCTCAACCAGGGCGAGGTGTGCACCTGCCCATCACGCGCGCTGATCCAGGACGGCCACTACAGCGAGTTCCTGGCCGCGGGCGTGGCCCGCACGGAGGCGATCGTGCCCGGCCATCCGCTGGACACCGACACGATGGTCGGCGCGCAGGCGTCCAACGACCAGTTGGAGAAGATCCTCTCGTATCTGGACATCGGCCGGCAGGAGGGGGCCAAGGTCCTGACGGGTGGTCAGCGGATCGACTACGACGGCGAACTGGCCGGCGGCTACTACGTCCAGCCCACCATCTTCGAGGGCCACAACCGCATGCGGATCTTCCAGGAGGAGATCTTCGGCCCGGTCCTCGCGGTGACGTCCTTCAGCGACTTCGACGACGCGATCAAAACCGCGAACGACACGCTGTACGGTCTGGGCGCGGGTGTCTGGACACGGGACATGAACACCGCTTACCGAGCGGGCCGTTCGATCCAGGCGGGCCGGGTCTGGACGAACTGCTACCACGCCTATCCGGCACACGCCGCGTTCGGCGGCTACAAGCAGTCGGGGATCGGCCGTGAGAACCACCGGATGATGCTGGACCACTATCAGCAGACGAAGAACCTGCTGGTGTCGTACTCGCCGAAGAAGCAGGGCTTCTTCTAGACACCGGAGTAGGGCGCCTGACCAGGAAAAATGCCGGCGGGCGCCCTTCCCGACGCACAACTAGGCGGCGAGTCGCCATGGGGGCTGGGATCACGCCGGGCACTGCGAGACCTTTCGACGAAGCCTAGAGACCCGAGAAGCGCCGGCCGTCGTGCTTGGCCGCAGGGACCAACCACGACGCTCAGGCACACCACTTCTGTTCGACCGTGATCGCACAGACCTGACAGAACGTCACTGTCCGTGCTCACGCATCCACCTCACGGTTGCTCGCGGACACAGCCCGACCTCGCGATCCCGCGGTCCTGTGCGTGCGGCTTCAGGCGGTCGGGTAGAGCAGCTCCAGTGGGCCCGACAGTGCGGCGCGCACGCGGCGGGCGGTCTCGTCGACGAGAACCTCCGGCTCGTCGTGGCTGATCGCGTCCATCGTCTTCGCGGCCACTTCCGCGGCTTCCACCTTGGGAGCGTCGACCGCCAGGGTCGCGTCGGTGTCGACGTAGCCCACGTGCACGCCGACGACCAGCGTGCCCTGGTCCCGCAGTGCCACGCGCAGTGCGTTGGTCAGCGACCACTGGGCAGCCTTCGACGCCGCGTAACCGGGGAACCGGTTGTTGGCCCGCCATGAAGCCACCGACAACATGTTCACCAGGGCTCCGCCGCCGTTGGTGGCAAGGACAGGGGCGAAGGCCCGGGACACGGCCCAGGTGCCCAGATAGTTCACCTCAAGCTCTTTCCGGGCGCCGTCCAGGGACCCCTCCAGCAGCGGTGGTCCGGCCTGGATCCCGGCATTGTTGATCACGATCGTCGCGTCGGACACCGTCGCCGCGGCGGCCGCGATCTGATCAGGGTCGGTGACGTCGAGGCGCACGGCCCGCGCACCGGGCTCGTCGAAGTCCTCGGGGCGGCGGACGCCCGCGTACACCTTGGCCGCCCCCTGGGCCAGCAGAGCGCGAGTGAACGCCAGCCCGATTCCCCGGTTCGCGCCGGTCACGAGCGCGACCGATCCGTTGATCTCCATGCTCCGTCACCTCAATCCAGAGTTTTCGCCCCGTGCCCGACCTGGACGCCGACCGCGCCCACAGGCTGCGCAGCGCACCAGAACCAGGTTCATCCTTTCGCGCACGCCGCTCAGCCGCATCACGTGCGGTTCGTGGTGCGGGGTGAGTGGTCGGCTCACCGCGTGGGCTCCCGGTTGTAGAGCTTCTTGGCCCACAGGTAGCCGCCCAGGGCGATCAGGGCGCACCAGCCGATAGCGAGAATCGCGTTGTCGCCGATCGGGGTGCCCATCAGCAGCCCGCGCAGAGTCTCGATGAACGGGGTGAACGGCTGGTAGTCGGCGAACCATTTGAGCCCGGCGGGCATCGAGTCGGTGGGGACGAATCCGCTGCCCATCATCGGCAGGATCATCAGTGGCGTCAGCATGTTGCTCGCGGCCGCGACGCTCTTGGCCATGATGGCCAGCGCGACCGACAACCAGGTGAGCGCAAAGATGATCAGCACGAGCACGCCGATCACGCCGAGCCACTCACCGAAGTCCGCGGTGGGCTCGAAGCCCACCAATAGTGCGACGCCGGTGACAATGGCCATGCTCAGCAGGGTCTGGGCCAGGCTGCCCAGCACGTGGCCGGTGAGCACCGAGACCCGGGCGATGGCCATGGTGCGGAACCGGGCGACGATGCCCTCGGTCATGTCGATGGCCACCGAGATCGCGGTGCCCTGGGCCGCGGTGGCCGCGGTCATCAGGATGACGCCGGGGACGACATAGTTCACGTAGGTGTCCCGGCCGCCCGATGGTCCGCCGAGGCCGGTGCCGAGAATGCCGCCGAGGACGTAGACGAACAGGAGCAGGAAGATCACCGGAACCCCGGCGGCGGTGAGGGTGAGCGTCGGGTAGCGCAGCATGTGCCGCAACTGGCGGCGCAGCATGGTCACCGAATCGGTGAAGGCGTGGGTGGCGGTGCTCATCGGACGGGCTCCTGTTCCGCGACGGGGTTGCCTGTCAGCGCAAAGAAGACATCGTCGAGATCCGGGGTGTGGACCTGGAGTTCGTCCACGGTGAGCGAGGCGCGGTCGAGCCAGTCCAGCAGTACGCGCAACGACCGTATGTCGCCCTGACTGGAGACCTGCAGAGTGAGTGCGTCATCGTCGCGGGACAGCACGTCCAGGGTCTGGGCCGCGTAGTCGTGGCCGCGTGCGTCGGCGAACCGCAGGGTGATGTGGCCGCCGCCGACCTGCCGTTTGAGCTCCTCTGCCGTGCCCTGGGCGACGATCATTCCTTGGTTCAGCACCGCGATTCGATCGGCGAGCTGGTCGGCCTCGTCGAGGTACTGGGTGGTGAGGAAGATCGTGACGCCTTCGTCGGTCACCAGACGGCGGATGATTTCCCACATGGTCCGCCTGCTGCGCGGGTCGAGGCCGGTGGTCGGCTCGTCGAGAAAGATCACCCGGGGTCGGCCGACGAGCGTCATCGCGAGGTCCAGGCGACGGCGCATCCCGCCGGAGTACATCACTGCGGGCTTGCGAGCCGCGTCCACCAGGTCGAACCGCGCCAGCAGGTCGGTGGCGCACTGCCGCCGTTCCCGGCGGGGCAGGTGGTTCAGGTCGGCCATCAGAAGCAGGTTCTCCTCGCCGGTGAGAAAGCCGTCGACCGCGGAGAATTGGCCGGTGACACCGATCGCGGCACGGACCGCGTCCGGATCCCTGACCACGTCGTGGCCGACGACCCTGATGTCCCCGGCGTCCGGGCGGATCAGCGTGGACAGGATCTGCACCATGGTGGTCTTCCCCGCGCCGTTCGGGCCGAGCAGCGCGAAAACCGATCCTGCGGGGATGTCGAGGTCGATGCCGCTCAGCACCACGTGGTCGCCGTACGCCTTGCGTACCGCGGTCGCCGAGAGGGCGGGGGGACCGAGGTTGGTGGTCGTGGTCATGGGTTTCGCTTCCGTCGATGAGCTTTCAGCCAGCCTTCATGGCTCAGTAATAGTTGCGTTGCATTCGTTGGTTCGTCAATCGCATTCATGTGAAGCAACCACATAGGTGCAGCTAGATAAGGTGAATCGTTGCATGGTGAATGCCAGGTAATGCAACGGAAGGGGCGTTGCATTAAGCTGGTCCGGACGTCGAACAGTGGAGGACGCCCCGATGCCCGGCGACCGACTCACGCTCCAGGACCGGCAGCAGATCGCCGCGGGGCTGCGCGAGGGGCTGACCTACGCCGCCATCGGCCGCCGCATCGGGCGGCCGACTTCGACCGTCACCCGCGAGGTGATGCGCCATGGTGGGCCGCGCGGCTACCACGCCGAGGCGGCGCACCAAGCGGGCGCAGGGCACGCGCGTCAGCGCAGGACCCCTGCGCCGGCGACCGCACCGGGAAGGGTCGACCTCGGCGGGCGCGATTCGCGGATCGTGGACGAGGTGGGCGCGCAGAGCGTGGAGCTGATGATTCAGGCCGGGCTCCCGCAGATGATGGCCAGGGTGCTCGCCGCGCTGTTCACCACCGACAGCGGCAGCCTCACCTCGGTGGACCTCGTGCGACGCCTGCGGGTCAGTCCCGCCTCCGTCTCCAAGGCCATCGGCTACTTGGAGAACCAGGCACTCATCAAGCGCGAGCGCGACCCCCGCAGCCGCGCCGAGCGCTACGTCATCGAAGACGGCGCGGTGTTCACCTCCATCATGACCAGCGCGCGCAACCAGACCCGGATCGCCGAAGCCTGCGCGGCCGGAGCGCGGAAGCTTGGCGTCACCACCCCTGCCGGTGCCCGATTGGAGAACACGAGCCAGTTCCTCCACCACGTCATCGACGACCTGGTCCGCTCGGCCGAGCAGTGGCACAAGGTCTACTCCACCCGCCCTCGACAGACATCCGAAACCGACTGAGCGGGGCACGTTGACCGCAGGTCTCGCCGCATCGCATCCGTCACGATGTCCACCGTCACACCTGACGTCGCCGTTCTCTTCTCCGGCCAGGTGACGGTTGCGAGCGACGACTTCAGAGGTGTGGGAATCGCACGACTGCCCGATGTCCACCCGCGCCGCTCGGCGTGGACCGAGCTGCCCCGGCCCGTACGCGCCGGCGCCGAACCGGTCCTGGACGCCGCGGAAGGGCGCCTGGTCCGGGTTTTCAGGCGTCGCCTGTGCTGCGGAAGGTTCTCGGTATCCGGCGCAGGGCAAACGCACCGAGTGCGCCGTGGAGGATGCCCGCGATGACGGCAGCGGCGTGCAGACCCGTGACGAAGGCGGTCTTCGCGTGGCCGATCACGGCGGGCGTGAGGCCGGGGATCTGGAGTGTCTCGTTGAGGGTGTCGGCGAGGTCAGGTCCCTGGAGCCGGAAGATCAGGGCGGCCAGCGAGCCGAGGAGTGCGATGCCGAGGGCGTTGCCGATCTCGTTGCTGGTCTCGGCGATCGCCGCCGCGGACCCGGCACGTTCCGCGGGAACCGCGGCGACGGCGGTGTCGGCGACAACGCTGAAGGAGATGCCGTAACCGATGCCGGCGATGACGGTGGACGCCGTATACCAGCCGATCCCGCCGGAGACGCTGGTGGGCAACAGCAGGAGCAGACCCGCGGCGATGAGGAAGTGGCAGGTGATGAGCGCCGCGCGGGTGCCGATACGTGCGACCAGTACCGGTGTGACGACACAGGTGACGGTGAGCACAGCGGCGCCGGGGAGCGCGACCAGCGCCGCGTCCAGGACGGGCAGCCCAAGAACGGACTGGAGATAGACGCCGCCGAGGTAGGCCACCGCCGACCACGCGGCCAGAGGCAGAAGCCCGGTGATGGCCGCGATCGTGAACACCCGGTCACGGAAGAGACGGAAGTCGATCAGCGGGAACTCAAGGCGGAGTTGCCGCCGGGTGAACCACCCCAGGGTGACGATACCGGCGATCCCCGTGCCCACCGCCGTCGCGTCCGGCCCCTCCACAGCGGCATGCTTGATCGCGTAGACGGTCAGCAGGATGCCCGCGGCGGAGAGCGGAACGCTCAAGACATCGATGCGGCCGCTTCGGGTGGCGCGCACCTCACGGAGCAGGATCGGGGCGAGAACCAGGAACAGCAGGACAACAGGGAGATTGATCAGGAAGACCGATCCCCACCAGAACCTGCTCAGCAGTTGTCCGCCGATGACCGGGCCGAGCGCGAACCCGCCGGCGAAGGTGGCCGCGAAGATCCCGATCGCCTGTGCTCGCCGACGTGGGTCGGCGAACAGTTCGCTGAGCACCGCCAGCGCCGACGGCAGCAGAGTGGCACCGGCCACGCCCATCAGCGCCCGGAAGGCGATCAGCAGTTCCGGCCCAGGTGCGAACGCCGCTCCCACCGAGCCGACGCCGAACGCCGCCGCGCCTGTCATCAGCAACTTCAGCCGGCCGTACCGATCGCCGATGTTGCCGAACGCGATGAGCAACGACCCGACGGCGAATCCGTAGACGTCCAGGATCCACAACGCCTGATCGGCGGTCGGGGACAGCTCCTCGGCGACCTTGGGCATGGCCAGGAACAGCACCGAACCATCCATCGCGACCAGCAGTACGGGCCCGAGCACCACCGACAGACCGAGCCACTCCCGCAGACCGGGTGCGTGAGAAACACACTGATCATTCATGCCGCTGACAGTGCGCCGCCGACCGCTCGGCAACCAGACCCGTGTCATGGGTACACCTCCCAGGGACACCCGGACACGGACCGTCGCGCCTACGCTCGCAGCATGGAGCTGGAGAGCCTCGGGGCATATCTCAAGAGCCGCCGCGGCCGGGTCACGCCCGCCGACGTCGGACTGCACACCTACGGCACCGCCCGCCGCGTATCGGGCCTGCGTCGTGAGGAGCTCGCGCAGCTCGCCGGCGTGAGCGCCGGCTACTACACACGGCTGGAACAGGGTCAGGCCGGTACACCCTCCCAACAGGTCCTCGACGCGCTCGCCCACGCGCTCCAGCTCGATCCGGCCGAGACCGCCCACCTGCACAACCTCGCCCGTCAGCCCGCCACATCACGCCTGGTCCGTCCCCGCCATGAAAGACCGCACCCACGAGTACTGGCGCTCCTGGCGTCCCTGGGTGGAACCACGCCGGCTGTCGTGCTGGGCCGCCGCGGCGATGTGCTTGCCTGGAACCGCACGGGAAAGGCCCTCGTCGCGGAACACATCGACTTCGACGCGCCTCACGATCTCGCGCGACGGCCGTCCATCCCCCGGATGTTCTTCCTGGACTCTCTCACCCGCGACCTGCACCGAAACTGGGATGAACTCGCTCGAACCCATGTCGCCTACCTGCGGCTCACCGCGGGCAGGTACCCCACCGACGCCCGGTTGGCCGAACTGATCGGTGAACTCGCCATGCGGAGCGGAGACTTCGCGACGCTATGGGCCAAAGGCGACGTCGCGGATTGCACCGTGGGCACCATGCGGCTGCGACACCCGACCGTCGGAGGGGTGGAGGTCGACTACCAGGTGTGGCTCCAGCCCGACAGCCCGGACCACCGGCTTGAGGTCTATACACCCAACGACAGCGCCTCGGCCGACGCGCTGCGCCTGCTGTACAACCAGGTTTCCGATCAGCGGGAGGCTGAGAGCGCACTCGCCGACCAGTGAAGCGGACCAGCGAGGCACAGGATCCAGCCCACGCCCGAGCCCCGCACCCCGTACTGAGCTGATCGGGTGGCCACGGGCAGTGGGCGTCTCCTCGGACTTCTCCGAGTCTCCCAGTTGTACCAACGCGCATGGTCACCGCCGGGGCGCCCACCAGGGTCGCCGTCACAATGCGGTCGCTCCCGGGAGCACCGAACATGGGATGAGCGAATCGAATGGACGACACCCGTTCGGGCGCCGGCACGGGCCCGATCCGCACCGGATGAGGATCTGTGATGAGAGATTTCGCTGGGGCCAAGTGGGGCTATGTGACCCGCAGAATCGACGATCGGGACGCGACCGTGCCCGGTGGGTCGGTTCGCGAGCCGCAGCTCGGGGATCTCGTGGTCGCCACCGTGGCCCACCTGGGCGAGCTCGACCATCTGGAGGATGTCCACGGTCGGCGCGTCCGTCTCTACTGCGGCGACATCGTGGTGGGTGCATATGGCAACCGGTATGCCACGGACTTCTACGAGGGGTATCTGCCGACCGGGCCCAGTGTTCATCTGCTCACGGCGGGCGGCCTGGTGGGAACGGTCGCCTCGGCGCATGCGCGACGGCAGCCACCGACCGAGTTGAAGGTGATCGGCACGCTCAACGACCGGTCCGGGATGCCCCTGTCGCTGGAACACTACGCGCGGACGCCGTCGCCGCACGCGGCGCCGGAGTGGGGCACTCTGGTCGTGCTCGGCTCGTCGATGAACGCGGGCAAGACCACGACGGCGTCGGCCATGGTGAGTGGCTGGACGCGAGCCGGACTGGCCGCCGGTGCGGGCAAGGTCACCGGTTCCGGCAGCGGCAAGGACCGCTGGACGTACATCGACGCGGGCGCCAGCACCGTTGCCGAATTCCTCGACTTCGGTATGTCCTCCACGTTCGGCTATCCGGTCGAGCGGTTGCGGACCACGATGACCGCCATACGCGACGCGTTGGTCGACGACGGTGCGGACGCGGTCGTCCTGGAGATCGCCGACGGGCTGTTGCAGTCCGAGACACGGGCGCTTGCCGAGTGCCTGCCCGGATTCGCCCACGGTGTCGTACTGGCGGCGGCCAACGCGCTGGACGCGGCGGCCGGGGTGACGATCCTGCGGGGACTGGGGGTCCCCGTCCGCATGGTGAGCGGTCTGGTCACCGCCAGCCCCCTCGCCTCCCAGGAAGCACACGCGGCCACGGGATTGCCGGTCCTGTCCCCGCCACAGCTGGCAAACGGCGCGGCCGTGGACCTGGTGCGCGCACCGGTCGCCGGGACCGTCGCCACGGCGGGACCTCTTGCCGACGCCGCTGTCCAGGGATGATGCCCCGTGATCCCAGTGATCGTCTACGTACCTGACGGACGTCTCTGGCCGGGGCAGTTGCGTGAAGCCGCCCTGGACGTCCTTGAACTGCGGCCGACCGAAGTGGTCATGCCCGAGGCCACGGTCCGTGACGAGCGTGGCGGGCCGCTGTTCACCGGCTCCTCGTTGATGTTCGACCCGGCGGCCGGTGGTGGCCCCCTGGCCGACGCCGAAACGGACCGGCAGGCCCGGGCGTTCGGTGTGACCAACACGGCCTTCCACGTCCAGCGTGCGCTGCGGTTCGCTTCGACCCTGCTCGGCCACCCTCTCCCGCGCCTGCTGGTCAGAATCGGGATGCACGACCAGCCCCGCCGCTGGCGCGGCGGGCATTACCGGCTTCCCAGGTCGTCGCTCACGGACGAGCCCGCCACTCTCAGCTGTGCGGGTGAGGTCCATCTCGGGGGCGGCGCCGGATTCGTCCCGGCGCTGGGTGGCAGCCGGTACTTCCGCGCCCCCGCACACAACGCCGCGATCATCTGTCACGAGGTCGGCCATCATCTGTGCCGGCACACCGCGGACTTCCGGCTCAACCGGCTGCGTCCCCCGGCGCAGCAGACCAACCGGAAGATCGCCCTGGACGAGGGCACAGCAGATCTCCTCACCGCCATCCTCCTGGGCACCTCGGACATCTACGGCTGGCACCGCGGGGCGATCGCCGAGTGGGACCCGCGGCGCCGCAAACTGCAACCCCGGTGGACAATGGCGCACTTCGTGGGCGGACGGGACCGGGACCCGCACGCCGACGGCACCGTGTGGGCCTCGGCATGCTGGTCCGCTCGTGAGCGGGTCGTCGCCACGGGTGCCGACGCGGCGCGCTTCGACGCGGCGCTGCTGCGCGGCATGGAGTCGGCCGGGGCCGGTACCGCCCGGCTGACCAAGGACGCCTTGAAAGAGCGCCGCCAGTTCTCCCGGATGCTGTCGGCGATCACGGGTGCCGACCCCGGACTCGCGCCGGTGGTGCTGAGCGCCATGGCCGAGCACGGCATACGCCCCGGCGCGAGCAACGCAGCCCTCAGAGAAGCCGCCCGCGCGGAGCTGACCGCGGAGGTGGGCAGATGAGGGACCGCAGAGCCGACGTGGGAATGATGCGATACCTGTGGCGATTCCGTTCCTACGGTCGCCCGCACCTGGGCACGCTGCTGCTCGGTGTGGGGCTGCGCATCGGAGAACTGATCGCCGACCTGGCGGCACCCTGGCCGCTGGCACTGGTCATCGACAACGTACTCAAGGGCCACTCCAGCGGCCCGCTGACCTGGCTCACGGGCATCGTGGGCTCGTCACCGCTGGCCATGCTGAGCGTAGCCGCCGCCGCACTGCTGCTGATCACTCTCGCGTCGGGGACGTTCGACTACCTCGGTGACCGTGTGATGAACAGCGCGGGAGAGCGGATCACGGCGGAGATCCGCACGGACGTCTTCGCCCATATGCAACGGCTCCCCATGAGCTACCACGACCGGCAAGCCGTCGGGGAACAGACGAGCCGCATCGCGATCGACACCAGCCGGATCCAGGACGCTCTGGTCGACCTGTTCTCCACACTTCTGCCCGGACTGCTGGCCCTCGCGGGCTACGCCACGGTCATCCTCTCCGTCGACTGGCGCCTGGGGCTGATCGCGATCGGGGGCGCCCCGCTGATATTCCTCACGGCCGCCCGCTACACCCGGTTGACCCGCCAGACGGAACGGCGCCAGCGCGCGGCCGAAGGACACCTCGCCACCTTCGTCACCGAATCCCTTCAAGGCATCCGCACCATCCACGCCTTCGGGCGCCAGGACCTGCACGACGCGCATTTCGCCACCAGCAACAGCACCACCCTCAACGCCGGTCTGCGCAGCGTCGAACTGCGGGCCCGATTCACTCCACTGCTCGAAGCCGCCGCGGCGGTGGCGACCGCGGCGCTGCTGTGGGCGGGCGGCCTCGGTGTCGTGAACCACTGGTGGACCGTCGGGCTGCTGGTCGTGGTGACCAGCTACCTCAAGGACATGATCAAGCCCATGCGATCGATGTCCCGCCTTTCGATCACCTTCCCCCAGGGCGCGGCCTCCGCGGAACGCGTCGCCGCCATCCTCGACCAGCCACCCCCGCCCCCGGCACCACACCGGCGGATGCCCGCCCGAGCCACCGGCCGAATCGACCTGCGCGACATCACCCTCGACTACGGCCGCGGCCCGGTCCTGCACCACTTCGACCTCACGGTCCACCCCGGCGAACGTCTCGCGCTGCTCGGACCCAATGGCTCCGGAAAATCCACCGTGCTCTCCCTCATCGCCGGTCTCTACGCGCCCACCCGCGGCCACCTGCTCCTCGACGGACTCCCCCTCGCCGACATCCCCACCATCTGGCTGCACCGCCAGATCGCGGTCGTGCTACAGGACACGTTCCTCTTCTCCGGCACCATCGCCGACAACATCCGCTACGCCCGCCCCGACGCCGGCCCGCACGAGATCGCCCGGGCGGCGGAGGCAGCCCTGGTCACCGAGTTCACCGAACGCCTGCCCGATGGCCTGGGCACCCGCCTCGCCGACCGGGGCGCCGGCCTCTCCGGCGGCCAGCGCCAACGCGTAGGCATCGCCCGCGCCCTGCTTGCCGACGCCCCCGTTGTGCTGCTCGACGAACCCACCACGGGACTGGACAACGTGGCCGAGGATCTCGTCGTCCGCGCGCTCGGCCACCTGGTCGACAGTCGCACAGCGGTCATGACCACCCACCGGCCTGCCCTCACCCGGCTCGCCACCCGCACCATCCATCTCGACGACGGCGTCACGCGCACGGGCGGCGCTCCGGCCTCGGCGCCGGTCCGGCGGGAGGCCGCGCGGGTGCCCCGGCGGGCCGCCTGACGGACAGGCAGGCCTGTCGCGACGGCCGCCCAGGTGCGTGACCGAACGGCTTGGCAGCCGGCGGTGTTCGCACTGCCGCGAAGCCCGGTCCGGGTGGGCCCGCGCCGGAGCCGGGGCGTACGAGCGCGTCGGGAGCCCCGACGCCGGGTCCGGGGAACCCCCCAGTAGCCGCCGCGCCGCGATGAGCCGACGCACATGGCGGGGATGCGCGCTGGGGCATGGGCGAGAGGAACCACACGGCGACGCCACAAGACGATGGTCCACGAGCCTCGAACCCCCCGCTTCGGATCGACGGCTGGGCTGAACATCGGGATCAGTCTTGCGTCGATGCCGACTTCTTACCGTCGCCCTGCCCACTTATGCACGTTGGTCTACAGACTTCTGCCGGACTCTTGTTGAAAGTTCTGCCATCGCCCTATGGTCGGCACGGCAGCGCTGGAGAGCGACGGCCGTAGGGCCGCGCCAGTACAGAAGGAGAGCCTGTGGACAACGAGTTGAGTCGTCGCGCCGTGCTCGGTGCCGGTGCCGGCGTACTGGCCACCGGAGCGCTCACCGCCCAGGCGAGCCCGGCCTCGGCCCTCGCCTCCTCGCCGCAGGGCCGTCCCAGTGGCGGGCCGAACGTGATTCCGGCCGACCGCATAGGCCTGCAGATCTTCACCGTCCGCCAGTTGATCGGCAGTGACTACAAGAACCTCGACGTCGCCCTGGAAGCCGTCCACGACGCCGGTGTCCGGGAACTCGAACTCGCCGGTGACTACTACACGAAGACGACGGCCGAGCTCAGGTCCATCATCCAGTCGCACGGACTTCGCATCGTGAGCAACCACTTCGGCCCACGTGGAGCCAACCTCCCGAATCCGTGGCTGACCCACGACGGCAGAATGCAGATCTTCGAGGACGCCCAGACGCTCGGCAGGTTTCCCCATGTCGGGACCGGCAGCATGTTCGGCTTCCCCGGTGCTGGATCCGGTGCGAATACGAGCGAGGGCTTCAAGGCCCTGGCGGAAGTGTTCAACGAGTGCGGCGAGCACGCCGTTTCGCAGGGCTTCGGCGGCTTCTTCTTCCACAACCACGACAGTGAGTTCGCCCTTGAGAACGGCGTCCCGCTCTACAACACCTTGCTTGAGTACACCGACCCCCGCTACGTGAAGTTCGAGGTCGACCTGGGTTGGGTCACGGTCGCGGGCGAGGACCCGTACTGGTGGATCAAGAAGCACGGGAACCGATTCGTCGCGTTCCACATCAAGGACGTCAAGTGGGACCCGAACGGCAACCGTACGGCGGCCGCGGGCACCCGCGCGGGAGGCAGGAAGTTCCGGTTCGTCGACGTCGGGAAGGGCGACATCGACTGGACCCGCACATTGTCCGCACTCAAGGACCTCCGGCACTACCGGTTCTTCCTGGAACACGATGACGCCGGTGACCTGACCCTCAACCCGCCCGGCCCCGCGAACACGGTCTGGCGAGGCTGTAGCACCCTGGATGGCATCAACACCTCCCGACGCGAGTAGGAGGAACAGGCATCACGCGTCCGGGTCCCGCTCCGTCCGGCGAGGGACCCGGATCGGCGTGTTTCGCGGAGACACGCCCTCGCGCGTACCGTCGGCACCGACGAAGATCAGCGCACCCCACGCGTCGTGTACTTTTGCCCATCCGAACCGAACCTTCCCTCGGAGGCCTTCGATGGCCCGGCTGTACGTGCGTCCCGGCATCGACCCCGACGAACCGGACGTGCCCGTCGTCGTCCTCCTCGTGGATCCCGACGGCGCTCCCGGGGAGCGCGCCGTGGTCCGGCTCGGCGACTACTGTCACGAGATGAACGGGTGGGCCTGCCTGTTGCGGACCGATGGCTGGGCCGAGCACACACGCGACGGCGGGCAGTTGGTGGTCGACGTCGCCGTGTACCCGGTCGCGTTGCGCGCGGTCGGCGTGGACCCCGCCGACTTCCCCGGACGGTCGGCCGTCGACCCGGAAGCCGTGGTGGTCCTGAGCACGCGGACAGCGGCCGGCCCGGAGTCGTCCGTACGACTGTCCGAGGGCACCGCCGTCTTCACGGCGGGCCCGGACGTTCCACTGGACGAGCTGCTCGCGACCTATGACGACTGGCCGATGATGCTCGCGCCCCCGCCCGAGGCCCAGAGTCTTTCGACCGGTCTCGCCGCCCCGGCACACTGTCCTGAATGATGCCGATTGGGGTTGTCAGGCACGAATTCTCCATCACCTGGTATTCGTCGAATCCGATGGTGTATAACCCAGGCGAATTCACCTCGACAGAAAGCGCGGCCATGCCGACGACCCCAGAACCGGCACGACTGGAAGAGCCCGAAACCCCGGACACCACAAGGGTTTCCCCAGCTCAGGACAAGCGCCGCGGCACCCGCGGCGGCATCGCCGTCGCCGTGGCCCTGCTGCTCGCCGGCGGCGCGTTCGTCGGTTACGGAGTCCTCGACGCCGAGGACACGCCGGCGGACGAGCGGGCCGCGACGCCCGCCGCCGAGGTGACCTACGAGGTGCTGGGCGAGGGCGCGGCCGACATCTCCTACCGCGGGGCCGACGGCGACAAGGCGGACGTGGTCACGAACGCCGGCCTGCCGTGGAAGAAGACCGTGAGCGTTCCGCTCGGCGCTTCCCCGATCGTCAACGTCACCCTCGGCGAGAAGGGCGGCACGGCCAGCTGCACCCTGACCGTACGCGGCAAGCATGTTCAACGCGCCACCGCCACCGGCGCCTTCGGCCGGACCACGTGCAGCGGTGAACTCCCCGCCCCCGAAGCGTCCGTTGCCCTTGAAGGAACCCCGTAACCCCGCACGGCTCGCCCACTCGGCTCCGGGCGCACGCGGGCCTAGGTCCTGTCCGGTCGATCTTCGCGGATAAGCCCGCGGCGTCTGGTGCCGTGCATCGCAAGGCGGAGGATCGCCCATGTACTGGACGTACTTGGGCGACTGACGACAACGCGGCGAGGTGCGGTGCCAGGCGTCGCGGGCCCGCGACGATCGACCGGACAGGACCTAGTCCGCTTCGGCCGGCGCGCGAGTCGCGGGCCCGGCGGTTCGTCGGCAGAGACCGCCGCCGCCTGTCGGCGTTCACGTGGCAGCGTCGGCCCCCTGGGCGCGATGCGACTCCCAACCGGATGATTTTCGGACTTGTTTCCTCGGATCGGCCAAGGGCGTCGGCCAGGAGCACGACCCCATGCCTATGCTTCTACAGCCTTGTAGATATTGCGCGGGCGCCCGGGGCTTCCGGCTGCCCTCCGGCAAGGCGTGTTGGGCGTTTCCTCATTCACCCGTATTCCCCTGGGAGGGCTTTCGTGGCTTCGATCGACCTGGACAAGATGCTGGACAAGGCGTGGGCGGACAAGGCGCTGCCCGAGATCCTCGCCGCACCTGTCTCAGCCTTGAAGGGGGTCTCGGACCGGGACGGGGAGCTGCTCCAGGAGGCGTTCGGCGTCAAGACCGTCGCCGATCTGGCCGACCTCAAGTACACGCGCTGGGCGCAGGCTCTGGCCGTGCTGGGCGCCTCCGCCAAGTAATCACGCGCCGCGGTTCGGTGCGTTCCGCGTGATTCCGGCGCACCGGGCCGCGGTTCAGGGACGACTCGCAACAGAGAAGGAGTGAACGCGACGATGGTGTTCAAGCGGCTGCTCGGCTCACTCGGCATGGGTGGCCTCGCGGTGGACACGGTCCTCGACGCGGACGCGGTGCTGCCCGGTGGCGCGCTGACCGGGCAGGTTCATCTGAAGGGCGGCGGCGCCGACTTCACGATCGAGCACATCACCCTGGAGCTTGTGGCCCGGGTCGAGGTGGAGCACGACGGCGGGGAGTCGGACGGGACGGTCGTCTTCGCCCGGTTCGGCGTCGGCGGCGACTTCCGCCTCGCGGAGGACGAGCGACGCGGTATCCCGTTCAGTGTGGCGTTGCCCTGGGAGACCCCGGTCACCGAACTGAACGGCCATCCCTTGTGGATCGCCCTCGGCGTACGCACCGAGGTGTCGGTGGCGGGCGCCAGGGACAAGGGTGATCTCGACCCGCTCTCCGTACGCCCTCTGCCGGCCCAGGAGGCGGTCCTCGAAGCCCTGGGACAGCTCGGCTTCGGGTTCAAGTCCGCGGATCTTGAGTACGGGCGGATCCACGGTACCGGCCAGGAACTGCCCTTCTACCAGGAGATCGAACTCACGCCCCCCGCGCAGTACGCGCACCAGGTGAACGAGATCGAGGTGACCTTCCTCGCCCATCCCGGCGGCATGGAAGTGGTCCTGGAGGCCGACAAGCGCGGCGGCCTCTTCTCCGGCGGTCATGACGCGGTATCCCGTTTCGCCGTCAGCCACGACGACGTCGGACAGGTCAATTGGTACGCCGAGGTGGACGGCTGGGTGCGGCAGTTGGTCGAACGCCGGGCCGAGTACGGCTCCCCCGGCTCCCACGGCTGGCACGGGCACGGTGACACGCACCACGGCGGGAGCCACTCCCACGGTCACGGCGAATATCACCACGCCGAAGGGCAAGGCCACCGCTCAGGACCCGGCATGGGCACCATGATCGCGGCCGGAGCCGCGGGGCTGGCCGTCGGTGTCGTCGGCGGGATGGTCGCGGCCGAAGCCGTCGACGAGGTCGGTGACTTCTTCGAGGGCGACGACAAGGGCGACGACGAGGAGTAGGGCGGCGGGCGGCGCTGGCCGGAGATCACACCGGGCCCACGCTCCGCGGGGTCCGGGCGGCCCCGCGGAGCGATCTTCGACGTTTTGTCTATGTCGCGGCCGGGTGGTCGGGCGCCGGGGCGGCCCCGGTTCAGGCGTTCATCGCCGCGAGTTCCGCGTTGGCGCGCTCGGTGACCAGGGCGAGGACGCGGCCGGCGGCGGCCAGGTCCGCGGCGGGTATCCCGCCCCAGACACGGGCGCTGACGGGGGCGGTCTCCGCGCCGACGGTGGCCGCCAGCTCGCGCCCCGCCTCGGTGGGGAGAAGGTGCGCGCCGTCCCTGACGAGCAGCTGCTCGGCCAGTAGTTCATCGAGAGTGGCGCGGATGCCGGCCGGATCGGCCTTGAGGTAGCCCTGGACCAGAGTGACGAGATCGTCCGCCGTCCGCGGGGTGTCGGCGTTGATGGCGGCGCGCAGGGCGATCTGCTGCTGGAACGTGATGCCGTGCCGGGCAAGGACGTGCTCCAGGACGCCGCGGGCGGCGTAGTGGGCCAGGCCGAGGGCGCGGGCGTCGGCGACGGGTTCGGCGGCGGTGGATGTGGTGGTCATGGTGTTGTCCCCTGAGTGCTCTCGTCGTTCGTCACGGATGGAGTGAGAGGTACGTTGAGCAGGGTCGTCAGCTCGTCGGCGAACGCGCGCGTCCGGGGGGCGTCGAGGCCGCCGAGCGGCTCCAGCAGCTGCTGAAGCAGTTCCTGGACCACCGCGACGGCCTGCCGCGTGACGGCCTGGCCCTGCTCGGTGAGGGCGAGTTGTACGGCGCGCGGATCACGGGGGTCCCGGGTGCGCTCGATCAGACCGGCCGACTCCAGGGCACGCGCCAGCTTCGAGACATACAGCGCCTCCAGGCCGGTGTGGTCGGCGAGTCGGCGCTGGCTGGGCCGCTCGCCGGTGCGCTGCATGCCACGCAGCGACGCGACCAGTACGTACTGCGCGTGGGTGAGACCCAGCGGAGCCACCGCGCGATCGACCGCGACGCGCCATTTGTTGGCGAGCCGCCATACCAGGAAGCCGGGCGTGGGACCCGGCGGAACCTTGCTCATGCCAAATAGAGTACATGGAGATTATATCCATGGCTACTATCTTGAAGTCCGCAGGCCGCCCCAACGTCGTTGGTGGGGCGGCCGGACGTGTGCCGGGCGAGGCGGCTCAGCTCTGGGCGTCCGCCCTTTCGGTCGGTTTCCCCTGGTCGTCGCTCCCGGCGTGCTCCGCCGCCGTCTCCGCCGCCGTCTCCGCTGTCCTCGATGCCTTCTTCGACGCCGCGAGGCTGGTGATGGTGGTGATGACCAGTACGCCGCAGATGACGGCGAGTGAGACGGGGGTGGAGATTTCCGGTACGTGGAGGCTTGTTGTCTCGTGGATTCCGTGCAGGACGAGTTTGACGCCGATGAAGCCGAGGATGACCGACAGGCCGTAGGCGAGGTGGACGAGCTTCTTGAGGAGTCCGACGATGAGGAAGTACAGCTGACGCAGGCCCATGAGGGCGAAGGCGTTGGCCGTGAAGACGATGTACGGGTCCTGGGTGAGGCCGAAGATCGCGGGAATGGAGTCCACGGCGAAGAGCACGTCGGTGATGCCGATCGCCAGCATGACGATGAGCATCGGGGTGACCAGGCGCTTGCCGTTCTCGCGGATGGTCATCTTGGTGCCGTGCCACTTGTCGGTGGACGGCACGCGGCGCTGGATGGCCCGCATGAGGCGGCCCGGTTCCCAGTCCTCCTCTTCCTCGGCCCGTGCTTCCTGGATGAGTTTCCAGGCGGTCCAGATGAGGAAGGCGCCGAAGATGTAGAAGACCCAGGCGAAGGTGCTGATGGCGGCCGCGCCCACGGCGATGAAGACGGCGCGCAGTACGAGGGCGATGAGTACGCCGATCATCAGGACGCGCTGCTGGTAGATCGTGGGGACGGAGAATTTGGCCATGATCAGGACGAAGACGAAGAGGTTGTCGACGCTGAGTGACTTCTCGGTGATGTAGCCCGCGAAGAATTCACCGGATGCCTGTCCGTCGCCCCAGATGAGCAGGCCGGTGCCGAAGAGGGCGGCGAGGGCGATCCAGACGATCGACCAGGTGCCCGCTTCCTTCATCGAGACTTCGTGCGGCTTGCGGCCGCCGATGAAGAAGTCGGCCGCGATGAGTACACACAGCCCTACGACTGTGAGTACCCACATGGTCATGGAGACGTCCACCCTGTGTTCCTCCCTCTGGCGTGAGACCCCCAAGGTACAAGGATGACCAAGAGAAGGTAAAGGAATAGTCTAAAGCCCTGGTCAGAACCCCCTGGTGACGAGAGCTCAGGCACCCGACCGCTCCGGGACAGTCCTCCTATCCGAACTGCCCGTGCTGGTAGTCGCCCTATCCGAACTGCCCGGGCTGGTAGGCGCCGCCCGGCATCCGATTGATGACGCCCATGCGGTTGGAGGCGTTGATGAGGGAGATGAGCAGCACCAGAACGGCGAGTTCCTCCTCGTCGTAGTGCTCGGCGGCATTCGCCCAGGCCTCGTCCGTGACGCCGCCGGCCGCGTCGGCGATGCGGGTGCCCTGCTCCGTCAGCTCCAGGGCCGCGCGCTCGGCCTCGGTGAAGACGGTGGACTCCCGCCAGGCCGCGACCAGGTTGACGCGTACCGCGGCCTCTCCGGCGTGCGCGAGGTCCTTGCTGTGCGCGTCGGTGCAATAGCCGCAGCCGTTGATCTGGCTGGCGCGGAGCAGCACCAGGTCCTGGGTCGCCTTCGGCAGCGTCGAGCCTTTGAACAGGGCCATGCTCGCCGAGGCGAAGTGCTTCAGGGACTTGGCCGCGACGGGGCTGGCGGAGAGGTTCAAACGGGCTTCCATGGCTTTTCCTCACTCGTGGTGTCGCTTGCTGGACGAACACGAGATGCCGGCGGGCCGGTTCTTGTGACGGCGCGGAGATGTGACGCGTACCACGCGATCGGGTGGCCGCGGTCGCTGGATCGGTGTCACAGAACGGCGGCGGCCGTCGTCTGGTGGGTGATCCAGTCGAAAGTGGAGAGGGAGCCCGCCCATGACCGGCACGTCGGGGACCGCGTCCGAAAGCCGCGGCGAAGACATCAGCCGACGCGACCGCTCGGCCGACGCGACCGAGGCGTTCGTCGCGCACCGCAATCTGCTGTTCACCGTCGCCTACGAGATGCTCGGCTCGGCCGCCGACGCGGAGGACGTCCTACAGGAGACCTGGTTGCGGTGGGTGGGCGTCGATCTCGACACGGTGCGGGAGCGGCGTGCGTATCTCGTCCGGATCACCACGCGCCAGGCGCTGATCCGGCTGCGTACCCTCGCGCGCCGCAAGGAGTCCTATGTCGGTGCGTGGCTGCCCGAGCCGCTGCTGACCACGCCCGATGTGGCCGATGACGTCGAGCTGGCCGACAGCGTCTCGACAGCGATGCTGCTGGTGCTGGAGTCGCTCGCGCCGACCGAGCGGGCGGTGTTCGTGCTGCGCGAGGTCTTCGCTCTCGGGTACGACGAGATCGCGGAAGCCGTCGACAAGAGCCCGGCCTCGGTCCGTCAGATCGCCCACCGGGCGCGCACCCATGTCGCGGCCCGCCGACCGCGTGAGGTCGTCTCCGCGGCCGAGACCCGGGGCGCGCTCGCGGCGTTCCAACGAGCGGTCGAAACGGGCGACCTGCAGAGTCTGCTCGACCTGCTGGCACCGGATGTCGTCTTCCTGGGTGACGGTGGTGGAGTCAAACAGGCCGTGCCGCGGCCCGTCGTGGGGGCCGATGAGGTGGCTCGCCTGCTGGCGGTCGGTCTGCCGAGGATCGGCGGCGAAGGTTCGGTCGAGCCGGCCCAGATGAACGGCTGCCCGGCTCTGATCGTCCGGCTCAACGGGGAGATCGACGGTGTCGTAACGGTACGGATCGACGACGGCTTGATCACGGGGCTCTACTTCGTGCGCAATCCCGAGAAGCTGTCACGCGTCGAACGGGAGACGACGGTGACCCGCTGACTGACAAGGATCCCCGCCATCCGCCGCTACTCGGGGGCCGCCGCCTTCGGTTGTCGGCCGGGCGGCCGACCCCACTTGGGCTCATCCTGCCTCGGTCTTCCGTTCAGCCTGCCGGAAGGCCGGCCGGTGTCGGAGCCGTTGTGGTGGCGGAGGGGTCGGGCAGGCCCAGCGCCAGGTTTCCGACGTGGAGGAGCCGCTGCTCGTACGGCTGGAGGAAAGGAGCCGACACCGGCACCTCCATCCGTCCGGTCGGGCACGACGCCAGGCCGAGATCGGTGGCGGTCAGGCACATGGTCTGCAACAGACAGCCGGTGTCGCGGTAGATCATGCTCAGCGCCATCCCCGCGTACTTCCAGCCCGTACGGTCCGCGCGGGAGGCGAGGTAGAGCCCCGCCGGGGGCGCCTCGTTGAGCAGCGCCGGGAGGGTGATGGTCCGGTGCTGGAGCGCGGCGAGGTCCTCGTTCCAGTCGGACAGCCGGTGCAGGGCGTGGTCGAACGCGTCGTAGTGATACGCCCCGGGCAGTAGGCGCTCCACGTCGCGGGCGATCAGGTAGATCTCCAGGCTGTGCCGGGCGCCCCCGGATGGCGCGGGGCGCTGCGTCTGCTCGTAGGAGCGCGGTGGCAGATAACCGCGCACCCGCGCGGACCGGTCCAGGAACGCGGCGAGGAGCCTCAACGGCACCGGTTCGGTGGCGAAGTCGCGGACACTGCGCCGCTCGGCAAGCACCTCCGCGAGCGTCCGGCTCGGCAGGTCGCGGGTATCCGGCAGGGGAACGGTCCCGGTGGCCTCGGGGTGGCACAGTCGGGCCGGCGGCGGTGTGCCGCGCCGCGTGCCGGGCAGGGGCCCGCGCCCGGCCTGTGCGTGGCAGGCGCGTTCGTACGGTGTCAGGCCGTCGGCGGCGGGTTCGGCGTCCTCCTTGCCGTCATGGCGGACGATGCCCGCGGAGGCCAGCCGTTCGAGCAGCGTCCGAGTCGTGTCGGCGTCCGACTGGTGCGGCCACCGGGCGTTGAGTTCGTCCGCCGTCAGTGGGCCGTCGAGCCGATGCAGCAGATCGACCAGTTCGGGCTTGGCGACGAACTTCCGGCCGCTGCGCGAATCGACGAGCACGGAACCGGAATCGTCGTCCCACTCCAGCAGCAGGTCGGGGTTTCGGCGGAAGAGCGTTCGCGTGTCCACGCGGTATAGGTCCTTCCTGAGCGTGTCCGGGCCTATGCCCTGTCTGACAAATCCCGCCTGGCTCGCGACGCCTGGCACGCGCGCTCGCCGCGTTGTCGGGCTCGTCCAAGTACGTCCAGTACGAGAACGACCCTCCGCCTTGCGATCACACGCACCAGACGCCCCGAGCCCCGCCCTCCGGGCGGACGGCGCTATGTGTCAGACAGGGCCTCGGCGGATCAGAGGAAGGGCAGCGGCAGGGGGTTGAGATCGTCCTCGCCGAGGGGGGTCGTACGAACTCCCATGGCCACCGGTGCGTGGAAGACACGAGGGCCACCCCGCCGGTGGAAGTCGCTGCGCAGGGTGATCGGGCACAGGCCGGGCACCAGGGAGCGCACGACCGATACACCGCACTCGGCGACGTCGATGGGGGTGATGTCCACGCTGATGGCCTCATAGCCCCGCGCCGCCAGGCGCCGAACCGCTTCGTCGACGTCCGTCTGGAACCCCTGGGAGGGCCTGGGCGGCGGGACGGGCCTTGAGGGGCCGTCGTGCCAGAACTCCAGGTGCCGTGCCCGGTCGTGGTCCCAGTAGTAGAGGCTGAAGTCCCTGAGCGTGTCCAGCGCCGCGTCCGCGGCGGGGATACGGGCACCGGCGTCGAGCTCCTTCTGCCAGGTGGCCGCGCCGGCGCGGCCCAGGCATGCCTCTTCGAGGGCGCCGAGGAGGGCCGCGTGAGGATCGAGGTCCGCCCGGGCGGCGTGTACGGTCACCGGCCGCCGCTCCGTGTCTTCCTGGCAGCGGATGGCGAAGGCCGGGATACCGAGATCGGTGGTGAGGTCCTTGCCCGTGACCGCGACGCCGGCGGCGGTGAGCTTGTCGACGATGCGACGCGGTACGCCGTCCGGCAGGTTCGTCAGGTCCAGACTGGGCAGGGTGAGGCGGTTCTCCCAGAACACCACGCTCGCGTCCCGCTCGACGACCTCCATCAGCCCGGCCAGCACCGCGTGTTCGTGACAACTGCCCGCGGCCAGCCCGGTGGAGATGGGATCGAACCATGCCCGGTGGTTCTTGGGGAACCGGTAGGGCAGATAGACCGCGCAGGCCGGCACGTACCGCGCCCTGCCCGTCGTCAAGGAGCGTCCCCGCACCCAGTCGATCGCGGTGTCGGGCTCGAAGGGGCCGTAGCGGGGGTGGTCGGCGTACTCCTTGGCTGAACCCAAGGGCAGGTCACGGGGGTCGACGGCCTCGTCGCCAAGGTCGGTGAAAGAGGCTCGCACCAGCTGGTCGCGACCATAGACTCCGGCCGCGTAGCGCTCCATCGTCTCGCCCACGGCGCAGACCCGGGCGGTGACCGGATCGCTCTTGACGGCCCCTCCACGTGCCTCGGCGTCCACCGGCGAGAACCAACTCGTCGTGGTGCGTCCGGCGGTGCGCGCGTATGTCGTGTCGCCCTCTTCCCCGGCTCCGTCGTCCACGCGGAGTTCCAGCACGAGTCCGGTCAGCGGGTCGACGGCGCCGCGCATCCGCTCCCAGCAGGCGCCCACGTCGGTGTCCCCGGTCTCGTCGCGACGTGGCGAACGGGCGCGTGAGGAGCAGCCGGGACAGCCGGGAGTGTGGAACAGCGCGTGCCGGGTGCGCTCCAGCTCCTGGTGGTCGAACTCGGTGAGGACCCCCCGTCCCGGTCCCGGCCGGCCACCGAGGAGCCTGAGGGTCTCGTGGGCCAGCAGCCCGGACGCGATGGCGGTGGTGGGCCACGCGTCGCTGTCGGCCGCCCCCAGCAGCACGTCGAGCGGCAGATCGGCCACCGCTTGCCAGACGTGGTTCGCGCGGATACGGCGCACGAGACACACCGGGCAGGGTGTGTGGGGCGGTGTGAGAGTGGCGGACAGCAGCCGCCTCGGGGTGTTCAGATGGACGACAAGCGGTACGCCGCTGTCCATCGACACCTCGGTCCATCGCTGGAGCACGGGCTCGGGCAGGGACAACGGCAGGACCGCCACGGCCGGGGCCTGTGCTCCGACCCGCGGGGGCTCGACCGAGGCCGTCCTCACTCCGGCCCGCCGAAGCTGCGCCGCGACTGCCTCCCCGAGAGCGCCATCGGCGACGGCCACCACGTGATCCTCGGATCCGTCGCCACCGGCGGCGTACAGCGGGTGGGCCTCCCGCTCACCTCCTTGGTGGACCAGGCCGCGGGCCCGGAGCCCTTGGACCACCCGCTCGGGCAGCACGTCAAGGAGGAGATTCCCGTCCCTGTCCTCCCGGGGACCGGCCGGAGGGGGCGGCAGTCGCAGCATGCCGGTGCTCGCGCAGACGTACAGATGATCGCCGCGCGTGACGAGCCGAACATCCCGCCGGGTCGTGAGCGGCACGGATGGTGGTGCGAGCGAGGAGGCAGCGTGTGTGTCCAAAGCGGTCCGCCTTCTTGATGGAGCGTCAGGGGTGAGGGAGAGGAAGGGGGGAGGAAGGGGGGAGGAAGGAGGGGAAGTGGGGAGAGGAAGCGGGCATCCTCCCGCTCGGTGGGGGCGGCGGGAGGATGCCTCTGGGGCTCCTTACTCGTCCTCGACTTCGGTGTCGGCCGCGGCGACGGCCGACAGACAGCTGTGCCCGGCGAACGTCTCCTCCGCCATGGGCAGCGCCATCTCCTCGAACAGTTCGTCGTTCTCAGACATGCTTCTTCTCCTTCCTTGGACGACCCTCCATCTGGACGCGTCCGCCTGGCCTGCCGCGCAGTACCAGCACACACGCAACTCCATTACGCGTGAGCCCAGTTGATATGTCGAGAAATCTGCTGACTGACCACTCAGAAGGCTGAAATGTATGAATACTCGTCACTCAGCACACAGCACACTTCGGAGCACTCCGGGGCCACTTGAGCGATATACACCCCTTCAGGTGAATGCTCGCGGCTTCTTCATATGAGGGACCCTCGTCGGCTGGACAGTTTCCTCGCTGCTCGTGGGCTCAACTCGCCTCAAGGGAGGACACATGGCCGGCACAGCGCATCGCAACACCGGTGTGGAAGGCGTGGAAGGAGGCGTCGGTCTGACCGCTCTCCTGGTCGCCGCGGCACGGGCGATCGAGACCCACCGCCACGACAGCCTGGCACGGGACGTCTACGCGGAGCACTTCGTACTCGCCGCGCCGGCGTCAGCGGGCTGGCCGGTCCGTGTGCAACAGGCTCCGGGCGGGGACGCGAACCCGCTGTGGGGACGATTCGCTCGCTATTTCGGTCTGCGGACAAAGGTCCTCGACGACTTCCTCCTCCGGTCGGTGCACTCGGGCGCCCGCCAAGTGGTGCTGCTCGGGGCGGGGTTGGATGCGCGGGCGTTCCGACTCGACTGGCCTCCCGGCCGCGTGATCTTCGAGATCGACAGGGAAGGCGTGCTGGCGTTCAAGCACAAGGTGCTCGGCGGGCTGTCGGCCACCCCGAAGGCGGCGCGCGTACCGATCCCGGTCGATCTGCGTGCCGACTGGGTCGGCGCGCTCACCGACGCCGGCTTCGACACGGCCGCGTCCAGCGTCTGGCTGGCCGAGGGGCTGCTGTTCTATCTGCCCAGCGCCGCCGAGACCCATCTCATCGACGCGATGGACCGGTTGAGCACGGCGGGAAGCGCTCTGGCGTACGAGGTCAAGCTCGAAAAGAACCTGCTGGATTACCGCGACAGCCCGATCTACACCGCGACGAGGAACCAGATCGGCATCGATCTGCTCACCCTGTTCGACAGAGGGCCGCGCCCCGACTCCGCGGCTGATCTGGCGGGCAAGGGCTGGTCCACATCGGTCCACACCCCCTTCGACTTCACCCGTCGGCACGGACGCGGCCCGCTGCCCGAGCAGAACGACGCGCTGGCGGGCAACCGATGGGTGTTCGCGAACAAGCCCCGGTCGTAACGCCGTCGTCGGACGGCCCGGTGCACGGCGTCGAAAGCCCCGCTCATCGACTCATCGGATCATCCGCGACCGCCCCTCGGGAATCAGGACGGGTTTGACCACGCGGCCCGCGTCGCAGTCGCGTTCGGCCTCGTTGATGTCGGCGAGCGGGTACGTACGGATCAACTCGTCGAAAGGGAACAGCCCGGCTTGCCACAGTCCGGTCAGCCGGGGAATCAACAGCCCCGGCACCGCGCCCCCCTCGCAGATGTGGGAGATCGTGCGGCCCCGGTCCAGTGCCCCCGGTTCAAGCGGCAGCGCGGTGTGGAGACGTGCCACCAGGCCGAGGTGACCGGTCGGGCGCAACGACCGGAGCGCGTCGTTGATCAGCCGGGCGGAGCCCGTGGTGTCCAGCGCGAACCGCGCGCCGCCGTCGGTCAGTCGCCGGATACGGTCGGGCAGATCGGCCGACGCGGCGTGCAGCGGGATCGCGCCGAACCGCTCGGCGAGGGCCAGCCGTTCGGGGTGCCGGTCGACGGCCACGACCACCGCCCCGGCGGCGGTGGCCGCCATCGCCGCGGCCAGCCCCACCGCTCCCGCGCCCAGGATCGCGATGGTGTCGCCGGGGCCGGCGCCGAAGGAGTTCAGAACCGCTCCGGCGCCGGTGAGGAAGCCGCAGCCGAGTGGTCCGAGCAGTGCGACGGGCAGTGCGGGGTCGACCCGTACGGCGTTGCGGGCCGGGACCATCGCGTACGCGGCGAACGAGGACTGGCCGAACCACCGGGGGGCCAGCGCGCCCCCGGCCGCGTCGGTGAACCGCGCCGCGTTCTCCGCGCGCCCTCCGAAGAGGTTGAGTGAGGCGAAGGAGTCACAGTAGGCGGGGGCCGCGCCCAGGCAGTTCCGGCAGTGTCCGCAGGAGTCGAAGCTCAGCACGACATGGTCGCCGACGCCCGGGCCGGTGTCCTGGCCGCCCGTCTCCACCACGACCCCGGCCCCTTCGTGGCCGAGCACCGCCGGCAGCGGTGTGCGCCCCGCCGAACGCCGGACCGCGAGATCGGTCCGGCACATTCCGCAGCCCTCGATCCTGACCAGGAGCTCGCCGTCGGCGGGCCCCGCGTCCAGAATCACCTCCTCGACGGCGAATCGGCTCTCGTAAGAGCGCAGTACCGCCGCGCCGAACCTCAAGGTCACGCCTCCTCCGGACGGTGCACGACGAACGGTCTGAGGTTCCCGTAGAGCCCCCACGGCCCGCCCGCGACGCCGACACCGCTCTCCTTGATGCCCGCGAAGGGCTGGGCGAGGGACAGTTCGGCGTGGTGGTTGAGCCACGCCGTCCCGCACTCCAGCCGGTCGGCCACCGCCTCGGCGCGGTCGAGGTCGGTCCCCCATACCGAGCCGCCCAGCCCGAATCCGGTGTCGTTGGCCGCGTCGATGGCCTCGTCGAGGCTCCCGTACGGCAGCACCGGCAGGACCGGACCGAATTGCTCCTCCCGCACCACCGGGCTGTCGGGCGGGACATCGGCGAGGATCGTCGGGGCGAAGAAGTAGCCCGGCCGGTCCAGCCGGTGGCCTCCGGCTACGGCTCGGGCGCCGTCGGCCAGGGCTTGGGCCGTGTAGCGCTCGACCCGGGCCAGTTGGGGCGCGTTGTTGACCGGCCCGAGCCGCGAGCCCGGGTCGAGCCCGGCTCCGACGACGGTGGTCTTCGCGCGTGCCGCGAGGGCCTCGACCACCTGAGGGTAGAGCCGGGCCGGGGCATAGACGCGCTTGACCGCCATGCACACCTGTCCGCAGTTACGGAACGCCGCCCAGAACAGCCGGTCCGCGATCCGCTCCACCTCCACGTCCTCCAGCAGGATGGCGGCGTCATTGCCGCCCAGTTCCAGGGTGACCCGGGCGAGCGAGGCCGCCGCGCCCTGAGCGACGGCCCGTCCGGTCGGAATCGAACCGGTGAAGGTCACATGGCGGATCCCCGGATGGGACGCGAGGCGTGCGCCGAGGGGTTCGCGTCCGGTGACGATCGTCAGTACGTCCTCGGGAAGGGCGGCGGAGATGACGGACGCCAGCAGCCGGGTGGCAAGAGGGGTGAACGGGGAGGGCTTGAGCACCATCGTGTTGCCCGCGGCGAGCGCGGGCGCGAACTTCGCCGACGCGAGCTGGAGGGGAAAGTTCCACGGGACGATCGCGGCGACGGGCCCGAGGGGTCGCCAGCGGATCTCACCGCGTACCGGCCGACCGTCGGTGATCGGCCGGGGCCCGGCGTCCAACTCGGCGAAGTAGCGCAGTCGGGCCGCCGTGCGGGCGATCTCCGCGTACGACTCGGTCAGGGGTTTGCCCTGTTCGCGGGTGAGCAGCGGGGCGAGGTCCGCCCCGGCAGCCTCCACGGCGTCGGCTGCCGCGAGCAACGCGGCGGTGCGGGCGACGGGGTCGGCCCGCCAGCCGCGCCAGGCCTCGTGGGCCCGGTCGACGACGGCGTCCAACTCGTCCGGCCGCTGGTCAGGAGCCTCGTCGAAGACCTCACCCGTCGCCGGATCGACGACGGGGAAGCGCCCGCCACGGGCCCCGGGCGCGCGACGGGGCAGGCTTGTCGGCATGCCGGCGGTCAGCCCGCGGCGACGGCGGCCGCGTATTCCTGGGCATGCCGGTCCATCTCCGCCCGGAAGGCGGCCACCAACCGCGGCCGAATCCTTCCGGTGTCGCGGTCGCCGCCCTCGCAGACCGCTCCGCGCACCCCCACGATGTCCGTACCGATACGGGTCAGTTCGCCGAGGTCACCCGCCTTGACGCTGCCCGCGAGGGCGGCGAGCAGACCGGCCTCGTGGGCCAGCCGGACGAACTCCGCGCAGACGTCCGGCGGAACGTGGTCGAACAGCCGTGTCCCGTCCTTGATCGCCGTGTCGAGCATGGCCGCGTCGGAGCCGGAACGGAGGGCGATGTCCGGCAGTGCCAGCGGGTTGACGCATCCGATCCGGTGGGCGTCGGCGTAGCCCGAGGCGACGACGAACGCGTCCGGCCGATAGTCCTTCACCGCCCGGACGACTCCTCGCATCACATCGATGGCCTGTCCTGGCGTCGTGCATCCGTAGAGGCCCACCTTGATGTACGTGGCACCGGAGACGGCCGCGCCGAGCGCCGCCTGGGCGACCGTACCGGGCTTGTACGGTACGTCCCCGACCGTGGCGGACACCGGCTTGTCCGCCGGGACCGCTTCGCGGATCTCCCTGATGACCCACGGGAAGTTCGCACCGAGCGAGCCCTCGTCGGGCTTCTTGACATCGACGATGTCGAGGTGCTCCGCCGCCTTCGCACAGTCAAGGGCTTCCTCGACGCTGTCCGGGGAGATGAGAAGCAACAACGTGGATTCCTTCCACCGCATGTCCACCTGCCGAGGGGCAGGTGTGCGGAGTCGCCTGGATCACTCGCGGTCCGCTCATCATCGCGGTGGCGCATGGCCGTCGGTAGAGCGCGCGGAGTGCGAACGGGGCGTCGCCCTGGAGTGCCCACCCCCCAGTGCGCCGTCCACGCCGGTCCGTACCGCGACCGATTCGACGCCGCTCCCGGCGGTGGGCCGGGGTGGTGGACCCAAGGTGGCGACACCAGCGCTCCGCCGCCCTCGCACGCAGGCGCCCTCGCGCCCCGCCGCCTCGCACGCCAGGCGGCTGCGCCTCCCGCTCCGGGCGTCAACTCCCCTGTGCGGAATCGGGCGTTGGGGGCGACGCGTCGCTCCTGTTCCATGTCAGGCTCACGGAGAAATTCGCGGCCGTCGCGGTACTGGCGATGACGACATCGGCCTCGGCCGACAGCGATACCCCGAACTCCAGTGTGATCTCGTCCGGGGAGTTCGCCATCCCGCGCAACCGCCCCACGAAGCTCTCCGCCACGGGCCGTACGGTGTCCAGCATTTGACCGAACGACCGCTCGGCCCGCGCCACGGAGCGGCTGCCGCGGCCCACCCGGACGAGGGTTTCGTCCACTTCACGGATCTGGACTCGAATCGTCTCGTCACCGCCCTCATGCAGAGGCACTTCGACCGTGTGAACAAGGCGTTCGCTCATGGCATCCTCCAACAACCGGGAGTTGAAGATCTTAACGGTGTCGGATACGACGGTCTCAGATACGAGGGATGTCAGGGGCGGCGGCTTCGAGGTCGGCGACGCTGCCCGACATGATCGTGCGCACATGCTCGGTGACATGTTCCGCCGGCCAGTCCCACCAGGCCACTGCCAGCAGTCGGGCCACGTCCTTCTCGCTGTAACGGGTACGTATGAGCCGGGCCGGGTTGCCGCCGACGATCCCGTAGTCGGGCACGTCCGCGGTGACCACGGCGCCGGAGCCGATGATCGCGCCGTGGCCGATCCGTACGCCGGGCATCACCATCGTGTGGTAGCCGAACCAGACGTCGTTGCCGACGACGGTGTCACCACGTCCGGGCAGGCCGGTGAGCAGGTCGAAATGGTCGGCCCATGAGCCGCCCATGGTCGGGAAGGGGAACGTCGACGGGCCGTCCATGCGATGGTTGGCACCGTTCATGATGAACCGGACGCCCGTGCCCAGCGCGCAGAACTTGCCGATGACGAGCTTCTCCGGGCCGTAGTGATAGAGCACGTTACGGGTCTCGAACGCCGTCGGGTCGTCCGGGTCGTCGTAGTAGGAGTACTCCCCGACCTCGATCAGCGGCGACTTCACCAACGGCCTGAGCAGCACCACTCTCGGCTGATCGGGCATCGGATGGATGACTGTCGCGTCGGCGGCCACAGGCATGGGGAGCCTTCCTTGTCGAGTGAGTCGCGGAATCCGCGGGGTCGCGTGCCGGTATCCGTCCTATGATCGCACCGCGCCGATCCGCCTCCCGTGGCGTGGGAATCCGTGGCCGGGAACGTCCCCGGTCCGCGTGCAACCGTCTCGCAACGTCGGGGGGAGTTGACTGAGTCCCCGCGGATCGATGAGCGATGACCGACGGCGGCGGAGAGACCATGAATGAGCAGACTTCCCCCCGGGAACCACTGGCACCACCCCAGCCACCCCGGCCACTCCAGCCACTGGAACCACCGGAGCCACGCGTCGAGGTGACCCCCGCGGCCGCCGAACTGATCCGGCGGCTGCGGGCGGAGCACGGACCGCTGATGTTCCACCAGTCGGGCGGCTGCTGCGACGGCAGCGCGCCCATGTGTTATCCGGACGGTGAGTTCCGTACGGGTGCCTCCGATGTACTGCTCCAGTCCCTGGAGATCGAGGGGATCGCCGAGCCGGTGCCCTTCTGGATGTCGGTGAGCCAGTACGAGGCGTGGCGGCACACCCGGCTCATCGTCGATGTCGTGAAGGGACGCGGCAGCGGCTTCTCCCTGGAAGCCCCCGAGGGAGTGCGCTTTCTCATCAGGTCACGGCTGTTGGGGACATAGGCCCGAGGACGCGGGCGGGCCAGGGACCGGGGCGGGCGGATCAGGGGTGGAGGCCGCTGACCACGCCCGCCGTGGTGGAGATGCCGTTCGCGATGGTCGGCGCCATGCTCGTGCCCGCCAGAAAGAACCCGAGCAGGACGCAGACCGTCGCATGCCAGAACTTCAGTCCTCCATTACGCAGGAAGACCACCGCGAGGATCGCCAGAAGCAGAATCACTGAGATCGAAATAGCCATCGAGAACCTCCTCCGCCGCACCGGATCGCGGCTTTCGGCCGCCAGTGTGGCGGAGGAGGGGGCTGGGCAGGCCGACTGGCGTGTCCGCCGTACGGGTGGTTGACCTCGGGGATTCCCGCTGGTCCTGTCTGACACACGGCGCCGTGCGACCGGCGGGGGTCGTGTCGGCCAGGGCTCAGGGGCTACGGACGGTGCTGACGGAGAAAGCGTTCGAGGCCGGCGAGGTCATCCGTGTTGAGATGGTCGACCCCTGCGGCCAGCAACTCGGTCCAGACAGCGTCCCGCGCCGGCCCCGGGAGATCGGGCGTACTCCAAAAGCGCACCCGCTGGCCGCGTGCGTGGGCGGTGTCGACGACGCGTCGCAGCTCGGCGCGTTCGGCGGCGGGGAACGCGCCCACGCCCTGCCAGCTGAAGCTCTGGTTCCAATTGCTGCTGATGAGCGGGATGAAGGAGGCCGAGGCCGCCGTCCCGAGGTCATCGAGCCGCCCGTCGTAGAAGGCGTACCGTACGCGCTGCGCCTCCATCGGCTCACGGGCCGCGCGGTCGCCGGAGATGACGGGGGTGACCGCGCCCGCGCGCACCGAGCCGTTGGTGTAGCGGCTCAGCATCGAGCGGTAGCCGGTCAGTTGGCGGTGCAGCTCGGCGTAGGCGGCGACGCCGTCCGTCTTGATGTCGATGAGCAGCTGCACCGGTCGGTGGTAACCCCGGTACACGGAACCGTGGTTGGCCCGCACCCGCGCCAGGAGCGGATCGAGGTAGAGCCCGCGCAGGGTTCGGGCCGGGTCGAGTTCGGTGGCCTCGTGGGCGACCAGCAACTCGCCGTCGACCAGGAAGATATCGGCTTCCACGCTGGTGAAGCCGTGCGACAGGGCGTCGAGAAGAGGACGGGGGTGCAGATAGTCGTTGTGGGCGTGAGCCTGGCGCAGCGGCCGGGGGCCGTCGTCGCCGCGCTCCGGCCGCGAGGACGCCTGTGCGTACGCGGGTGCCGCGACGGCTCCCACGAGCGCGGCGGCGAACGTGCTGACGGCTCTGCGGCGGGTGGTGAGGGCCATGATGCCTCCGGGGGACGCGTTGGGGTGCGGTGGAGCGCGGTGCTGCTCGGTCGGGCTGACCGGACGAGGCCGGGCTCGGTGGGCTCGGCCACGTTGGTGGGCTCGGTCAGGTCGGTCGGCTCGGTCCTGGCGAGTATCGGCCCTGTCGTGGCCCGGCCGATATCGTCCTACGCAGAGTTCGCCCACCCGCCATCCGCGCTTCAGCCGGTCCCGGTGATCTCCGTCCAGCGGACCGTACGGTCGCACCAGCGCTCCAGCAGGACACGGTCGTGGCCGACGGCGAGCAGTCCGGCGCCGTGTTCGCGGCGGTACTCCTCGACGACGGCGACCAGCGCGGCCGTCGTGGAGGCGTCGAGCATCGCGGTCATCTCGTCGCAGACCAGCCAGCGCGGGCGCAGCACCAGCGCACGGGCCAGACAGGCGCGTTGCAGCTGACCGTCGCTGACCTCGTGCGGGCGGCGGCCGAGCAGTTCACCGGTGAGCCCCACCGCTCGGACCAACTCGTCGACACGCGCGGTGAGGTCGGCGCGGCGGCCGGTGGCGCGCAGCGGCTCGGCGATCAACTCGCCGAGTCGCAGCCGGGGATCCGCCGAGAGCCGTGGCTGCTGGAAGACCACGCCGATCGCGGTCCGCTGTTCTCGCGGGGCCCGATGGCGCCAGCCGGTCACGCGTTGGCCATCGAGAGTGACGGTCCCCGCGTCGGGCCGGTGCAGCAGCGCCGCGACCCTCGCGAGGGTGGACTTGCCGCAGCCGCTGGGGCCGAGCAGCCCGAGCGACGCGCCGGGCGCGAGGGTGAGGGACGCGTCCCTGACGACGGGGGCGCGCCGCTCGTATCCGGCGGTGATGGAACGGAGTTCAAGCACGGACGGTCTCCTCGGCGCTCTCGTCGGGTCTCTCGCCGGAACTCACCCGGGGGTGGTGGCAGGCGAGTCCGTCCAGGAAGGGCGGTCGTGTGGCACAGAGATCGGTGGCGTGTGCGCAGCGGGGCGCGAAGGCACAGCCCGCGGGCAGCTCGCCCAGTTCCGGGGGCAGCCCGGGGATGGGGGTGAACGCGCGCTCCGGCAGGGCGTCGAGCAGTCCGCGCGCGTAGGGATGGCGCGGCCCCCGTTCCCCGAAGAAGCCTCGCGCGTCGCTGAGTTCGACGATCCGTCCGGCGTACATCACGGCGACGCGGTCGGCGATCCGCTCGGCCGCCGCCAGATCGTGAGTGATCAACAGCAGGGCGCGTCCCTCGTCGGCATGTCGTCGCAGTTCGTCGGCCGTACGGTCCACGAGATCGCGGTCGAGTCCGGTGGTCGGTTCGTCGGCCAGCAACAGCGGGGCGTCACCGATCAGGGCGAGCGCGGTCGCGGCGCGCTGGGCGAGACCGCCGGAGAGTTCGTGCGGATAGCGGTCGAGATGGCCGGCGGGGAAGGCCGCGCGGTCGGCCGCGGCCTCGGCGGCCCGCTGGAGTGCGCGCCCGCGCGTTCCGGTCAGTTCCCTTACGGTTTCCTCCAGTTGGGCCCGTACGGTTCGCACGGGTGTGAGATGGGCGGCCGGGCTCTGCGGTACGAGGCCGACGCGCCGTCCACGTACCGTCCGCGCGAGCGTGCGCTCGTCGGCGGCGAGCAGATCGATGCCGTCGAGGACGGCGGAGCCGGTGGTCTGCGCGTTGCCGGGCAGGAGTCCGAGCAGGGCGGAGGCGAGGACGGACTTGCCGCAGCCGCTCTCACCGACGAGGGCGAGGCACTCCCCCACCGCGAGATCGAAGTCGGCGTCGGTGACGGCGGCGATGTGCCGACCGCCGGGCATCCGGAAGCGCACGCCGAGCCCGCGCACGGAGAGCACGGGCCGCACGGACTCGGCGGACGCGGCGGACGCGGCGGACTCCGCGTGTGCCGCGGACTCAGCGGGTGCCGCGGGCTCACCGGGCACGGCGGACTCGGCGCGACCGGCCGGTGGGACCGCGGGAGAGGGCGTGGTCACAGCATCAGCTCCGATCGGCGGCGCGGATTGATCCGTTCCCGCCAGGCGCCCGCGAGACCCGCGAGGGCGAGGGTCGGAACGATCAGGAAGAGTCCGGGGAAGAGCGTCGGCCACCAGTCGCCCGCGAGCAGCGAACCGCGCGCCGTCTGCACCAGATTGCCGAGGCTCGCCTGGTGGCTGGGCAGTCCGAGTCCGAGGAACGACAGCGCGGATTCATGCCACATCGCGTGCGGCACCATCAGTACGGCCGCGAGTCCGGCCTGCGGCATGACGCCGGGCAGGAGGTGGCGCCCGATGACGCGCCCGCGTGACGCGCCGCCCGAGATCGCCGCGTCGATATAGGGACGGGCGCGCAGCGAGAGCACTTCCGAGCGGACGATACGGGCGGTGGAGAGCCAGTGGGTGAGCGCCACGGACACGATCACCGGCCAGACACCCGGCCGGAACATGGCGACGATGAAAATGCCGAGCAGCAGATGCGGTACGGACGAGAAGGTGTCCACGAGCCGCATGACGATCCGGTCCGTCCAGCCGCCGAAGGCCGCGGCCGCCGCGCCGACCGCCGTACCGATGACGGTGGCGACGAGCGCCGCGACGAGTCCGACCAGCAGCGAGACGCGCAGCCCGTAGACGCAGCGGAGCAGCAGATCGCGGCCGACGTCGTCGGTGCCGAACGGATGCGCCAAGGAGGGTGGCTGGAGTTTCCTGGCCAGGTCGACGGCCTGCTGATCGAGAGGGACGAGCAGGGGTACGACGAGCACGGCGAGCGCCACCGCCGCGACGATGACGGCGGAAGTACGGACCCGGACCGTGCGGGTGGAGCGGCGGGTGCGCCCGTGCGAGCGCCAGTCCGGCTCGGTGGCGATCGGCCCGGCGGCGGTGTCAGCCATCGAAACCCACTCTCGGGTCGGCGAGTCCGTAGAGCAGATCGGAGAGCAGGTTCCCGATCAGCACGGCGGCGGTGGCGAGCACGGTGAGCGCGGCGAGCAGGGCGAAGTCCACGGAGGTGGCCGCCTGAACGGTGGCGGCGGCGATTCCGGGCCAGCTGAAGACCGTCTCGACGAGCAGCGCGCCCGTGATGAGTTCGGGCACCCGGGAGCCGATGAGCGTGAGCATCGGCAGCATGCCGGAGCGCAGGGCGTGGCCGAGCAGTACGGTGCGTTCGTTCAGGCCCCGGGCGCGGGCGCCGCGCACGGGATCCTCGGCGAGCGCGTCGGTGACACCCTGGCGCACATAGAGGAAGAACCAGGGCAGTTGGGAGATGCCCAGCACGGCGGCGGGCAGCACCAGATGCGAGGCGACCTGCCCGAAGGTGACGGTGTCGCTCGCCGCGTCGGTGAGCCCGCCCGCCGGGAGCACGCCGAGCGTGACCGCGAAGAACCAGATCGCGAGCAGCCCGAGCCAGAAGGCGGGCGCGGCCTCCAGTACATACGCGGCGGAGCCGGCGCAGCGGTCGAGCGGACCGCCCGGCCTGCGCGCGGCGAGTACGCCGAGCGAGGTTCCGAGCAGGACGGCGACGGCGAAGGCCGTGACGGCGAGCAGCGTGGACCAGCCGATCCGTTCGCCGATCACGGCGGAGACGGGCGCGCGCAGTACGGAGGAGTCCCCGAGATCGCCGCCGAGCGCGTGGGTCAGCCAGTTCCACCAGCGGTGGACCAGTGGCTGATCCACTCCGAGGTTGACCCGGAGCTGGTCGAGGTTCTCCTGCGAGGCGGTGAGGCCCGCGGTGCCCGCGTAGGCCTTCACGGGGTCGAAGGGCGAGGCCGCGGCGACGGCGAACACGCCGAAGGTCACCACGAGGAGGACCGGGGCGGCGAACAGCAGCCGCCGCCCCGCCATCCTGCCCATCGCCCCCCAGGGGAGGCGACGGCTCATTTCTTGGGCGTCCAGTCCTCGATGTTCCACCAGGGCCCCGACGCCAGACCGTGGTCGTGCGGCTCGGTCTGGGTGGACAGCCCGTCCCAGCGGTCATTCACCACATAGATGTGGTCGATATGGGTGAGGAAGGTGTACCCGGGGTTCTTCACCAGTTCCCGCTGGACGGTGTCGTAGGCGGTCTTGCGGGCGTTCTGTTCACCGCTCTCGCGGCCGTCGTCGAGGGCCCGGTCGACGACCGGGTTGTCGTACCACGCCATGTTGTTGAAGCCGTCGCCCGCGAGGGAGGACTTGAGCAGGGTGTACTGGTCGAAGTCCGGATCGCCCGGCGAGCCGCCGCCGGCGAGGACCGCGTCCTGCCTCATCCGCGGTTCGATGACCTCCCAGGTGCCCGCCTGGGTCGTGATGTCGATGCCCGCCTTCTTGGCGTCGGAGGCGTAGGCGAGGGCGTGTTCCTGGCGGAGCTTGTCGCCGGTGAGGTACCAGAGCGGGAAGGCGGCGCGGACCCCGTCCTTGACGCGGACGCCGTCCTTGCCGGGCTTCCAGCCCGCTTCGTCGAGGATGCGCCGCGCCCCTTCGAGGTCGTGGCGGCGCTCGGTGCCCTGGGCGAACCACTCGCTGCCGGTGGGGACCGGGCCGTAGGCCGGCTTGCCCGCGCCTTCGAGGATCTTGTCGACCATGGTCTGACGGTCGACGGCGATGTCGAGGGCCCTGCGGACGGCGGTGTCGCCGGTGACCTTGTGGTGGGTCGGCAGGGTGACGGTGCGGTAGTCGTAGGTGGTGGCGTTGTAGGTCTTGCGGCCGCTGTCCTCGGCGAAGCCCTTGGCGAGGTTGGGCGGCAGGATTGCGCCGTCGAGTTCGCCGGCGCGCAGCCGGGTGGCGCGGACGTCGTCGTCCTTGATGATCGCCATGGTGAACTTCTTCACCCGCGGCGCGCCGCCCCAGTAGTCCGGGTTGGCCTTGAAACTGATCTTCTCGCCCTTGGACCAGCCGGTCAGGAGATAGGGGCCGGTGCCGACGGGCTGCGTGGTGAACGGCCCGGTGTTCACGTCCTGTTCGCCCGCGATATGCTCGGGGACAATGGGCAGGACGGTCCGCCGGTCGAACGGCGCGTAGGGGTATTTCAAGGTGAAGACGACGGTGTGCTCGCCCTGCGCGGTGACGTCCTTGACCGCGTCCAGCTCGGTCCTGGACGCGTTGTTGGTCTTCTCGTCCAAAATGGTGCGGTACGTGAAGACGACGTCCTTGGCACCGAAGGGCTTGCCGTCGCTGAACTTGACGCCCTCGCGCAGCTGGTACGTGTAGGTCAGCCCGTCGTCGCTCACCGTCGGCAGGGCGGTGGCGAGCGCGGGCGCGAGCCGCATCTCGGCGTCGTAGGTGAGCAGCCCGTCGAAGATCTTGGAATTGCCGTCCTTGCCGTAGCCGAGGAGCGGGCTGAGGCTGTCGGGTTCGTAGGCGATGCCGACGACCACCGAGTCCTTCGCCCCGCCACCTGCTCCCGAACCATCCGGGTTCGAGCAGGCCGCCGCGGCGAGAGCCAGTGCTCCGGCCAGCACCGCGGCGACCGTGCCGCGTATCGATCGGGCCGTCATGCGTCCACCCCTATTGAAGATCAACTGTTATTGCGATCGGTTCGCAATTAAACAGCACGCAAAGGGGTGCCTGTCCAGCGGCCTTAGGCCGTGGCCGGCTAGGTCCTGTCTGACACATAGCGCCGTCCGCCCGGAGGGCGGGGCTCGCGGCGTCTGGTGCGTGCGATCGCAAGGCGGAGGGTCGACCTCGTACTGGACGTACTTGGACGAGCCCGACAACGCGGCGAGCGCGCGTGCCAGGCGTCGCGAGCCAGGCGGGATGTGCCAGACAGGGCCTACCGCGGTCCGGGCAGATCGACGAGCGCGGCCAGCGTCTCCTGGTGCCGGCCCCGCGAACCGAACGCGATCTCGTCGGACTTGGCGCGCTTGAGATACAGATGCGCGGGATGTTCCCAGGTCATCCCGATTCCGCCGTGCAGTTGGACGCACTCCTCGGCCGCGTGAACGGCGACCCGTCCGCAGTACGCCTGCGCGAGAGCCACCGCGAGGGGGGCTTCCGCGCTGCCGGTGGCCAGCGCGTCCGCGGCGTTGCGGGCCGCCGCGCGGGCGGAGACGACCTCCAGCCACAGCTGCGCCATACGGTGTTTGAGCGCCTGGAAGGATCCGATCGGCCGGTTGAACTGCTTGCGCTCACGGGTGTGCCGGACGGTCTCCTCCAGGCACCACTCGGCGACACCGAGCTGCTCGGAGGCGAGCAGCCCCGCCCCCGCCAGCAGTCCGCGGCGTACGGCGGCCTGCGCCGCGGGCGCCTCGGCGATCCGGATCCCGGCGGCGGGATCGACGGTGACCGCGGCGAGCGGCCGGGTCAGATCGAGCGGGGTGAGTGGTTCGACGGTGACCCCGGGCGAGGCCGTCTCGACCGCGTACAGCCCGTCGTGACGCACCACGAGCAGGACATCGGCGCGCACGGCGTCGGCGACCCCGCTCACCGTTCCCGCGCCGGCGGGCAGCGGTCCGTCGGGGGCGGTGGACAGCGGGACCGCGAGCACCGCGACCCGGTGGCCATGGGCGAGCGCGGTGAGCAGGCCCGCGACGTCCGTGCTCTCGGTGCTCTCCCCGTCGCAGGCGAGCAGCGTCTCGGTCGCCACCACGGAACTGGTGAGATACGGCGCGGCCGTGACGTCCCGGCCCAGCTCCTCCAGTACGACCGCGACCTCGCGATGGCCGGCGCCCTGGCCGCCCAGCTTCTCCGGGACGAGCAGCCCCGACGCGCCGATCCCGCCCGCGAGCGAGGTCCACAGCTCCGGATCGTACGGATCTCCGGCCTCGGCGCGGCCGAGCGCGGCCGGTACATCGGCACGGTCCGTGAGCAACGACCGTACGGTCGCGCGCAGTTCGGCCTCGGTGTCCGAGTAGAGCAGATCGGGGGAAGCGTCGGTCATCGGGCCACGTCCTTCCAGGCGATGTCCTTGTCGTCGCGCGGCTCCGTGGGCAGGCCGAGAACGCGTTCCGCCACGATGTTCAGCAGCACCTCGCTCGTACCGCCCTCGATGGAGTTGCCCTTCGCGCGCAGATAGCGGTAACCGGCGTCCCGTCCGGTGAAGTCGACCAGCTCCGGCCTGCGCATGGTCCAGTCGGAGTACAACAGACCTTCCTCACCGAGGAGTTCGACCTCAAGACCACTGATCTCCTGGTTGAGCCGGGCGAAGGCGAGCTTCATCCCGCTGCCCTCGGGGCCCGGTTGCCCCGCGACGAGTTGCTGACGCAGCCGCTCCGCGGTCAGCCGCGCGACCTCCGCCTCCACCCAGACAGTGAGCAGCCGCTGACGCAGCTCATGGGTGCGCAGTTCGGGCCGCTCGCGCCAGGTACGGGCGAGCGGCCCGATCATGCCGCCCTCGCGGGGCAGACGGGCGCCGCCGATGGAGACGCGCTCGTTCATCAGGGTGGTCCGGGCGACCTTCCAGCCCTCGCCGATCTCACCGAGGCGGTACGCGTCGGGAATGCGTACGTCGGTCAGGAAGACTTCGTTGAACTCGGCCTCGCCGGTGATCTGGCGCAGCGGCCGTACCTCGACACCGGGGTCGGTCATATCGCAGAGGAAGTAGCTGATTCCCCGGTGTTTGGGCAGATCCGGATCCGTACGGGCCAGGAGGATGGCCCAGCGGGCGACATGGGCACTGGAGGTCCACACCTTCTGCCCGTTGACGATCCAGTCGCCGGAGACGGAGTCGCCCTCGCGGACCGCGCGGGTGCCGAGCGCGGCCAGGTCGGAGCCGGCGCCGGGCTCGCTGAACAGCTGGCACCACACCTCCTCACCGACCCACAGGGGCCGCAGGAAGCGCTGCTTCTGCTCCTGGGTGCCGTAGCGGAGGATGGTCGGCGCGGCCATGCCGAGGCCGATGCCGATACGGCGCGGATCGTTGTCGGGGGCACCCGCCGCGGCCAACTCGGCGTCCACGACGGCCTGGAGTGAGCGCGGCGCGTCGAGTCCGCCGAGACCCACCGGGTAGTGGACCCAGGCGAGTCCCGTGTCGAAGCGCGCCTTGAGGAAGTCGGTCCTGTCGGTGCCGGCCGGTGGTCGGTCGGCCAGCAACTTCCGGGTGAGGGACCGCAGTTCGGCGGCGTCGGTCATCGGGCGCCGCCCTCCGGGAGAACGACCACACGTCCGGTGGTGATGCCGTCGGCGACCCGCTGGACCGCGGCCGCGGCATCCTTCATGGGAACCCGCTCGCTGATGAGCGGCTTGATCGCGCCCCGGGCCGCGAGGGCGGTCAGCTCCCGGTGGCAACCGGCCACCGCCGCCGGGTCCTTGGTGTGGTAAAGACCCCAGTGCAGCCCCAGGATCGAGTAGTTCTTCACCAGCGCGTGGTTGAGGGCCGCGGTGGGGATCGCGCCGCTCGCGAAGCCCACGACCACGATGCGGCCCTCGAAGGCCACGCATTTGGTGGACTTGGTGTAGGCGTCGCCGCCCACCGGGTCGTAGACGACATCCGCTCCCCGGCCGCCGGTGGCCTCCTTGACCGCGCCGACGAGGTCGTCCGCCCGACGGTCGATCACCAGGTCACAGCCCAGCTCCCGGGCCACGCGCGCCTTGTCCTGGCCGCCGACGACACCGATGACCGTGGCCCCGGCCGCCTTCCCGAGCTGTACGGCCGCGCTGCCGACCCCGCCGGCCGCCGCGTGGACGAGAAGGGTCTCCCCCGGCTGGAGCCGCGCTCGCCGGTGCAGTGCGAACCAGCCCGTCTGGTAGCCGATGTGCAGGGCCGCCGCCTCCGCGTCGTCCAGGGCGTCGGGCGCGGGCAGCAGCGCGGCCGCGTCGGCGACCACGTACTCGGCCAGGCCGCCGTGCGGCAGCGCGGGTGTGGCGATGACCCGGCGTCCGTCCTCCGTCTCGCCGCAGATCTCCACGCCAGGGGTGAAGGGCAGCGGCGGCCGGACCTGGTACTGCCCCCGGCAGAGCAGGGCGTCCGGGAAGTTGATGTTCGCCGCCCGGACCAGCAACGGGACCTGTCCCTCGCCGGGCACCGGACGCTCGGCCTCTTCGAGCCGCATCACCTCGCCCGGCTCGCCGTTCCGGTGCACTCGCCATGCCAGCATTCGGAGCCTCCACACACGATGGGCAGTACCGCACTCGTGCGCATACTAAGCAGTCGCTTGGGCCGCTGGGAACATCCCGCCGGGGAACGGCCCACCGGCGATCCGCCCTCAGGGCGCCTTCGTCCGTGCCCGTACGTGCATCCGCTCGCCCTGCGGCCCGAACAGACTCAGGAACTCCACCGGCGCGTCCGCGGCCGGCCCGAACCAGTGCGGTACGTGCGTGTCGAACTCGGCCGCCTCCCCGGCACCGAGCACCACATCGTGCTCACCGAGCCGCAGCCGCAGCCGGCCCGCCAGCACATAGAGCCACTCGTACCCCTCATGGGTCCGCTGTTCGCAGTCGTCGTCCGGCGAGGGCTGGATGATCACCTTGTACGCTTGCGGCCCGCCCGGCTGGCGGGTGAGCGGCAGCATCGTACGGTTGCCCCGCACGATCGGCTTGGCGCGCACCCGGGGATCGCCGACCTGGGGCGCGCCGACCAGTTCGTCGAGCGGGACCTGATGGGCACGGGCGATGGGCAGCAGCAGTTCGAGGCTCGGGCGGCGACGGCCCGCCTCCAGCCGCGAGAGGGTGCTCACGGAGATACCGGTGACCTCGGACAGTGCGCTCAGCGTGGCGCCGCGCTCCTGCCGGATCTTGCGCAGCCGGGGTCCCACATCGTTCAGTACATCTTCGAGCCGGGCGTCGTCGTCCATGGACTCATTGCATCATCGATTGCCGGGACGGCAACCGCCTTTGCCGGGCGGCACCGAGCGGACAACGCACCCGCGGTCCGGAACGCGGGGCGAAGCGCGGTCTCGGAGGGAGTGTCGAAGCGCGGTCTCGGACGGGGTGTCCCGGACAAGGTAGGGAAACGACCCCTACGGCTTGACTCCCGGCGCGACAGGCTTCGTTCCCTCCCGGAAGAGCGGAACCGGCCTGATCCGGCGCAGATATGCCTCAGCCTGCCAGATCGCCTCACGCGCGGTGCGCTGTCCCATCAGCACACAGAGGGTGTACGCCACATCCTCGAACCGTCCGCGTGTGTCCTCGTCGAGTGGATCGGCGAGCACCAGCCGTTCCCAGGCCCGGTATCGGGCCAGCAGATCGGCCACCAGATGTCTGTCCGGCAGCAGCATGCCAACCACCTCCCGCGTTCGGGAATCCACCCGCTCGCTCCGGCTTCGCACACGGCAGGGCACCGGGTTCCCTCCGGGACATTGTCCACCCGGCTCCCGGCATCCGCTCGGCGAGTCCGGTGGCACCGGCCATGACCTGGTACGACGCCGCGAGCGAGTCAGGAGAGCCAGTCGGCGTAGCGGGTGGCGGCGAGGTGGGCGTCCTTGTCGGTGAGGACGTCGCCCTTGACGACGGCGAACATGCCGGCGGTGGGGTCGGTCACGACCGTACGGCCGTCGCCCTGGTGGGACAGGGTGATCCGGCCCAGCTCGTCCAGGGAGAAGATCTCGGGGCCACCGATATCGCGGATGCCGTTCAGCGGGGCGCCCGCGGCGACCTCCGCCACGGCGGCGGCCACGTCCCTGGCGGCGATCGGCTGGATCGGCGTGGCGGGCAGCCGGACGGTGTCGCCGTCGGCGGTCCAGGAGATGACATCGTCCATGAACTCCATGAACTGCGTCGCCCGGACGATCGAGTAGGGGATCGGCCCGGCCGCGAGGAGTTCTTCCTGGAGCACCTTGGCCCGGTAGTAGTCCAGCTCGGGCACCTGGTCCGCGCCGACGATCGAGAGGATGACGACGTGGCCGACGCCGCCCTTCCGGGCCGCGGCCAGAAGGTGGTCCATCGAGGTCCGGAAGAAGGCCGCGGAGGCCTCGTCGAAGGTCGGGGAGTTCGTCAGGTTGACGACGACGTCGGCTCCGGCCACCGCCTCGTCCAGTCCCTGGCCGCTGATGACGTCGACTCCAGTGGAATGCGAGTGCGGTACCGCCTCGTGCCCGGCGGCATTCAGATCCTTGACGACCCGTGACCCGATCAGCCCGGTACCGCCGATGACCGCGAACTTCATGGCATGCCTTTCGTCGGGATCATTTCCGCAATATTGCACAAAAAGCGAAAAATGGGCGTGGCACGCACCTGATGGGCGCGACACGCATCCGACTCGGACATGCCCGCTCGGACGCCGGCCCAGGGATCAGCCGGCGTCGAGGTCGCGGGAACCGGTCAGGACACAACGCCCTTACTAGGCCTCGTCCCGTACCAGCGCGAGCAGCCGGTCCAGGACATGGGGGGCGCCCGCCCGCAGTCCGTCGTGCTCGTACTCGTCGGTCACCCAGGTCCGCAGCCCACGGATCGCGCGCGCGGTCCGCAGGGAGTGTTCCGTGTCGACATACATGTCGTCGTGATAGACGGCCGCGGCGACCGGCACCTCGTTGGCGGCCAGCCGGGCGGGATCGTAGAGGGGGATCCAGTCCGTACGGGCCGCGACCAGTTCGGCGGCCTCCCGCAGCGGGCGCAGCGCGGGATCGGAGTCGAAGTGCCAGGGGTGGATGGACTCGCCCGTGAAGTACAACGGCCCTTCCCCGGCAAGGGTCTTGGCCGCGTCGAACCGAGCGAACTCACCGCGCACCCGCTCGGCGGCCCACCGTGTCGGCCGGCTGTCCTGGCCGTAGATCGCCTCGTGGAGCACGGCGTACAGCGGATGCCCGGCGAACGAGAGGGCGGTGGCCACGCTCTCCTGGAACGCGTCGGAGAGCACCGGGCCCTGCGGCGTACGGACGAAGGCGTTCTCCAGCAGATAGTGCAACTGATGGCTGCCGTCCCCGCCGCCGAGCATGATCCCCAGGGACTGGAACGCCTCGGGCGTGAGGCGGTAGCCGGTGGGGAGTACGGGCCGGTGCTCGGCCAGATACTCCGCGATCCGCCGGGCCGCGCCGATGTCCTGCGGATAACGGGCGTAGAACGCCTCCACCTTGCGCGCGATGCGCGGATAGGCCGCGCGGTAGACCTCGTCGGCCGTGGCGTCGAGCGAGGGCAGCCCGCCGGTGATCAGCACGGTCTCCAGGCCCTCGGGGGCGGTGGAGAGATAGTGGGTGGCGCAGAAGCCGCCGAAGCTCTGACCGAGCACGGTCCAGGGTGCGCCGCCGGTCAGCAGGGGACGTATCGTCTCGCAGTCCCGCACGATGGAGTCGGCGCGGAAGTGCGCGAGATAGTCGGCCTGCCGCTCCGGGCCGCCGCGCAGGGGCAGGGTCTGCCGGTTGACGGGGGTGGAGAGACCGGTGCCGCGCTGGTCGAGGAGGAGCACCCGGAATTCCTTCAGGGCGCGGCCGAGCCACGCCTGCCGGCCGATGAACCGGCGCGCCCCGAAGCCCGGTCCGCCCTCCAGATACACCAGCCAGGGCAGCTCCGCCCCCGCGCGCGAGCTCGCGACGACTTCACGGGCGAAGAGCTCGATCCGCTCCCCCGAAGGATCGCCGTGGTCCAGGGGGACCGTGAATCGGTGGTCGGTGAGGACGACGCCGGGCTGTCGGTAGCTGGTCAAGGGTGCTCCTGTTCTCGCTCGCCCCTCCCGGGGCCGGTCACGCGCCCCTCCCGGGGCCGGTCACGCGCCCCTCCCGGGGCAGTCACGCCGGACAGTTCAGCACATGGGCCGCGGCTGCGCCGAGACCGCCCCTCCGCGACGGGCCCCGGCCCGCGACCCGGGTATGACGAGCTGTACGCGCGCGGGACGCTCCGCGTTCAGCGCGCACGCGGTTCCCCGGACAGTCGCGGCCCGCGCGCGCGAAGGGCCGCCCGCTCCTAGCGTGAGGTCATGATCCGGTTCGAGCAGGTCAGCAAGGTCTACCCGGACGGAACGGCCGCCGTCGACGAGCTGTCCTTCGATGTCGACGAGGGCGAGCTGGTGACGCTGGTGGGACCTTCCGGCTGTGGCAAGACGACCACGATGATGATGGTGAACCGGCTGATCGAGCCCACGTCGGGGCGCGTCTTCGTCGAGGGCCGGGACATATCGGGGGTCGATCCCGTCCAATTGCGCCGCCGGATCGGCTATGTCATCCAGCAGGTGGGGCTCTTCCCGCACCGGACGATACTCGACAACACCGCGACCGTGCCCACCCTCGTCGGCTGGAAGAAGGCGAAGGCCCGCGAGCGGGCGGCGGAACTGCTCGATCTGGTGGGGCTCGACCCGGCGATATACGGTCCGCGCTATCCGGCGCAGTTGTCCGGCGGGCAGCGCCAGCGGGTGGGGGTGGCCCGGGCCCTGGCCGCCGATCCCCCGGTGCTGCTGATGGACGAGCCGTTCGGCGCGGTGGACCCGGTGGTGCGCGAACGGTTGCAGAACGAGTTTCTGAAGCTCCAGGCGACGGTGCGCAAGACGGTGCTGATGGTGACGCACGACATCGAGGAAGCGGTGCGGATGGGCGACCGTATCGCGGTGTACGGGGAGGGGCGCATCGAGCAGTACGACAGCCCGGGGGCGGTCCTCGGCACCCCCGCCACGCCCTATGTGGCCCGGTTCGTGGGCGCGGACCGGGGGCTGAAGCGGCTCTCGGTGACCGCCGTCGAGCCGGCCGACCTGGAGGAGCCGCCGGTCGCGAGGACCGACGAGCCGGCCCGGGACGCGGCAGCGCGGATGCGCGCCCAGCGGGCCCGCTGGGCGGTGGTGCTGAACGGGGACGGCGAACTGCACGGCTGGGTCTCCGCCGACGCGCTGACGCAGGCCGGGGAGCGCGGCTCGGTCGGCGATCTCGCCCGCCGGATGGAGGCGTGGGTACCGCTCGGGTCGCCGCTGAAGCAGGCGTTCAGCGAGATGCTCCAGCATGACGCGGGGTGGGTGGCGGTGCTGGAAGGGGCGCGTTTCGCCGGGGTGCTGACCCCGGCGAAGCTGCACGAGGCGCTGCGCCGCTCGGTGGACGCGGACGCTCAGGGCATCGGCCGTGACGAGGTCGACTTCGATTCGGTGTCGGACGCGTGAGCGCGCGTGACGGCGCCACCGGGCCGGGCGCGGCGGCCAGTACCGGGTCATCACCCAACTGGTCCGGCCGGAGGACCGGTTGGGACGTCCTGGCCGACCACCGCCGGGGCGCGGCGCCCTGCGCCGCCCGGCGGCGAACGGATGCGGAACGGCTCTTGACCGGCGCCCTGCGGTAACCCTAGGTTTCCCTGAAGGAAAGCGCTTTCCGACAACGATGTCAGAGAACGTTCACCAGGAGGCACGGTCATGAGACCGCTCGGCCCGCCCCGCACCGCCGCCCTGCCCGCACTTCCCTCGCTCCCCGCGCTGCCCGCCCTGCCCGCGCTCGCCGCGCTCACCGCACTCGTCCTGCTGCTGACCGGCTGCTCCGGCGGAGGGTCCGTCAAGGGCGGCGGAATCACCCTCACCTTCAGCTGGTGGGGCAATGAGAGCCGCGCCCAGCGCACCAACGAGGCCGTACGCCTCTTCGAGAAGAGACATCCGGGCGTGACGGTACGGACCTCCTTCGCCGGCTACGAGGCGTACGTCCAGAAACTCGCCACCCAGGCCGCCGGCGGCGATCTGCCCGATGTCGCCCAGCTCGACTACCGCCAGATATCCCAGTACGCGGGGAGCGGCACGCTGCTCGACCTCACCCCGTACATCAAGGACGGCACGCTCCGTACGGGCGCGATGGATCCGGGTCTGGTCGCCACCGGCCGCTACGGCCCCGGGCAGTTCGCACTGCCGATGGGGCAGGGGTCCACCGGATTCGCCTATGACGCCAGGATGTTCGCGAAGGCCGGGCTCAAGACGCCGGAGCCCGGCTGGACCTGGGAGGAGTGGGCCGACGCGGGCCGCGCGATCAGCGCACTCGGGCTGAAGGGCCCGGACGGACGCCCGTACACCGGCCTCACCGACATCGGGGTCAACGAGGACGCGTTCGAGAACTGGCTGCGCGGGCACGGCAAGAAGCTCTACGCCTCACAGCATCGACTGGGCTTCGGCGCCGAAGACCTCGCCGCGTTCTGGACGTTCACCAACGGACTGCGCGAGGAGGGCACGGCCTCGCACGCCAAGGACACCTCCCAGATCAGCGGTGCGATCGAGGACGGCCCGATGGGGCGCGGTCTGGCCGCCACCGACTTCAACTGGGACGGTCCCTTCCTCGGCTATGAGCCCCTGATGGGCGACGACGTCCATCTCGCGCCCGTCCCCACGGTGGACGGCAGGGCGGGCCAGTACTTCAAGCCCTCCGTCCTGATCGGCGCGGGCGCCGGCACCGAACATCCCAAGGAGGCGGCGGCGCTGACGGACTTCCTGCTCAATGACCCCGAGGCCGGGAGGATCCTCGGCGTCACCCGCTCCACCCCGCCCAACCGCGACATCGCGCGGTCGATCGGCACGGACCTGCGGGGACCCGAGAAGGAGGTCTTCGAGTACGGCAGGAAGATCGCCGCGTACGGTGTCGATCCCCCGCCGATGGCGCCGCCCCGGGGTGATGTGGTTCTCCAGGTCTCCTTCACCCGTGTCTACCAGCAGGTGATCCACGGCATGCAGAGTCCCGCCGAGGCGGCCCGGGAGTTCGTCGCCGAGGCGGAGAGGGAGCTGCGATGAGCCCCACCAGAGATCCGCGGCGGACCGCGCCCTCGGCTCCTCCCCCGCCCACCGCGCACGAGCCCCGGCGCGCTCCGCGCCGTGAACGCCAGGGCCCCGCCTATGTCTTCCTCTCCCCCTGGATCCTCGGCGTCGTCCTGCTGACGCTCGCGCCGATGGCCGTCTCGCTCTATCTCTCCTTCACCGACTACAACCTCTTCGACGCCCCCACCTGGGTCGGACCGCGCAACTACACGGACATGCTCTTCGAGGATCCCCGCTACTGGCGTTCGGTCGGCACCACGCTGATCTTCGTGGTGGTGGCGGTGCCGCTGAAGCTGGCCCTCGCCCTCGCGGTCGCGCTGCTGCTCAAGAACATGCGCTCCGGCAAGAGTTTCTACCGCTCCGCCTTCTACGCACCGTCCCTGCTCGGCGCGAGTATGTCGATCGCGCTGGTGTGGCGGGCGCTGTACAACGACGGCGGTACGGTCGACGATCTGCTCTCGCGGATCGGTATCCACACCGGGGGCTGGGTCGCCGACCCCGATCTGTCGGTGTTCGTGGTCGCCCTGCTGGCCGTCTGGCAGTTCGGCGCGCCGATGGTGATCTTCCTGGCCGGGCTCCAGCAGATACCGGGCGATCTCTACGAGGCGGCGGCGCTCGACGGCGCCGGGCGGTGGCGGCAGTTCGTCTCCGTCACCCTGCCCATGCTCTCCCCGGTCCTCTTCTTCAATCTGGTGCTGGAGACCATCCAGTCGTTCCAGGTCTTCACCCCCGCCTTCGCGATCAGCGGAGGCAGGGGCGGACCCGCCGACTCGACCATGTTCTACACGCTCTATCTCTATGAGCGCGGCTTCTCCGCCTCGCACATGGGCTACGCCTCCGCCATGGCGTGGGCGCTGCTGCTCGGGATCGGAGCGGTGACCGTCGTGCTCTTCAGAACGTCACGCTCCTGGGTCTTCTACGCCGACGAGGGGGCCTGATGTCCACCGCCGCCATCAACAAGCGGAACGCCCGTCGTGGTACCGGCACCGCTGCCGGTACACGCGGCCGCCGTATCGTCCCGCAGCTGGCCGCCGCCCTGATCCTGCTGGTCCTGCTCTATCCGCTGGTGTGGCTGCTGGCCACCTCGCTCAAACCGGCCGACGAGGTTCTGACCAGTCTGAAACTGCTGCCGAGCCGACTGGAATGGAGTAACTACAGCACCGCCCTGGACGGGGTGAGCGGGGTGCAGGTCTCCACTCTCCTCACCAACTCGCTGCTGATCTCCGCGGGTTCGGTGCTCGGCAATGTCATCTCGTGCTCGCTTGCCGCGTACGCCTTCGCCCGGCTGCGGTTCCGGATGCGAGGTGTCATGTTCGGCTTCATGGTCGCCACGATGATGCTGCCGCACCACGCGGTGCTGATCCCGCAGTACATCATCTTCAACCAGCTCGGCATGGTGGACTCCTACTGGCCGCTGGTACTGCCGAAGTTCCTGGCCACGGAGGCGTTCTTCGTCTTCCTGATCGTGCAGTTCATGCGCGGGCTGCCCCGCGAGCTGGAGGAGGCGGCCAGGATCGACGGCTGCGGGCCGTTCCGCTCCTTCTGGTCCGTGGTGCTGCCGCTGACCCGTCCCGCGCTGATCACCACGGCGATCTTCACCTTCATCTGGAGCTGGAACGACTTCTTCACCCAGCTGATCTATCTGTTCGACCCGGAGAAGTTCACCATCACTCTGGCGCTGCGGAACTTCGTGGACCAGTCGAGCCAGTCGGCGTTCGGCCCGATGTTCGCGATGTCGGTGATCTCGCTGCTGCCGATCGTGCTGTTCTTCGCCGCGTTCCAGCGCTATCTGGTGCAGGGTCTGGCGACCTCCGGGCTGAAGGGATGAGCGCCATGGGTACCCGGCCGGGCGTGTCCGCGCCCTCCGACCGGCGCGAGCCAGGGGAGCTGTTCGGGCCGCGCTTCGCGCTCTTCGCCGACATGCTCGCCGTCGGTCTGTTCACGACGGTGGCGAGTCTGCCGCTCATCACCGCCCCGGCCGCGCTGGCCGCCGGTTGCCGCGTGCTGCGGGACTCCGCCCGTACGCGGCGGACGGCGACCGCCGGCCGGTACCGGGACGCGCTGCGGGCGCACGGCCTCGCCCGTACGCTCATCGCCGGCGTGGTGCTGGTCGCGCTCGGTGCGCTGTTCCTGCTGGATCTGGCGCTGGCCGGGGCCGGACTGCCCGGGGCCGCCGCCGTCTCGGTCACGCTGGCCGCCGTCGGGGCGGTGGCGCTGCTCGTGGGGGTACGGGCCGCCGCGCACCCGGCGGCGCGGCGCAGCTGGCCCGCCGCCCTACGGGGCGCCGCCCGCCGCTCGGCCACCGATCCGGCCGGGTCCGTACTGATCGCGGTGGCCCTGGTGATCTGCGCCGCGATCGTCTGGGCGCTGCCGCCGCTCGCGCTTGTCGTGGCCGGTCCGCTGGCGCTGGCCGCCGTCTCGGTCGAGCTGCGCGCGGCCCCCGGCCGGGGACGGTCCCCGCGCCGGTGATTCAGTGCGCGGCCGGGATCAGCCTCTTCGATTCCAGATAGCTCCGCGCGACGTCCTCGGGGAGCCGGCGCCAGCTGTCCACCCGCTGGTTCAGCGAGGCCAGGTCCTTGGTGGTGAGTACGGTGTTCAGCTTGTCCAGTGCCGTGGTCACGCCCTTGGCACCGGCCCGCGCGCGGTTGACGACGGGCACGATGTAGTCGGCGTTCTGGAGATGTCTGTCGTCGGCGAGGAGCACCAGGCCGAACTGGTCGAGTGTCGCGTCGGTGGTCGTGGTGAGGACCATCTGGTCCTGGCCGTTCTGCACGGCCCGCTTCGCCGGCGTCGTCCCCACCCCCTTGGGGTCGACGGCGGTGATGTCGATGCCGTACGTCTTCTTCAGACCCGGCTCGCAGTAGGGGCGCCGTACGCACTCGTCGCCCGCCGCGAGCCTGACCGGCAGCCGGGACCGGCCCAGGTCGCTCAGTGTGCTGAGCCGGTGCTTCCTGGCGTAGGCGGCGGTGACGGCGAAGGCGTTCTGGTCGACGGCGCGGCCCGGGTCGAGGACGATCAGCCCGCGCGGCGCGGCGAGGGAGCGCAGCGCCTTCATCGTCGCGCCCAGATCGGGTGAGCCGACGGGTTTCGCGTCGGGGCCGTGGGCCTTGGCGTTCAGCCAGTCGGCGAAGGTCGCCGCGTACTCGGGCACGACATCGATCTGGCCGCTCTCCAGGGCCGGTTCATAGATCTCCCGGTTGGTGACGGAGAGGATGCGGGTGTGATAGCCCGCGCGGTCCAGCAGCAGCGCGTACATCTGGGCGAGCAGATCGCTCTCGGTGAAGCCGGCCGAGCCGATGGTCAGATGCCTGCTGTCGCCGGGCGGTGCGGTGACATCGCCCCGATTCTCCAGGGACGGTCCGGTGGCGCAGCCGGTGGCCAGGAGGAACGAGCCGGCCAGGACGGCGGCGGTGCGCGCCGCCCTCATCCCCCGCTCCTCACCCAGCGCGGCCCCAGCCGTCGCACCAGCTCGAACACCCCCTCCACCAGCAGCGCGAACAGGGCGACGAGCACCGCGCCCGCGACCACCTGGGGGGTGTCGGCGAGATTGAATCCGGCGGTGATGATCCGGCCGAGACCACCGCCGCCGACCAGGGCCGCGATGGTCGCGGTCGCCACCAGTTGGACGGCGGCGATCCGTACGCCGGTGAGGATCAGCGGCAGGGCGAGCGGCACCTCGACCCGCCGGAGCAGCTGAGGGCCCGTCATCCCCATGCCACGGGCGGCCTGGACGACATCGCGGTCCGCCCCGCGCATCCCCACGTAGGCGTTGGTGAGCAGCGGTGGGATCGCGAACAGCACCAGCGCGATGATCGTCGGCCACTGTCCATGGGTGCCGATCGGGGTGAGCAGCAGCAGGACGAGAACGGCGAAGGTCGGCACGGCCCGGCCGACATTGGAGATATTGACGGCCAGCGCGCCGCCCCTGCCCAGATGACCGAGGACCAGCGCGACGGGCAGTGCGATCGCACAGCTGATGACCAGGCAGACGACGGTGAGGAAGAGATGCTCGCCGAGCCGGTTCCAGACCCCGCCGGCCCCGGACCAGTTCGAGGCGCTGGTGAGCCAGGTCCAGGCCGCCGCGAGCGTGTTCACGCGCGGCGCTCCCTCGCCCAGGGGGAGAGCAGCCGCTGGAGTCCGAGCAGCAGCAGATCGGCGGTGACGGCGATGATCACGCAGAGGACGGAGGCGGTGAGCACCTGTGCCTTGAAGAAGGTGTTCATCCCGGCGTAGATGAGATTGCCGAGCCCTCCGTAGCCGACGATCGCCCCGATGGTGACGAGGGAGACGGCGGAGACGGTCGCGATCCGCAGCCCGGCCATGGCGGCGGGCAGGGCGAGTGGCAGCTCGACGGTGAGCAGCAGCCTGATCGGTCCGTATCCCATCCCTCGGGCGGCCTCCAGGGTTTCCTCGGGGACGGCGCGCAGTCCGGCCAGGATGTTCCGTACGAGCAGGGTCAGCGAGTAGAGGACCAGCCCGGCGACGACGAGCGAGGCGGCCAGCCCGTAGAGCGGCAGCAACAGGGAGAACATCGCGAGCGAGGGGATGGTGTAGAGGATGGTCGTGATGCCGAGCACGGGCCCGACCGCCCAGTTCCAGCGGCGGGCGGCCAGGGCCAGGGGGACGGCGATGACCAGCGCGAGCAGGATGGCGAGGAAGGTCAGATGGAGATGCTGGAGCACCGCGTCCCACAGGATCGTGCGGCGGCTGGAGAGATAGTCGCCGCAGATCCACTCGTTGCGCGCGAGGCAGTCGTCCGGAGGCGCGGTCACCCGTCCATTGGACGCCCGCGTACGGCCGGCCGCGCGCGGTGTTGGACCGTACGGATGGCGGAGCCACCGGGACCCCCGGGGCGGACGGGTGACACCCCGGGTCGGCCGGGAGCCGGGGCAGCGCGCACGCGGTCCCCGGCGCGCGCCGCGTGCGGTCCACACCGCTCGCGGCGCGCGCCGATCACCGTCAGGGGAAGGACACCACCGTCGAGGGCACGGTCGTCGTGCCCGAGGTGGCGGCGCCGATGGCGTTGATGACGTGGTCGTACTGCCCGTTGCCGCTGAGCGAGACGACGAGCAGGCCGTGGAATCGCACGCCCGGGACCGCGGGCGCGGCGAAGCCGTGGGCCTGGCGGATGCTCGGGTCCACGTTGTAGTAGCAGTAGCTGCCCAGTCCCCAGCCCTCGTGCGTGGTCACGGTGTCGGCGACCTTGTAGGCGGCGTAGCCCCTGATGGAGCCGTTCTGGATGGCGGCCTGGTTGGGAGCGTCGTACGCCTTCTCGTTCTGGAAGAAGATCGTGCGGCCCCGCTGGCCGTTCCACTGGACGTCGTACTTGTTGAAGTGCTCGACGAACAGCCCGGTGGCCAGTACGTCGTCGCCGTTGACGATCACACCGTAGTCGGCCCGGTTGGTCTCCCAGCCGACGCCGTCCCCGTGGTCGGCGCGCCAGACCCAGGTGTGGTCGATGATGGTGTGCCGGTTGTTGACGACCATGCTGGTGGTGGCCTTGCCGGGGCCGGCGCCGCCGATCCTGATGAAGACGTCCTGCACGGTGGTGGGGTTGGCGGAGTGGTCGGTGGAGGTGCCCTGCGGCCCGATCTCCAGCAGGGTGGCGGAGTTGACGGTTCCCGCGTCGATCAGGAAGCCCGCGAGCCGTACCCCGTCGACATCGGCGACCCTCAACGCCGTCACCCCGTTGTCCGGCACGAGCGTGGCATAGCCGAGGCCGAGGACCACCGTGTTCGCGCGCTCGACCCGGACGGTCCGGTCGAGGTGGTAGATGCCGGGCGTGAACAGCAGATTGAGCCCCTGCGTGAGCGCCTCGTTGAGGGTGGCCGCGGAAACGCCGGGCTTGGCGACATAGAACTGGGTGAGCGGCAGTGACGTACCCCTGGGCGTGCCGCTTCCCCAGGTGGTGCCGCGTGCGTTGGTGCGCAGCTCCGGCAGGAAGACCCGGTAGTCGGCGCCGTCGAGGTAGAGGAAGGGCTTCTCGCGTGAGACGGGGGTGTTGGTCAGGGTGGTGTAGGGCGGGTTGGGGAAGCTTTGGCCGGGGGCGCCTTCGACGCCGGAGAAGGTCATGTTCCAGACGGCGTTGGTCCAGCCGCCGACGGAGCTGTCGCGGGTGTACCACTGCTGCTGGGAGTAGGGGCCGACCGTGCCGTCGATCCGGCTGTCGGCGATATAGCCGCCGCTGGCCCAGCCGTAGCCGTTGGGTGCGAGGTTGAGGCCGCCCCTGACGTGCATACGGCGGAAGGGGGCCGCCTGGGCGACGGCCCAGCGGTTGGTGCCGTTGACGGGGTTGAGGGCCAGGTTCTCGGCGGAGCGCCAGAAGTTCTGGGTGGCGTTGCCGTTGAACCAGCCGGCGTCCACGGTCACATCGCCGTTGAAGGTGGTGTCGTCGGGCGAGAGCCCGAGGCCGGAGATCGAGGTGTAGAAGCCGAGCTGCGCGTTGATGTTGTGGTACGTGCCGGGCTTGAACAGCAGCTGGTAGCGGCCCGAGCCGAACTGCGCCGACTCCTGCTGCCGGAAGATCTCGTCCAGCCTGCCCTGGATGTTCGGCGTCGACGGATCGAAGACCACCACATTCGGCCCGAGATCACCACCGCCCGGCAGGGCCGCGGCGCCGGTACGCGCGGACGCGGGCGAGGACAGCGCGAGCACGCTCGGTGCGGACGCGGCGGCTGCCATGACGCCAAGGACCGTACGACGTGTGGGGGGAGTTGGCATGGCGGCTCTCCTTGTTCAGAATATGAACGATGCGGGTGGTAGGGAGCGCTCTCTCACTCAGGCATGTTCACGGCATGTGAACACCCCGTCAAGGGAGATGACCGGTTCCGCATCGCGTCGACTCCCAACCACCCCTGGAATAAGGGAATATGAGCGGCTATCCAGGCTGATCGAGCACGCTTCCCGGCGTGCGAGGTTGTATTCATGAAGTGACGATTCCACGGAACGGGAATCCGTGTGCCACCGGCGCCTTGACACCTTACTGGGCTGCTTCTACGTTCCACGAGAGCGCTCTCTCGCTGTGGTCTCCCCAGCCCGGCCCCTCCCGCGGGCTGTGTTCCGAGCTCCCCCACCCCTCTCGAAGGAGAGCCATGCGCCCACGTCTTCTCTTCGCCTCCGCCGCCGCGGTCGTCGCCGCGATGACGGCGGCGACGGCACCGAGCGCGACCGGCGCCCCCCAAGCCGCGGCCGCGGCCTGGGACAGTGACCTCGCGGCGGCGGCCCAGAGCGCGAACCCGGCCGCCGCCACCGCGTCCGGCAGCGAGAGCCCCGACCTGGGACCCGGCGCCGCCTTCGACGGCAACGGCGCCACCCGCTGGTCGAGCAACGCCGTCGACAACGCCTGGATCCGGGTCGATCTCGGCCAGACTCTCCGTATCGACCGGGTCACCCTCGACTGGGAAGCCGCCTACGGCAAGAAGTACGTGCTGGAGGTGTCGGGTGACGGCACCAACTGGCGGCCCTTCTACACCGAGGACGCGGGCACCGGCGGGAGCGTCACCGCGCACACCTACCCGCAGGAGGTCAGGGGCCGGTACGTACGTCTGCGCGGCGTCGAACGCGGCACGCCCTACGGCTACTCGCTCTACTCGTTCAAGATCTACGGCGGCGACCCGGCACCCGCCTCCACCACCCGGGCCAATCTCGCGCTCCACCACCCGGCCTACAGCAACCTCTACCAGCACGCGGGGAACTCCCCGGCGTTCGTCACCGACGGCGGCTGGCCCGCCGCCCTCAAAGGCGACCAGACACGGTGGGCGAGCGACTGGAACGCCAATCGCTGGGTCTCCGTCGACCTCGGCGCATCCTCCACCATCAACAGTGTGGACCTGTACTGGGAAGCCGCGTACGCCGTCGACTTCGAGATCCAGGTCTCCGACGACAACAGGACCTGGCGCACCGTCCACCGTCCCTCCGCCGCCGAGATCGCGGCGCGCCGCGCCGACATCAAGTCCCCGGCCGAGGCGGCCGGGCGCCATGACGCCATCACTCTCACCACACCCGCCACCGGACGCTATGTGCGCATGCTCGGCAAGGAGCGCCGCTCCTTCTACAATCCCGCGCCCGCCACGGCCCAATTCGGCTACTCCCTCTACGAGTTCCAGGTGTGGGGCACCGGCGGCAGCGCGGCGGCCGGCTATCCCGCGCTCCCCGGCGAGCAGGGTGGCGCGTACCGTACGACGTTCTTCGACGACTTCACGGGAGCCTCACTCGACCGCTCGAAGTGGCGGGTCGTCAGGACGGGCCAGGAGATGGGCTCGGTCAACGGCGAGGCACAGGCGTATGTCGACTCCCCCGACACCATCCGTACCGCGAACGGCAGCCTGATCCTGAGCCCGAAGTACTGCAAGGGCTGCACCCAGGCGGGCGGCGGGACGTACGACTTCACCTCGGGGCGTATCGACACCAACACCACGTTCGACTTCACCTACGGCAAGGTCAGCGCCCGGCTGAAGCTCCCGGTGGGCGACGGATACTGGCCCGCCTTCTGGCTGCTGGGCAGCAATGTCGACGACCCGGCCGTGTCCTGGCCCGCCTCGGGCGAGACGGACATCATGGAGAACATCGGCTACGGCAACTGGACCAGCACCGCCCTGCACGGACCGGGCTACTCCGCCGACGGCAACATCGGCGCACAGCAGTACTATCCCGGCGGGGCAAGCGCGGACCAGTGGCACACGTACGCGGTCGAGTGGACGCCCACCACCATGCGGTTCTTCGTGGACGACCGGCTGGTCCAGGAGACCACCCGCAACAAGCTGGAGTCCACGCGCGGCCAGTGGGTCTTCGACCACAACCAGTACGTGATTCTCAACTTCGCGCTCGGCGGCGCCTATCCGGCCGGCTGGAACAAGGTCACCACGCCCTACTGGGGGCTGCCGCAGTCCAGCGTCGACCGTATCGCCCAGGGCGGCATCCAGGCAGAGATCGACTGGGTGCGGGTCGAACAGAAGGGCTGATACGGGAACCACTGCCCCACACATCACGACAACCCATGGATTGGAGCCCTTGTGAGAAGGATCCTCGCTCCCCCCACCGCGCCCTCCCGGTCCCGTTGGCGCCGGCTGTCAGGGCTCGCCGCGGCGTCCGTGGCCGTTCTGCTCATCGCCGGCTTCAGCTACCCGGCAGAGCGGGCGCAGGCAGCGCACGCGCAGGCAGCGCCCGCCCCGGCAGCGCCCGCCGCCGAGGCCGAAGAGGTGGTACGCGTCGCCGAGTTCCTCGCGGAGTGCCCCTACAGCCACCGGGCCACCGACGACCCCATCGTGTTCCCCGGCCTCCCCGGCGCGTCCCATATGCACAGCTTCTTCGGGAACACCTCCACGAACGCCCACTCGGACCTGACCAGTCTGGAACGGGCGTCCAGCAATTGCAGCCCGGCCACCGATCTCTCGTCGTACTGGGTGCCGACCCTGTACAACGGTGACACCGCGGTCGAGCCGACCGGAACGACCTTCTACTACCTGGGAGAAGGCGTACGCGACGACATCATCGCGAAGATCCAGCCGATGCCCAGGGGTCTGCGCGTCGTGGCCGGCAACGCCAAGGCGACCGGCCCCAACGACAACACCATCTCCCGCTGGTCGTGTCTGCACCACGGCGAGGTCGGGTCCTCGCCCAACTTCGTGAACTGTCCGGCCGGTTCGATGCTGGAGTCCTATCTCGACTTCCCGCAGTGCTGGAACGGCAAGGACCTCGACTCGGCGGACCACAAGAGCCATATGTCCTATCCGGTGGCGGGCGCATGCCCCTCCACACACCCGGTCCCCGTGCCCAAGCTGCGGCAGGTGCTCCGGTATCCCGTCAACGGAGATCCCGCGCGGTTCCGGCTGGCGTCGGGGCCCGGATACACCATGCACGGCGACTTCTTCAATGTCTGGCCCGCCGCCGAGATGGAGCGCCGCGTCCGTGACTGCATCAACCCCATCATCAAGTGCGGTGCGGACGGCCGTCCCTGATTGACCGCCACCTCACACCCCCCACACGCCCGCCCGGGTCTCCCCGGGCGGGCCCTTCACGGGACAACCCACCATGAAGCGACATCTCGTCACACCCCTGTCGGCCCTGCTTCTCCTTCCTCTGCCGCTCCTGTCGTCGAGCGGCTGCTCCCCCTCGGCCGAGCGGCCGGCCCCCGCCGTCAGTTCCTCGGCGCCCGCCCCTTCGTCCGGCGCGCCGTTCACCGCCACCGACTCCGGCTGGATCCAGCTGATGACCCCGATGAACGAGCAGGCCGGGCGGCTTCTCGCGCTGGCCTCCGCCCAGGAGTCCACACCCCAGTTGGCGTCATGGGCCGCCGCGCTCGCGGAGGAACACCGTACGGAGCTGGCCCAACTCCGCCAACTGCTCGGCCGCATGGGCCTGCCCGGCACCAACGTGCACGAGGGCCATGACATGCCGGGCATGGTCACGGACGCGGATCTCGACCGTGCCCGCGGGCTCACGGGCGCGGAGTTCGACGGCTTCGTGCGCCGGGAGATCCGCGCGCATCTCGAACAGTCACAGCGCGTCTCCCGCTCCGAGTCCCGGGCGGGCGGCGGCGAGGAGGCGAAGCGGCTCGCCGGGCGCATCGCCGACGCGCGCGCCGAGCAGTTGAGGACGCTCTCCTCGCTGGGCCGGTGACCGCCCGGTACGGCGGGGGCGCACCGTACGGCGAGGCCGCCGGGGTGCCGGCGGGGACGGCGCGGATATAAAGGACCTCATGGATGCCGACTCCCCGCCCCCTTCCCGCCCGGTGACACTGGAGGACGTGGCCCGCGTCGCCGGTGTGTCCCGGGCCACGGTGTCCCGGGTCATCAACGAGACACCCACGGTGGACCAAACGCTCCGGCACGCCGTGGAGAAGGCGGTGGCCGCCACCGGGTACGTGCCCAATCGTGCCGCCCGCTCGCTCGTGACCCGGCGGACGGGGTCGGTCGCGCTCGTGGTCTCCGAACAGGAGAAGCGCCATGCCGCCGCCCCCTTCCTCGGCCGGGTGTTCACCGACCCGCACTTCGGGCGCGTGGTCAGCGGGCTGGTCGATGTGCTGCGGCCCGCCGGTGTCCATCTCGTCCTGATGCTGGTGGACGACGAGGCCTCCCGACTCCAGACCCTCTCGTATCTGCGGCAAGGGCATGTGGACGGGGTGGTGTTGATCTCGTCGCATGTGGACGATCCGCTGCCGCGGCTGCTTGCCGACACCCGGCTGCCCGCCGTCTTGTCGGGGCGTCCGCAGCGCGACTCCTCGCTCGCGTTCGTGGAGGCCGACCAGCGCGCGGGAGCCCGGCTGGCCGCCGATCATCTGGTGTCACTGGGCCGCACCCGGATCGGCTCGGTGGCCGGACCGCAGGACATGCCCGCGGCCCGGGAGCGGCTGGAGGGGTTCCGGGCGGCCCTCGCGGAGCACGGCGTGCACGATGTCCCTTGGACGGAGGGCGACTTCACCCATACGGGGGGCGCGTCGGCCGTACGGGAACTGCTCGCGCTGCGGCCGGATCTGGACGGGCTGTTCGTGGCGTCCGACCTCATGGCGCTCGGTGCGCTGCCGGTCCTCCAGCGCGCGGGCAGAGAGGTGCCGCGGGATGTGGCGGTGGTGGGTTTCGACGACAGCCATGCCGCCCAGTCCTGCGACCCGCCGCTGACCACCGTACGGCAGCCGGTCGAGGAGATGGCCTCCGCGACGGCCCAGCTCCTGCTGCGCCAGATCGCCCGGCCGGGCCAGGCCGTGCGGTCGGAACTGTTCGCGCCCGAGTTGGTGGTCAGGGCGTCCGCTTGAGCGGCCAGGTCTTGTCCGCTCAGTCCTCGGCCGGCTCGCCGGTTGTCAGCCGGGGGACGTTCGACCGCGCTCCGTAGGTGAAGGCGCGGACCCGGTACGAAGCCCGCTTCTCGGTGGGGAGTGTGATCAGACCGCACGCGTTGATGTCGGGGTCGAGGACGGCGACCGGCGCGTAACCGGAACCGCCCCGGGTACGCGACTCCAGCAGGAACCCCTCCTCGTCCGAGGCGTGATCGGTCCACGTGAAGAGAATGCCGTTCGCATGCTTGACCATCGCCTTGAGCCCGGTGGGTGCGGCGACTCCCCCGTCCCGGACGGAACGACCGGTCGCCGACCGTCCTGGATCCCTGCGCGGGGCCAGCCAGTCGTGGTCCGACTCCTGGTCGTCCGTGGTCAGTTCACCCGGCGGCAGGGAGACGTCGACCGGCGCCGACGCCGGACCGTCGAAGGTCCTCAGGCGGTAGAAGAAGGTCGTGCGCGGCATCAGATCGGGGTGACGGTAGCTCGTCACGCCCGGTGGGAGGTACTGGAGGACGGTGTACGGGCCCGCCTCGTCCGTCGCGAACTCCAGCACATGGCCAAGGGCGCCGGGCCCGCCGCCCCGCCAGCTGAGATCGATGTCGGTGGGCGTGGTCAGGACCGCGCGGAGCGTGGCGGCGGCTCCGCCCGGGGACGTGGCGGGTCCCCGGGCGGGGCGCTCGGCCGGCGGCTGCGCGGTACACGCCGCTGCCGCCAGCACGACTGCGACGGCAGGCACCGCTGCTCGGATCGCGGGGCGCACGGGCGTCCGCTACTTGCGCCAGAAGCGGATGTCGCTCCAGACCACCGTGGCCGGTCCGTTGCCACTGTTGGTGCGGTAGGCGCCGAACTTGTCGTAGAAGCTGCCGCCGGGGCTGTCGTAGGTGTGCTTGAGCGACCCGTTGATGTACGTACGGTGCGATGTGCCGACCTGGTGAACGGTGTTGACGCGGACCGTCGCTCCGACGGTGCCGGCGTTGGAGAGGGTGTCGCCGCCATGGACCGCGTACAGTCGCCCGCCGCGTTCGGCGGCGAGCATGAAGTAGGGGCCGGACCCCGACTCGTTGAAGGTCTGCTTGAGGCTGATGCGGGTACCGCTCAGGCTGCTGATGCGGAAGTAGCCCTCGAACTGCCGGGTGCCCCCGGTGTACGTGGCGTACCTGCGTTCGGCGCGCTGGTCGCCGCTCGCGGTGGAGCAGGTGAGTGTGAACGTCAGCCCGTCGACCTGGCCGCACCCCCGCTCCTGGACCGTGAAGGTGGGCGAGACGGAGGTCCATCCGCCGGGCTCCACCTCGGCGGAGGCCTCTGGGACGGCGAGGATTGAGGAAGCACCCACTGCGGCGAGAACCGTGAACGTCCGAAGGCGTGAAAACATGTCTCACTCACCTCTCTGGTGGGGGGACGCCGACAGAGCCCGCACTCCACATATATGAACGCTGGCCCTGATTTTGAATGGTTGAGTGGAAGATAGGACTGGACCAACCGCCCGTCAAGAGCCTTCCGGCAGTGGGCCGTCGGCGATGCGGAACGTATCCGTCTGATCCACCCCCGCTGTCGGGTGTCAGAAGTTGATCATGTGTCCGGCCAGACCGTGGACGGCCTCCTTGACCGCCTCGCCCAGCGTCGGATGGGCATGCACATTGCGCGCGACCTCATGGACCGTCAGATCCCACTGCTGGGCGAGCGTCAGCTCCGGCAGCAGCTCGGTGACCTCCGGGCCGATCAGATGGGCGCCGAGCAGCTCACCGTACTGGTTGTCGCTGATCAGCTTCACGAAACCGACCGGGTCGCCCAGACCATGGGCCTTGCCGTTCGCGGTGAAGGGGAACTTCACCACCTTCACATCATGGCCTCGCTCGCGCGCCTGCTCCTCGGTCCAGCCGAAACTGGCGATCTGCGGCTGACAGTAGGTGGCGCGCGGGACCATCACGAAGTCCAGCTCCATGGTCTCCGCGCCTGCGATGGTCTCGGCCGCGATCACTCCCATGGACTCGGCGGCGTGGGCCAGCATCAGCTTCGCCGTGACATCCCCGATCGCGAAGATGTGCGGCACGCTTGTACGGCCGCGTCCGTCCACGTCGATCGCTCCGCGCTCGGTCAGCCGGACGCCGGTGTTCTCCAGGCCGTAGCCCGTGATACGCGGCGCGAAGCCGATCGCCTGGAGGACCTTGTCGGTCTCCAGTACCCGCCGCTGCCCGTCGCGCGAGACGGTGACCCGTACCTTCGCCGACGGATCGCTGTCGTCGATCGCCTCGACCCGGGTGGAGGTCAGCACCTCGATGCCCAGACGCCGGTAGCGCTTCGCGAGTTCCTTGGAGATCTCGACGTCCTCCAACGGCACGAGCCGGTCAAGGAATTCGACGATCGTGACCTTCACCCCGTAGTTGTGCAGCACATACGCGAACTCGACGCCGATGGCGCCCGCGCCGGCGATGACGATGCTCTCCGGCAGCGTCTCGGAGAGGATCTGCTCCTCGTAGGTGACGACGCGCTCGCTCAGGGAGGTACCCGGCAGCAGCCGGGTCGTGGTCCCCGTCGCGACGACGCAGTGGTCGAACGACAGGGTCTCCGTGCCGCCCTCCGACAGCGTCACCTGGAGGGTGCGGTCGTCGATGAAGGCGCCACGTCCGTCGTACTCGGCGATGTCGTTCTTCTTCATCAGATAGTGCACGCCGGCGACCCGGCCGTCGGCGACCTTGCGGCTGCGCCTGAACGCCTCCGCGTAGTCGAAGCTGACCCGGCCCTCCACCCGGATTCCGAAGGTCTTCGCCTCCTGCGTGAAGATGTACGCGAGTTCGGCGTTGCGCAGCAGCGCCTTCGAGGGGATGCACCCCACGTTCAGACAGACACCGCCCCAGTACTTCGCCTCGACGACTGCCGTCCGCAGCCCGAGTTGCGTCGCGCGGACCGCTGCGGTGTATCCGCCCGGTCCCGCGCCGAGGACCACGACATCAAAGTGTGTACTCATGATCCACACCATAGGCACCGAAGGCGCCGCCCGTGCTCATCTCGGGAAAACCTGCCGCCTCCCCCACACACGGCACGCGCTACCGGACGAACCGGGGCAGCCACTTCGCCCGGTAGCCGGGATGGCTCGCGTGCTCCGCCGCCATCTGCCGGACGACGAACCCCAGCCCGACGGCGCGGCCGGACCGGAAGTCGGCCGCCGGACGGTCGGTGTCCAGGTGGCACACCTCCTCGTACTCGTCGAGGAGAACCCTGCTCGTCTCGACGCGCCGGAGGGTGTACTCCGGGTTCTGGAGGGCGATGTGCTCGTCATAGCCGCGCGTCCGCACCGTGAACGCGATCCCGCCGGTGCGGTCATGGATCTCGCCCGGCATCTCCGGCGGGCAACGCCAGCGCTCCCCGCCCGCCTCCTGGGCCCGTCCCGCCTCCTCGTCGAGGCGCGCCCGCACGAACGCCAGCAGATCCGCATTGTCGTCAGCCATCAGCTCTCGGTCCTTTACCGTACGGGCGCGGGAGAGGAAGACCTCGGCCCCGGGCACGTTCTACCCTCCAGCAGAGGATGCCGTACAAACGGCGCGGCGCATGAGGATCGCGAGCGTGGGGTAAGCGGTCCGTGGCCGCCGGAGGAAAGCACGGTAGAACGGTGCGTATCCGGCAACGATCACCACTCACGAGAGGAGACGTCATGTCATCGAAGCGGCGCCGCAAGAAGAAGGCGCGTCGTAAGAACAGCGCCAACCACGGCCGACGCCCCCAGTCCTGAGCGGAAGACTCCTCCGTACGGACTACCGTCCAGTGGTCGAGTGGCCCCCGCGCGTGCGGCACGACGCCGTACGCGGTTCCAGGGGGCCACTGTGTCTCAGCCCCGCTTTCAGGCCGCGCTCAGCCCGCACGATGACCGCACGCGGAGGCGCGGGACGACGTGAGGTCAGGCCTCGCCGCCCAGCACCTTCCACACCCGGGTCGCGACATGCAGATTGAGTCGTGTCTCGACATCGCCCAGGTCGTGCCCCCCGATCTCGCGCAGGCGCTGGAGCCGGTAGCGCAGCGTGCTGCGGTGGATGCCGAGGGCGGAGGCCGCGCCGTCGTAGTTTCCGCCCGCCTCGAAGTACTGCGAGAGGGTACGGACCAGATCGCCCCGGTGGGCCGCGTCGTAGTCGAGGAGCGGACCGAGCCATTCGCGGACGTACCCCTCGATCTCCCGGTAGTCGTCGCCCGTGCCGATGATCCGGTACAGCCCCAGGTCGTCGAACGACGTCGCGCCGTGGGGTACGCGCGAGCGCTGCCGTACCTCCAGTGCGCGCAGCGCCTCCTGGTAGGAACGCGGGATCTCGGCCGGGGAGTCGCAGCGGCTGCCGAGCCCGATCGCTCCCGCGCGCGAGCCGAGTTCCCGCGAGACCGCCAGATACAACTCCTCGCCCTTGGGCCGTCCCTGGACCACCAGGACCGCCCGGCCCGAGCGCCTGGCCACCAGCGACCGGAGCCCCAGACCGGCCGCCGCACCGGCCACCGCCCGCACGAACGCGTCATCGGCGGTCAGCCCCGTCCAGGCCACCGCGACCAGATGCTGCGCGCCGTGCAGATCATGTCCGACGGCCGCGGAGCGCGCGAAGGCGCTCTCGTCGTCCGTACCGGTGATCAGATCGTCGACCAGCTCGCGGCGCAGCCGCAGTTCCATCTCGGCCAGGCTGCGCAGATGCGCCATCTCCAGGGCCAGCGCGTCGCACGCGTGACCGAGCGCGAACTCCTCCCGCTCCCCCGCGGCGCCCTCGGGATCGACCAGCGAGACGGTGCCGAGAATCTCGCCGCGGTGGCGGGCGACAGCGGTGAGCCGGTGCCCGACATACACCGGTCGCGGATCCCTGATCGCGTCGAGGATCAGCTGCTCCTGGCGTCCCGGGTCGGGCTTCGGGTACGGGTCGGGGCAGCCGGGGCCGGCCCAGGCCCGCAGATTGCCGAACTGGTCCTCCACCACGGCGGAGAAGCCGGTCAGCCGGTGGACCGTCCACGCGATCCCGGCCTCGGTGTCCCCGGTGGCGGTGGCACCGCTGAGCGCGTCGTGCACCGACCGCCGGTATCTCAGCTCGGACTCCACGGCGGCGAGCCGCGCGCGGACGGCGATCCCGTCCTGCCGGGCCCGGCTCAGCTCTGCCGCGTACTCCCGCTCCCGGCGGTGGGCGGCGGCGCCCGCCAGGGCCGCGCCGGTCTGCCGCGCCAGCAGCCCGAGCAGCGCGATGTCGTCGTCGTCCGGCCGCCGCCCCCCGCTCACGACCAGATATCCGGCAGGGATGGACCCGGTTCGCCCGTCGGGACCAGGGAGCGCGAACGCCCATGACCACTCCCGGCCGGGGAGCCGGACGGCGCCGTCCCGGCCGCCGAGTCCCCCGACCTGACTGTCCAGCGCCCGGCCCGTGGCGGCGGAACCCGGCGGGAGGGAGGAGTCCGGGGGACAGCGGACCAGCCGCCCGCCGGCCGGGAGATAGCCCGCCTCGGTACGCCAGGGGCCGAGCCGCGCGACAATGGAGGCGGCGAGCCGCAGCAGCTCGTGCGCGTCATGGCCGTCGGACAGAGCGCCCGACAGCGCCGTCAGACGCTGGAGGCGGGAGAACCGGCTGCCCGGGGTGTCCGGTGCTCCGGCCCTTCCGGCGGCCGTGCTCATCTCGCCGTACTCATCTCCCTGGACCGACACCTTCCCGAAGTCAGTCGCCCCCAGGAGAGATTTTACCGAGCGGCCGGGGACGCGCATCCGGTCCACCCCGGGGGCCCCGGCCGGCCCGGCCTGTACCGGCAGGTCCACTCACCGCCTGGATTTCGACCTCTCAGGAGCAGGAATCAGCGGGGCGCCGCGGCCACGCTGGAGGGGACGTGACCCTGCCCCGAGGGCAGTGGACGGAGCCAGCGAACGAAGGCAGTGGACGCAAGGGAGCACCTCATGGCCAAGGCAGTCGGCATCGACCTGGGCACCACCAATTCGGTGATCGCCGTGTGGGAGGGCGGTGAAGCGACGGTCCTCCCCAACGCCGAGGGCTCCCGCACCACCCCCTCCGTCGTCGCCTTCACCGACTCCGGCGAACGGCTCGTGGGCCAGCTGGCCCGGAGGCAGGCGATCCTCAATCCCAAGGGCACCATCTACTCCGCCAAGCGGTTCATCGGCCGGCACTTCGACGAGGTCGCGGACGAGATCAAGGCGGTGACCTACGACGTCGTACCCGGCGAGAACGGCGTCGCGCGGTTCGACATCCGCGGCAAGCAGTACGCGCCTGAGGAGATCAGCGCGCTGGTGCTGCGCAAGCTCGCCGAGGACGCCTCGAAATCGCTGGGCGAGCGGGTGACGGAAGCCGTCATCACCGTACCGGCGTACTTCAACGACGCCCAGCGCACCGCGACCAAGGACGCCGGGCGGATCGCCGGCCTCGAAGTGCTGCGCATCATCAACGAGCCGACCGCGGCGGCCCTGGCGTACGGCATGGACAAGAAGGAGCACGAGACGGTGCTCGTCTTCGACCTCGGCGGCGGCACCTTCGACGTGAGCATCCTGGACGTCGGGGACGGTGTGGTGGAGGTACGTTCCACCGCGGGCGACACCCACCTCGGCGGCGACGACTTCGACCGCCGGCTGGTGGACCATCTCGCGGACACGTTCCAGCGCGAGAACGGGATCGACCTGCGCGAGGACACCCAGGCGCTGCAACGGCTGTTCGAGGCGGCGGAGAAGGCCAAGACCGAGCTCAGTTCGGTGACCCAGACTCAGGTCAGCCTGCCGTTCATCACCGCGGACGCCACCGGCCCCAAGCATCTGACGGAATCCGTCATGCGCTCCACCTTCGAGCAGATCACCGCCGATCTGGTGGACCGCTGCCTCGGCCCCGTCCAGCAGGCGCTGTCCGACGCGAAGGTGACCGACAGCGACATCGACGAGGTCATCCTGGTCGGCGGCTCGACCCGGATCCCCGCCGTGCAGGCGCTGGTCCGGCGGCTGACCGGCGGCAAGGACCCGAATATGAGCGTCAACCCCGACGAGGTGGTGGCGCTGGGCGCGGCCGTGCAGGCCGGGGTGCTCAAGGGTGAGGTCAAGGACGTACTGCTGCTGGACGTCACCCCGCTCTCGCTGGGTGTGGAGACCCGCGGCGGTGTGATGACGAAGATCGTCGAGCGGAACACCACGATCCCGGTGCGCCGTACCGAGACCTTCTCCACGGCCGAGGACAACCAGCCCGCCGTCGATGTGGTCGTCCTCCAGGGCGAGCGCGAGCGCGCCGCCGACAACCGGGTCCTGGGCCGCTTCCAGCTCACCGACATCCGCCCGGCGCCCCGCGGGGAACCGCAGGTCGAGGTCACCTTCGACATCGACGCCAACGGCATCCTCCATGTCACCGCACGCGACAAGGACACCGGCAAGGAGCAGGGCATCACCCTCAGCGAGGGCTCCAACCTGGAACGGTCCGAGGTGGACCGCATGATCGCCGAGGCGGAGCGCAACCGCGGCGAGGATCAGGCGCTGCGACAGGCCGTGGACGCCCGCAACGAACTGGACGCCATCGCCTACCAGGTGGAACGCAGACTGGGCGAGCTGGGCGAGAACGCTCCCGAGCACGAGCGGGCCCGGGCCCAGCTGCTGGTCTCCGACGCCCGCCAGGCGGTGAAGGGCGAGGAGACGCCGGACCGGGTCAGGTCGCTGACCTCCGAGCTCCAGCAGGTCTACCAGGCACTGGCCGCCCGGCCGACCGGTCCCGCCGGCGGCTCGTCGGAGCCCGGTGGTCCGCCCCCGGCGAGCGGCACCGGAGGCGATGACGACATCGTGGACGCCGACTTCGACCGGAGCTGAGGTCACGCCATGACCACTGAGCCGGAACCGGCACCGCCGCCGGACGAAGCACCGGCACCGCCGCCGGACGAAGCGGAGGACACCGCGCCCGCCGGGGAGGACCGGACCGCCGGTCAACCGGACGACATCCAGAAGGACGTGGCCGAGGCACAGGACGCCTGGCGGCGCGCGCTCGCCGATCTCGACAATCTGCGCAAGCGGCACGCCCGGGAGCTGGCGGGGGTGCGGGAGGCCGAGCGCGCCCGTACCGCCGCCGAATGGCTCCCCGTACTCGACCATCTCGAACTGGCCCTGGCCCACGCCCACGCCGATCCCGCCTCGGTGATCCAGGGCGTCGAGGCCGTACGGGACCAGGCCGTGGAGGTACTGGCGCGGCTCGGCTACCCCCGCCAGGAGGAGAGCGGAGTGCCGTTCGACCCGAGCAGGCACGAGGTGGTCCGGGTCGTCGACGATCCGGACACCGAGCCGGGGACCGTCGTGGAGGTCCTGCGTCCCGGATACGGGGACGACGGCCGCCAGCTGCGTCCGACGGCCGTGGCGGTCGCCCGGCGACGGGAGTGACGGCGCATGGCACAGGACTACTACGAAGTCCTCGGCGTCCCCCGCTCGGCGAGCCAGGAGGAGATCCAGCAGGCCTACCGGAAGCTGGCCCGTCGCCACCACCCGGACGTGAACAAGGACCCGAAGGCGGAGGAACGCTTCAAGGACGTCAACGAGGCGTACAACGTACTGGCCGACCCGGGCACCCGGGCGCGCTACGACCGGTTCGGCCCGGACTTCCGGCAGATCCCCGAGGACTACGACGAGCGGGTGGCCGCGGGTGCCGGGCGCGGCGGTGGGGGCTGGACCTCCACCGGTGGCGGGGTGCGCTTCGCGCAGGGCCCGGGCGGCGCCTACCAGGACGTGGACTTCGAGGATCTCTTCGGCGGCCTGTTCGGCGGGCGCGGCGGGCCCCGCCGGACCGTTCCCGGCGCCGACCAGGAGGCCGAGGTGGAGCTGTCCGTGGAGGAGGCCTACCGCGGCGGACGGCGCGGGGTCAGCCTCGCCGGGCCCGACGGCCGGCGCGATTACCAGGTCACCATTCCCCGGGGGGTGCGCGACGGGCAGCGGATCCGGCTGGCCGGCGAGGGGGGCCGGGGCAGCCCCGACGCGCCCGCCGGCGACCTATATCTGCGGGTCCGTGTCAAACCCCATGAGCGCTACCGGCTGGACGGCCGCGACATCCATGTCCCACTGCCCGTGACGCCCTGGGAGGCGGCGCTCGGCGCGACCGTGCCGCTGGCCACCCCGGGCGGCACCGCCAAGGTCACCGTCCCGCCCGGCTCCTCCAGCGGGCGCCGGCTGCGGCTGCGCGGCGAGGGCATGCCCCACCCGCGTGGCACCGACGGCGACCTCTACGCCGAGATCCGGGTGATGGTCCCGCCGCGCCCCACCGACCGCGAACGCGAGCTGTTCGAGGAACTGTCGGCCGCGTCCGACTTCGACCCGAGGAGGCCGGGATGACGTCCGATCAACGGCGGCGAGGGCCGGACGCGCCGGCCGTCCGGGTCTATGAGCTGGCGCCGGTCAGAAAACTCAGTCTGGAGAGCGTGGCCCGCAGCTCGGGGCTGCACCCGGACCTGGTCCGGCGCATGGTGACACTGGGGCTGGTGGACGCCACCCGGGACCACGCGGGCCGGCTCTGGTTCGATCTGTCCGCCCCGCGGGCGCTGGCCCGTATCCAGCGGCTGCGGGCCGGACTCCCCCTCAACTACGCCTCCATCGGGCTGGTACTCGACCTGCTGGACCGGATCAGTCAGCTGGAGACGGCGCTGCGCCGCACCGGCGCGAGGAGTGACGACCTGCCATGGACATGAACCGCCTCACCCAGAAGTCCCAGGAAGCCCTGCAAGACGCCCAGAGCGCGGCCGTACACCTCGGGCAGACCGAGGTCGACGGTGAACATCTGCTGCTGGCGCTGCTCGACCAGCGGGACGGGCTCGTTCCCCGGCTGCTCGAACAGTCCGGTGTCGATCCGTCCGCGCTGCGCACGGCCGTGGAGGGCGAGCTGTCGCGCAGGCCCAGGTCGACCGGCCCCGGAGCCGCGCCCGGCCAGGTGTTCGTCACCCAGCGGCTGTCACGGCTGCTGGAGAGCGCCGAGCAGGAGGCCAAACGGCTCAAGGACGAGTACGTCTCGGTCGAGCATCTGATGATGGCGCTGGCCGACGAGGGCTCCGCCACCTCGGCGGGGCGTCTGCTCAAGGACCAGGGGCTCACGAAGGAGGCGTTCCTCGCGGCGCTCACCCGGATCCGGGGCAATCAGCGGGTCACCTCCGCGACCCCGGAGGCAGCGTACGAGGCCCTGGAGAAGTACGGCCGCGATCTGGTCGCCGAGGCGCGGGCCGGCGGTGTGGACCCGGTGATCGGCCGGGACGCGGAGATTCGGCGGGTGACCCAGATCCTCAGCCGCAAGACCAAGAACAACCCGGTGCTGATCGGCGACCCGGGGGTCGGGAAGACCGCGATCGTCGAAGGGCTCGCCCAGCGGATCGTCCGAGGGGACGTACCCGAGGGGCTGCGGGACCGTACGATCTTCGCGCTCGACATGGCGGCGCTGGTGGCCGGGGCCAAGTACCGCGGTGAGTTCGAGGAACGGCTCAAGGCGGTGCTCGGCGAGGTCAAGGCGGCCGGCGGCCGGATCCTGCTCTTCCTCGACGAACTGCACACGGTGGTCGGCGCGGGCGGCGCCGAAGGGGCGGTGGACGCGGGGAACATGCTCAAGCCGATGCTCGCCCGCGGTGAGCTGCACATGATCGGCGCCACCACCCTGGACGAGTACCGCAAGCACATCGAGTCCGACGCCGCGCTGGAGCGCCGCTTCCAGCAGGTCCTGGTGGACGAGCCGAGTGTGGAGGACACCGTCTCCATCCTGCGCGGACTGCGCGAGCGCCTGGAGGTCTTCCACGGCGTGCGGATCCAGGACACGGCGCTGGTCGCCGCGGCGACGCTCAGCCACCGCTATATCTCGGACCGGTTCCTGCCCGACAAGGCGATCGATCTGGTGGACGAGGCCTGCGCCCGGATGCGTACCGAGATCGACTCGATGCCCGCCGAACTGGACGAGCTGACGCGTCGGGTGACCCGGCTGGAGATCGAGGAGGCGGCCCTCGCCAAGGAGACCGACCCGGCGAGCGTGACCAGGCTGGAGGAGCTGCGCGGGGAGCTGGCCGATGTGCGGGCCGAGGCCGATGCCCGGCACGCCCAGTGGGAGTCCGAGCGCCAGGCCATCCGCAAGGTCCAGGAGTTGCGGCAGGAACTGGAACGGGTCCGTCAGGAGGCCGACGAGGCCGAACGGGCCTACGACCTCAACCGCGCCGCGGAACTGCGCTACGGCACGCTCACCGATCTGGAACGCCGCCTCGCCGCCGAGGAGGAGCAGCTGCGCGCCAAGCAGGGCGAGACACGGCTGCTGCGCGAGGTGGTCACCGAGGACGAGATCGCCGAGATCGTCGCCGCGTGGACCGGTATCCCGGTGAGCCGTCTCCAGGAGGCCGAGCGCGAGAAGCTGCTGCGGCTGGACGAGATCCTTCAGGAGCGGGTGATCGGGCAGGACGAGGCCGTACAGCTGGTGGCCGACGCGATCATCCGGGCCCGGTCCGGGATCCGTGACCCGCGCCGTCCGATCGGGTCGTTCATCTTCCTCGGCCCGACCGGTGTGGGCAAGACGGAGCTGGCGAAGACCCTCGCGGCGGCGCTCTTCGACTCCGAGGAGAGCATGGTCCGCCTCGACATGAGCGAGTACCAGGAGCGGCACACCGTCAGCCGGCTCGTCGGCGCACCGCCCGGATACGTCGGGTACGAGGAGGGCGGCCAGCTCACCGAGGCCGTCCGGCGCAAGCCGTACTCGGTGGTCCTGTTCGACGAGATCGAGAAGGCCCACGCCGATGTCTTCAACACCCTGCTCCAGATCCTCGACGACGGCCGGATCACCGACGCCCAGGGGCGGACCGTCGACTTCCGCAACACCGTCGTCATCATGACCTCCAACATCGGCTCCCCATATCTGCTGGACGCGAGCGCGGACGGCGAGATCAAGCCCGACGCCCGCGCGCAGGTGATGAGCGAACTCCGCGCGCACTTCCGGCCGGAGTTCCTCAACCGCGTGGACGACATCGTGCTCTTCAAGCCGCTGGGCCTGACCCAGATCGAGCGGATCGTCGATCTCCAGTTCGACGAACTGCGCCGGCGTCTCGCGGAGCGCAGGATCACGGTGGAACTCACCGAACCGGCCCGCGAACTCATCGCCCACCAGGGCTTCGACCCGGTGTACGGGGCCCGGCCGCTGCGTCGCTATATCTCGCACGAGGTCGAGACGCTGGTGGGGCGCGCGCTGCTGCGCGGTGAGGCGGAGGACGGATCGCACATCAAGGTGGACGCCCAGAACGGTGAGCTGGTCGTGACGTATCGGGACCCGCCCGGGTCCGACGCACGGAAGGCGGCGTGAGGACAATGGACCGACAGGTCGTCACCTGCCCGGTGAGGGCCGTGACCACGGACTCCGACTGGCACCTCTCCATGGTGCGCCCCGTCACCCCTCGTACCCCCGACGGATGTGAGGAGTGCCTGCGGCTCGGCGCGCCCTGGGAACAGCTGCGGCTCTGTCTGACCTGCGGCCATGTCGGATGCTGCGACTCCTCCCCGCTACGGCACGCCCGCGCGCACGCCACCTGTCTCGGTCACCCGCTCGTGGCGTCCCTGGAGCCCGGGGAGGACTGGCGCTGGTGCTACATGCACGAGGCGTTCGTCTGACACCGGCGCCCGCCAGGACCGCTTCCGGGGTGCCCGCTCCCGGGTTGCCGTGCGCGCCCTGGCACCGGAGCCTGTCAGAACGGACCGCACACACCGTTCACGTTCAACCGCTGAGGCAGAGGTCGACTCCATGACAGAGAGTGAGAAGCCGCGGTTCACCTACGCTCCCCTGGTCGTACTGCCGGTTCAGGACGGTGAGCCGCCCTTCCGGCTGGTGGAGATTCGCGGCGAGCTGGCAGGCAAGGCGTTCTCGATCGAGGATGTGTTCGAGTACGCGTTCGCGCTGGGACTGAAGGGCGCCGATCTGGACGACCCGGAGATGGTCCGGTGGGTGGGCGGCGACCAGTACACCTGGAGCGTCAGGCACTGGCGCTGAGGTCTCCCCGGTCACCTCCCCGGTCACCTCACGGTTCGGCCCTTCCGTCCGGCCCTTCCGTTCAGCCCGCCGCCTTCTCGGCGAACTCCGTGGTGAAGGTCTTGCTCAGATCGACCTGGGCGTTCTTGAGATTGGGGTTGAACGCCTTCAGTACACGCTCGACGGTTTCCGGGCCGTCGGCCGGCATGACACCGTCCGTGGTGAACATCGGCAGTGTGCTCTTGATCGCCTGCGCGTACAGCTCCTTGCCGCCCTGCGCGTAGTCGGCGGGCATCTTGGCCGCGATCTCCTCCGGTGAGTGCGTCGACATCCACCTGAGGGTCTTCACGAACGCGTTGGCCAGCTTCTGCACCGTCTCCTTGTTGCTGTCGACCCAGTCGGTGTTCATGTAGAGGCTGGAGGAGGGGTACGGGCCGCCGAGCGCCGCCTTCGAGCCCTCCGGCGTCCGCATGTCGATGAGAACCTTGCCGATTTTCTTGTCCAGAATCTGCGCGACCGTCGGATCGGTCGTCATGCCACCGTCGATCGAACCCTGCTGAAGCGCCGAGATGAAGGTCTGGCCCGCTCCGACGGCGACCGATGTGAACTGCTCCGTCGGCACACCGCCGTTGACCGCGAGGTACTTGGTGAGGAAGTCGGTGGACGAGCCGAGGCCGGTGACCCCGAGCTTCTTGCCCTTGAAGTCCTTCGGGGAGGTGATGGCGGCGGCCGCCTTGTTGGAGACGACCTCGACCTCGCCCGAGGCGTGCGAGAACTGCACCACGGATTCGACCTGCTTGCCCTTGACCTGCAGATCGAGCGTGTGGTCGTAGAAGCCGACGACACCCTGCACATCACCGGAGACGAGCGATGTGGTGGCCTGTACACCGGCCGGCTCGGTGAGCAGTTCCACCTCGACGCCCTCGTCCTTGAAGTAGCCGAGCTTCTGGGTGAGCATCGCGGGGAGGTAGATGACCTTGTCCAGGCCGCCCACCATGATCTTGACCTTGCCGCCGGAGCCCGAGGCCGAGGAGTCGCCACCACAGGCGGTGAGAGTGCCGAGGGCGAGGGTCGCGGCGAGGGCGGCCGCCGAGATCGCGAGATGTCTGCGCATGGTTCACGTCCTTGTGAAGAGGTGCTGGGAAAGGGTGGGCTGGTGGGTGGAGCGGGGGTCGGTCGAGCGGGGGTCGGTGGAGCGGGGGTCGGTGGAGAGCGGCGGGGGGCGGAGCGGGCGAATCAGCGTTCGGTGCCCGGCTCGGCCGGCTTCCAGCGGAAGAGCCGTCTCTCCAGGAACGACAGGAGTCCTTCGGCGAGGAGTGCCACCACGGCGAGGATCACCATGGCCGCGTACACCCCGGCCGCGTTGAACGTGCCTTGGGAGGCCGAGACCAGCAGACCGAGGCCCTTGGTCGCGCCGATGTACTCGCCGACGATCGCGCCGATCAGCGCGAAGCCGAAGCTGACGTGCAGGCTGGTGAAGATCCACGAGGTGGCGGAGGGGATGACGACCTGAAGGGTGACCTGACGGTTGCTCGCGCCGAGGATCCGGGCGTTGGAGACCAGATTGCGGTCGACCTCCCGCGCACCCTGGAACGCGTTGAAGAAGACGGGGAAGAAGACCAGCACGACGGCTGAGGCGACCTTCGAGGCCGGGCCGAGTCCGAACCAGATGAGGAAGATCGGGGCGAGGACGATCCGGGGCAGCGCGTTGAGCACCTTGATGTACGGGCCGAGCACCTCGGCGAGGAAGCGGATCCGGCCGAGCGCGATACCGAGCACCACACCGCCGGTCACACCAATGACCCAGCCGAGGAGCGCTTCGTAGAGCGTGTACCAGATCTGCTCCCACAGGGAGCCCTGCGGGGTGCCGTGCAGCGCCCACTGGCGCATCTGGTCCCAGATCCTGGACGGCATCGAGAAGTTGAAGGGATCGATGACGGCGGTCCTGGCCAGCCACTCCCACATCCCGATCAGCGCGATGAGAAGCACCACACGGCTGGCGTAGACCAGGATCCGGTGATTGCGGGCGGCCCGCGCCCTGGCTTGTGTGCGCTCCCCGCCGCCGCCACTTCCCTTGCCGGTGGCGGCCTTGGCGGTGGTGGCGGACGGGACGGTGACGGTTTCAGGCGGCATCGGCCGCACCCCTCTCGCGGGTGATCCGTACCTCTTCGCCGAGCGAGGACCAGATCTCCCGGTAGATCTCGATGAAGCGCGGTTCGAGCCGCACGGACTCGACCTTGCGAGGGCGCGGCAGATCGATGGCGAAGACCTCCTTGACGGTCGCGGGACCGGCCGTCATCACCACGACCTTGTCCGCGAGGGCGATCGACTCCTCCAGGTCGTGGGTGACGAAGACGACCGAGGCGCCCGTGCCTCCCCACAGCTCCAGCAGTTCGTCCGACATCAGCGCCCGGGTCTGCACGTCGAGGGCCGAGAACGGCTCGTCCATGAGCAGGAGTTCGGGGTCGTTGACAAAGGTCGCGGCGAGCGCGACACGCTTGCGCTGGCCGCCGGAGAGCTGGTGCGGATAGCGGTCCTCGAAGGAGGCGAGCCCGACCCGGGCAAGCCACTCGCGGGCCCGCTCCCTGGCCTCGCTCTTGGGCACGCCGCGGAAGCGGGGGCCCGCCATCACATTGGACAGCACGGTGCGCCAGGGGAAGACCGCGTCCTGCTGGAAGACGAACCCGATTTTGTCGCCGATGCCGCGCACCGGCTCACCGGCCACCAGCACCTCGCCCTCGGTGGGCTCCTCCAACCCGCTGACGAGGGTCAGCGTCGTCGATTTACCGCATCCGGTGGGGCCGACCACCGCGACGAACTCGCCGCGTTCGACCGTCAGATCCAGATCCCTGACGGCGGTGTGCAACGCCCCCGACGGAGTCCTAAATGCCTTGCTCGTTCCCCGCAGCTCGATGGCGGGGCTCGTGTGGCTGCTCATGGCCCGGGAGGCTAGGAGCGTCCTCGGGCACGGCGGCAGTCTTGTGGTCGCAACCCGTCCTTCTGCGCGCATTCCGCGTTCTGCTCGTTCTGCTCACGCCGGAACAACAAAAGCGGAGCACGGGGGTGGGCAGCCGGGCGCTGTGGGCCTACGTTGCGTGCACGGTGAAGTTAACCGGACTTGTCTGCTCCGAGCCGGGCCGGCCGGTCCGGGGAGCGCGGGAGAGCGCGGGAGAGTGAGGGGGACGAGATGCGGTTGCGCTGGCCCAGACGCGTCGCTGCCCAGGTCCTGGTGGTGCAGCTCGTCATCACCACGGGGGTGATGGTGCTCGCGACCGGGCTCTTTCTCGCCCCGCTCGGGGCCGAGCTGGACGAAGCGGCCACCCTCCGGGCCCTCGCCATCGCCCAGACCACCGCCGCCGATCCGGACATCGCCCGGGGGCTGATCAGCACCTCCCCGAGCCCCGCCGGGCCGGTGCAGACCGAGGCGGAGCGGGTCCGCCGGGCCACGCGCGCGCTGTATGTCGTCGTGATGGACACCCATGGCGTGCGCTGGTCGCACACCACCTCCGGCGAGATCGGCAGGCATGTCTCCACCGACCCGAGCGCCGCGCTCTCCGGCCAGGAGATCCGGCAGATCGACAACGGCACCCTGGGCCGCTCGGCCCGCGCCAAGGTGCCGCTGTACGACAGCGACGGGCGGATCATCGGCGCGGTGTCGGTGGGTATCGCGTACGACAGTGTGCGCCGACGGCTGGTCGACGCCATCCCCGGGCTGTTGCTCTGCGCGGGCGCGGCACTGGGCGCGGGCGCGCTCGCCGCGGTCGCGGTCGCCCGCCGGCTGCGCCGGATCACGCACGGCGTCGCCTTCGCCGATATCTCGGCGCTGCTCGACGAGCGGGAGGCGATGCTGCACGGGGTACGGGAGGGCGTGGTCGCCTTCGACCGGGACGGCAGGATCAGGCTCGCCAACGACGAGGCGGTACGGCTGCTCGGGCTCGACGCGGACGCCACCGGCCGCGCCCTGGACGAGGTGCTCGCGCCGGGCCGTACGACCGATGTGCTGGCGGGACGGGTGGACGGGACGGATCTGCTGGCCGTCAGCGGCAGCCGGGTCCTGGTCGCCAACCGGATGCCGACACGGGACGGCGGGGCCGTGGTGACGCTCCGCGACCGTACCGAACTGGAGCTGCTCGGGCGCGAGCTGGACAGCACCCAAGGGCTGCTCGACGCGCTGCGGGCACAGGACCACGAGCATGCCAACCGGCTGCACACGGTGCTGGGACTGCTCGAACTCGGCCGCCACGAGAGGGCGGTGGAGTTCGTCGCCGGGGTGGCCAGCGCACACCGGGCGTCCGCGGAGCAGATCGCCGAGCGGGTGCGTGATCCGCTGGTCTCGGCGCTGCTCGTGGGCAAGACGGCGATCGCCGCCGAGCGCGGTGTGTCCCTGCGCATCTCCTCTGCCACCCTGCTGTCGCACCGGGTGGTCGATCCGCGCGATCTGGTGACCGTACTCGGCAATCTCATCGACAACGCGCTGGACGCCGCGACCGAACGGAGGCTGTCGGAGCCCCCCGTCGAGCCACTCGGCGGACCGGCCGCCGAGCCCTTCATGGCCCCTTCCCTGGAGCCCTTCGTCGAGGTCGAGTTGCGTGCCGAGAACACCACGGCGGTGATCCGGGTCTCCGACACCGGTCCCGGAGTGCCCCCCGAGATGCGCGAGCAGGTCTTCGCGGAGGGCTGGTCCACGAAGCGGCCCGCCCCTCCCTCGCCGTCGGCCGATCCGTCCGATCCCGCGCCGATCGTCTTCCGCCGGCGCAGGGGCATCGGGCTCGCTCTCGTACGCCGGCTCTCCGAGCGGTACGGCGGCATGGCCCGGGTGACCGCGCGCGCGGGCGGCGGCGCGGTCTTCACCGTCATACTGCCCGAGGCGCTCGCCCCGGACGACCTCGCCGGGGACGGTCCCGCGCGTCAGCTCACATCGGCAGGAGAGTCACGATGATCGATGTCCTCGTCGTGGACGACGACTTCCATATCGCCGAGATCAACGCCGCGTATGTGGCGCAGGTGCGCGGCTTCCGGGTCATCGGCCGTGCCCATACCGCCGCTCAGGCCCTGGCCACCCTGGAGCGCGCCCATGTGGATCTCGTTCTGCTCGATCACTATCTGCCGGACGAGACGGGCCTGACACTGGTGCGCCGGATGCGGCAGCTCGGCCATCACGCCGATGTGATCATGGTGACGGCCGCCCGTGACGTGGCCACGGTCCAGGCGGCGATGCGATATGGCGCGCTCCAGTATCTGGTCAAGCCCTTCAGCTTCGCCGGGCTGCGGGCACGACTCGACGGCTACGCCGCCATGCGCCGCACCCTCGATGGTGTCGGTGGCCGCGGCGAGGCCGGCCAGGAGCAGGTGGACCGCATCTTCAGCGCTTTCAAGATCGCGGACGCCCCTCGCTCCGAACTCCCCAAGGGCCACTCCGTGGCAACCGTCGCCCTCATCCGCCGCACCCTGGGCGAGGCGCGCCAACCCCTCTCCGCCCATGAGGTCGCGGAACGCACCGGCGTCAGCCGCTCCACGGCCCAGCGCTATCTCAAGTACCTGGAGCGCACCGGGCATATCAGCCTGACCCTGAAGTACGGCGACACCGGCCGCCCGGAGCACCGCTACGCGTGGGCGGCCTCGAACTGACCCCACCGGAGAACCTGGCCACCTGGGCCGTCGCCCCGGTCGGCGCCGTGGCTCCGCTTCATTCTCAGCAAGCGGGGCCAGAGCGTGGTCGGCGGGCAGCAGGTCTTCCTGCCGCTGCGCTCCGGCCAGGCGACGGCCGCGCTCGACGCGCTGGACACCGCTTCCTGACCACGCGCCGACGGAAGCGGGGCCTTCTTCGCCATGGCGCGGTGGAGAAGGCACCCGCTCCTCGCGGGGGCGGGGTCACATCAGTTCCTGTTCCGCCCAGATGATCTTGCCTTCGGGTGTGTGCCGGGTGCCCCAGCGGTGGGCGAGCTGGGCGACGAGGAAGAGCCCTCGGCCGCCTTCGTCGGTGGTGCGGGCGTGCCGCAGCCGGGGAGAGGTGCTGCTGGCGTCCGCGACCTCGACGATCAGTCGGGACTGGCGCATCAGCCGGAGCCGGATCGGTCCTGTGCCGTACCTGACCGCGTTGGTGACCAGTTCGCTGACGATGAGTTCGGTCGTCATGACCAGCTCGTCCAGGCCCCATTCCTCCAGTTGGCGGGTCGCCAGATTTCGGATGCCGGCGACAGCGGCGGGGTCGGACGCCACGCTCCAGGAGACGACATGCTCGACGCTCAGGGCACGGGTACGCGCGAGCAGCAGCGCCACATCGTCGGGCTGTGCCACGGAGGTCAGCCGCTCCACGGCCGCGGCGCACAGCGCCGTGAGGGAGAGGCCGGGCTGGGCCAGGGCGTGCGCGAGCCGGGACATACCGAGATCGACGTCCCGGTCGGCCGCCCCGATGAGACCGTTGGTGTAGAGACCGAGCAGACTGTTCTCGGCCAGCTCGATCTCGGCGGACTCGAAGGGCAGCCCCCCCAGTCCCAGCGGCGGTCCGGCGGGCAGCTCCAGGAAGCTGACGTGCCCGTCCGGAGTGACGACGACGGGCAGCGGATGCCCGGCCCGTGCCAGCGTGCAACGCCGGGTGACGGGATCGTAGACCGCGTAGAGACAGGTGGCACCGACCACGGTCGTACGGAACGGGTCGGCCACCTCGTCCGTCGGCTCCTCCTCGCTGAGGCGGAGCACCAGATCGTCGAGATGGGCCAGCAGTTCGTCCGGGGGCACGTCCATGTCGGCGAGTGTCTGGACGGCGGTGCGCAGGCGCCCCATGGTGGCGGCCGCGCTGATGCCGTGCCCGACCACATCGCCGACGACCAGGCCCACCCGCGCGCCGGACAGCGGAATCACATCGAACCAGTCCCCGCCCACACCGTCCCCCGCGCCCGCGGGCAGATAGACGGAGGCCACGTCCACGGCGGCCCCGCCGGCCAGCGTGTGCGGCAGCAGGCTGCGCTGAAGCGTCACGGTCGCGTTGTGTTCACGGGTGTAGCGGCGCGCGTTGTCCACACACACCGCCGCGCGGGCGACGACTTCCCGGGCCAGCAGGACATCGTCCGGCTTGAAGGACACCGGGTTCAGTGAGCGGAAGAACGTGGTGACGCCCAGCACGGTGTCCCGTGCCCGCATCGGCACGGAGATGAGCGAGTGGAGTCCGTACTCGCGGATGGCCGTGACCCTGGCGGGCTGCCGTGTCACCCACTGGGGATCGGTGGCGTCGAGGACCTCTATGAGGATCGGCTCACCGTTGACCAGGAGGTCGGGGCCGTGCGGCGGGGGGAGGGAGTCGACCCGGTCGCCGATCCGGGCGACGGCTTCGGGGCAGCCTTCCCGTACGGAGGTCATGCCCGCCCGGCGCAGTGTCGTCTGGCTGACCGCCGGTCCCGCATCGGTCAGCCAGGTCCCCTGCCCCTCGTTGCTGAGGATCGGTTCCAGCAGGTCCACGGTGACGAAGTCGGCGAAGCGTGGCACGGCGAAATCGGCGAGTTCCTGGGCCGTCCTTGTCACGTCCAGGGTGCTGCCGACCATGGCCCCCGCGTCATTGACCATGGCGAGCAGTTCGCGGGCGTTCCACCGGTCGGTCACATCGAGGACGATGTAGCAGACGCCCGTGACGGCTTCGTCGGCGTCGACCAGGGGAAAGAACGAGGTGGAGTAGGCGTGCTGGCGATGCGGATCCGCCCAGCTCCAGCCGAGGTACTCGTAGTCGGTGACCGGCGCGCCGTTCTGTAGCACCTTGCGCATCAGGTCTTCGATGATGTCGGCCTGGAGGCCCGGGAGCAGTTCGCTCAGACGCCGCCCCAGGCGCTGTTCACGGGGCACACCGCCGAACCGTTCCAGTGTGTCGTTGAGCCAGATGTAGCGCAGGTCCATATCCATGACCGCCATGCCGACGGGCGACCGGGTCACGAATCCGTCCAGCACGGACTGGCCCATCGTCCACTGGGCCCGCTGCTCCCATGCCGAGATCAGAAAGCACTCATCACCACCGATACGGAACGAGGTGGAGACGCGCAGGCTCAGTTCGAAACGCCGACCGTCGCGGTGCCGCAGCGCGATGACCCCGCTCCAGCCGACTCCCGCACGACAGTGTTCCGCGATCGCCACCGCACGCACCCGGTCGCCCGGATCTGCCAGGAGCAGGGCCGCGGACCGGCCCACCACTTCCGCGGGTGGGTAGCCCAGGATCTCCTCCGCCCCCGGGGTCCAGGCGACGACCTCGCCCACCGCGTTCACCACCGCGGTCCCGCCATTGGATGCGTCCAAAGGAACCTCCGCACGCGCGGACGGCTGAGCGCCGGGACTCGGGCTCGACTGCCTGCGCGCCGCTGACATCCGCCTCACCATCCCCTTTGCCCCCCTATAGTCCCACCGCGTCACGCGATGCGCACGGACGGGCGATCTTCGTACGCCCCGCCGGGTCGCTGCCGCCCTGTGGTTACTTACGGTGACTGGAAAACCATGGGTGAGTGAGCTCCACCCGGGGCCGGGACGCGGCCCGGTCGGACCTCCACCGGGCCCGGTCGGACCTCCGCCGGGCCGGGTCAGACCTCCGTCACCGCGACGCCCGCATCGGCGATGCGGGCCAGGGGGTCGGCCGGGGCTCCCCCGTCGGTGACGAGATGGTCGATGTCCGCCAGCGGGCAGATCTTCGCGAAGGTGACCTTCCCGATCTTCGAATGATCCGCCACGACGACGGTACGGCCGCTGTTGGCGGCGAAGGCGCGGTCCGTGGCCGCTTCGAGCTGGTCATGGGTCGTGCAGCCGTGGGCCGCGCTGATCCCGTCCACCCCCAGGAATGTCATGTCGGTGTGGTGGTCGGCCAGTGTCTTCTCGGCGATCGGACCGACGAGCTCATAGCTCGCGGTACGCGCGTAGCCGCCGACGACCACGAGCGTGACATCCCTGTGCGGCACCAGTTCGGCGGCGATGTTGACGGCATTGGTCACGATCGTGACGGGGCCGCGCGCGGCGAGCACACGCGCGATCTCGGTGACGGTCGTGCCACCGGTCAAGCCGACGACCGCGCCCTCCGGCACCAGTTCGGCCGCGGCACGGGCGATGGCCTGCTTCTCGGGCCGGTAGCGCTCCGTACGGTGCTGGACCGGAAGCTCCGCCCCGACACTGCCGACCACCGCTCCGCCGTGCGTACGGCGCAGCAGATTCAGCCGGCTCAGATGCTGCAGATCGCGCCGGACCGTGGCTCCCGAGACATTCAGCAGCCGCGAGAGTTCATGGACGTCGGAGCCGCCTCGCGCGGAGACATGCTCAAGTATCCGCGCATGGCGCTCAGTTTTCAGCATGAGATGAGCATAGCCCCGCGCGGGAACGCGCAACTCGGCGAATAACTGGGCCTCTCCAGCGGCGAACCCCCTGCCCATATGCGCAAGGTGCGCAGGTTCGATCTGTTGACATGCCGAAAGTTGCTCGCTTTACTCCATGCAACGCCAGAGTTGAGCACCCGGCGCCAGAGGTACGCCCAGCCGGTAACGCGGCCCAACCGCCGTAAGTCCGGACTGAGTCGCCAGGACGCCCGCGCGGATCGCGGTGTCCGAGGCGGGGACGTACCCCCCATCTTCTGGAGCTCAAGATGCCCCTCATGAACCGTGTCCGGTCCCGTCGGTGTGTCATCGCCGCGGCGGCCGTCGCGGCGACGGTGATCACTCCGCTGCTCGCCACCTCCCCCGTGAGCGCGGCCCCCCGTGCCGTGACCCTCCCTCCGACAGGCGCCGACTTCGACTACCAGATCGGCGAGCCCTACACTCCGCCGGCCGGAGTGAAGGTCGTCAGCCGTGACCACACCGCCTCACCGGCGGCGGGCGTGTACAACATCTGTTACGTCAACGCCTTCCAGGCCCAGCCGGGGGCCGAGAACGAATGGGGTGACCTGCTGCTGCGGGACGCGAACGGCGACATCGTCTACGACGACGGCTGGGGTGAGGCCATTCTGGACATCCGTACCGACGCGAAGCGCCAGCGGATCGCCGCCAAAGTGAACTCCTGGATCGACACGTGCGCGAGCAAGGGCTTCAACGCCGTCGAGCCCGACAACCTCGACACGTTCGACCGGATCGACCTGATCAGCGAGGCCAATGCCAAGGCCTTCATCAAGCTGCTCTCCACACACGCACACGACAAGGGCCTGGCGATCGCGCAGAAGAACACCGCGGGTTTCTCCACCGCTCACGCGCAGACGGGCCTCGACTTCGCCATCGCGGAGGAGTGCGGCGAGTGGGACGAGTGCGGTGACTACACCGAGGGATTCGGTGACAACGTCATCGTGATCGAGTACAAGGAGAAGTACTTCAAGGAGACGTGCGCGGGCTTCGGTGACCGGCTGAGTGTCGTGCTGCGCGACGTCGATGTCACCGCCCCCGGCGACAGCGCGTACGTCCGCAAGACCTGCTGAACCCGACCGTCCGATCAGCCCGCCGAGCGGTTCTGACCGGCTCGGCGCATCCCGGCCGCGGGCTGGGGGGCGCCGAGCCGCCGCTCCCCGCCCCCACGCGGCGCGCTCTTGGACGCCATCTCACAACACACCGCACAGCACACCTCGCGACACACTTCACAGCGCACCACCCTCACAGCACATCACCCACCGTGCGGGGAAGCTCCCCGCGTGACGTCCCGTACCGCGTTTTCCCTGGGGGCTCAGATGGCCGCAGCACACCGCATTCCCGGTACTCCCGCCGGGCTCTCGCGCCGTACGGTCCTGCGGCGCGGCACGGGGCTGGCGCTCGGCGCCGCCACCACGGCCGCCCTGCCCGGATGCGGTACGGACACGAGCGACGACGTCGGAGCCGACGGGCGGGTGCTGGTCGAACTCTGGCACGGACAGACCGACACCGGCCGTGAGGCGATCGAGAAGCTGGTCACGGAGTTCAACCGCACCCATCCCGGTATCCGTGTCGATCCCGGCGGTGGCGTGCTGGCCGACGCGATGCTGCAGAAGATCACCGCGGCGCTCGCGTCCGGCTCCTTCCCCGACGTCGCCTATGTCTTCGGCTCCGACCTGGCCAGCGTCGCGCGCAGCCCGTCCGTGGTGGATCTGACCGACACGGTCCGCTCCGGCCCCCTCCCCTGGAACGACTTCTGGGCTCCCGCCCGCGAGGCCGTCACACTCAATGGACAGGTACGGGCGGCCCCCGCGCTGATCGACTCGCTCGCCGTGGTCTGCAACAAGAAGCTCTTCCGCGACGCCGGACTGCCCCTTCCGGAACCGGGCTGGACCTGGGCGGAGTTCGTGGCGACGGCCGGGAAGCTGACCGATGGGGGGCGCGGCACCTTCGGCACGGGCTGGCCCGGCGTGGGCGACGAGGACACGGTGTGGCGGCTGTGGCCGATGGTGTGGGACCTGGGGGGCGATGTCGTCAGCGCCGACGGGCAGCGGATCGGCTTCGCGGACGTCGGTGTACAGGCCCTGGAGACGGTGGCGGCTCTGGCGAAGGACAAGAGCGTCTACGTCGACCCCAAGCCGGGCAGCGAGCAGATGTACCAGGTCTTCCTCTCCGGCCGGATGGGCATGGTCGTCACTGGACCGTGGCAGCTGCCCGACGTCCAGCAGGCGAAGATCGACTACCACGTGGTGCCACTGCCCAGCTACAGCGGTGAACCGATGACCATCTCGGGACCCGACACATGGACCGTGTTCGACAACGGTCCGGCGCGCGTACGGGCGGCGCGCACCTTCGTCACCTGGCTCTCGCAGCCCGCCCAGGATGTGCGCTGGGACGTCATGGCCGGCAGCCTGCCGCTGAGCCGGAGCACGAGGGCCCTGTCCGCGTGGCAGGCACAGGAGGCCAGGACCGACGGGCTGCCGGTGTTCACCCGGGCGCTGGACACGGCGCGCGTACGTCCCGTACACCCGGCGTATCCGCAGATCTCGCAGGCGCTCGGCCAGGCCATCGCCGCCGTACTCCTCGGCAGGAGTACCCCCGTCAAGGCCCTGCGCGCGTGCGCGGACGAGGCCAACGCCGCTCTGCTCATCCCGCGTTGAGAGGACTACGATGCCGCGCCTGCCCACTCCGCTCACGCTTCCGGACCACGGCCACGAGCACAACGACCGCGACAACCCGACAACAGAGGGCCAGGGCGCCCACGGCGAGGACACCAACCGCGACGCGGCGTCGGGCGCCATGGGGAAGAGCGCGGGACCGCGCTCCCTCCGGCGTCGGCCGCCCGGGGAGACCGCGACCGCCTGGGCGTTCGTCTCGCCCTCGGTCCTGATCATTCTCGGTCTGAGCGTCATCCCCGTGGCCTGGTCGCTGCTGCTGTCCTTCCAGGCCGACGACCTGGTCACACCCAGCCGCTGGGTCGGTCTCGGCAACTACCACGCGCTGGCGCGGGACCCGCACTTCGGCCAAGCGGTACGCAACACACTGCTGTACACGGCGCTGTATGTGCCGCTGAGCATCGGCCTGGGGCTGTCGCTCGCCCTCGTACTCAACCAGCGGATCCGGCTGGTGAGTATGTACCGCACCCTGATGTTCGTGCCGTTCGTCATCTCGGCGACGGCGCAGGGGGTGCTGTTCTCCTTCATCCTCGACCCGGAGTTCGGGGCGGCCAACTCCGTACTGCACAAGCTCGGCATCTCCGCCCAGGGCTTCCTCTCCGACCCCGGACAGGCCCTGCTCATTCTCGTGGCGATCTCGCTGTGGAGCGGCACCGGCCTCTGCGTGGTGGTCACTCTCGCCGCGTTGCAGGACGTATCGCCGTCCCTCATCGAGGCCGCGCGGCTGGACGGCGCCGGGCGACGGCACCTGCTGAGGCATGTCATCCTGCCGGCGCTCACACCGGTCCTCGTGTTCCTCCTGCTGTGGCAGACCATCAACGCGCTTCAGGTCTTCGACCTGGTGTATGTGACGACCAAGGGCGGACCGCTCGGCTCCACCACCGTGATCGTCTACTTCATCTGGGAGCAGGCCTTCAAGAACTTCACCGCCGGTTACGGCGCGGCGGCCGCCTACGCGCTGGCGCTCGCGCTGCTCCTGATCGCCATGGTCCCGCGGGTGGCACGGGCCGTGCGGGGCCGACGCGAGAACCACCGCCTCGAAGGAGCCGCACGATGACGGCCACATCCACTTCCGCCTCGGTCTCCCCTGCCGCCTCCCCTTCCGCCGCCTCTTCCGCCGCTTCGGGGGGCCGTCGGTGGCTGCCGTTCAGCCCCTGGCATCTGCTGCTCGCCCCCCTCACGCTGATCTTCGCGATCCCGCTGATCTGGCTGCTGCTCAGCTCCGTGATGAGCAACGCGGAGATCAACCGCTTCCCGCCGGCCCTGTGGCCGTCGGGGATCGATCTGGGCGGCTACCGCTACGTGCTCGGCAACGCGATGTTCCCGCGCTGGTTCGCCAACTCACTGATCGTCTCGGTGGTCGCGGTGGCGTCCAATCTGCTGCTCGGCTCGCTCGGCGGGTACGCGTTCGCCCGGATGCGGTTCGCCGGCTCCCGTGTCCTGCTGGGCCTGATGCTGGCCACGATGGCGATCCCGTTCCAGCTGACGATGATCCCCACGTTCCTGGTCATGAAGCGTCTCGGACTTATCGACACACTGGGCGCGTTGATCGTCCCTTCGCTGGTCACACCGTTCGCCGTGTTCCTCCTGCGTCAGTTCTTCCTCTCCCTGCCCAGGGAACTGGAGGAAGCGGCCTGGATCGACGGCTGCTCACGGCTTCGGGTGCTGTTCCGCATTGTGCTGCCGCTGTCACGACCGGCCCTGAGCACCGTGGCGGTTCTGACCTTCCTGACCACCTGGAACGACCTGACCTGGCCGTTGATCGCCATCAACCATGACACCCAGTACACACTCCAGCTCGGCTTGACGACCTTCCAGGGGCAGCATCACACCCAGTGGTCCGCCGTCATGGCGGGCAATGTGATCACCGTTCTGCCGGTGCTGCTCGCCTTCCTCTTCGCGCAGAAGTCCTTCATCCAGTCCATCACGTCCAGCGGTCTCAAGGGCTGAGAGCCCCGCCACCGCCCCCACCACACCTGCGCAGCCAGCGCCGCGATCACGGGAAGCCGCATGCCGCACACTTACGACCTGCTTGTCATCGGGGACGCCAACCCCGACATCGTTCTGGGACCGCTCGACGCGCCGCTCGCCTTCGGGCAGCGCGAACAGCTGGTCGACACCGGCCTGCTCACGCTCGGCGGCTCCGCCGCGATCATGGCGTGCGGCGCCGCCCGGCTCGGGCTGAAGGTCGCCTTCGCCGGGCGCGTCGGGGACGACGACGCGGGGCGCTTCGTCCGTACGGCGCTGAACGCCCGGGGCGTCGACACCGACGCCCTGCGCGTCGACCCCGGTCTGCCGACACCGCTCACGGTGGTCGTGACGCGCGGAGACGGTGACCGTACGATCCTCACCTCCCCCGGCACCCTGTCCGCGACCGGACCGGACGACGTCCCCGAGGCGCTGCTCACCGGCAGTCGGCATGTGCACGCCGCCTCCTACTTCCTCCTGCCCAAACTCGCCGACGCGCTGCCCGAACTGCTGGCCACGGCACGGGCGCACGGCGCCACCAGCTCGCTCGACACCAATGACGACCCCTCCGGCGAGTGGGCGCCCGGCCGTATCGACGCCACGCTCGCGGTCACCGACTTCCTGCTGCCCAACGCGCGGGAGGCGCTGGCTCTCGCGTCCGCCGCCGGTTTCCGGGACACCGCGGCCGACTCGCCCGCCACCGCCGGTTCCCTGGAAGCGGCGGCCGGCGCACTCGCGGCGCGCGGGCCGCGAGTGGTGGTCAAGAACGGGGCCGACGGCGCCCTCCTGCACGACGGCCGCACCCCTCTGCGCACCCCCGCAATCCCCGCCCGCCCGCTGGACACCGTCGGCGCGGGCGACAGTTTCGACGCCGGCTTCGTCGCCGCGCTCCTGCGCGGTCTGTCCACCGCCGAGGCGCTCGAATTCGCCGCCGCCTGCGGCGCTTTGTCCACCCGGGCGCACGGCGGCACCACCGCCCAGCCCACCTGGGACGAGGCCAGCACGGCCCTCGCCCGCGACGGAAAGAACCTCTGATGACCATCACCACCCCGAAGATCGCGTTCATCGGCGCGGGAAGCGTCGTATTCACCCAGGGCCTGCTGGCGGACCTCTTCGCGTTTCCCGAGCTCAAGGGCGCCCATGTCGCCCTGCACGACATCGACGCCGAACGGCTCGCCACGGCCCACGGCGCCGCCCGCCACATCGCGGACCGGCTGACGGGGGCGAGCGGCACCACGCCCCGTATCACCGCCCACGCCGAGCGGCGCGCGGCCCTCGAAGGCGCCGACTTCGTCATCAACATCGTCCAGGTCGGCATGCGCGAGTCGACCCGTATCGACTTCGACATCCCCGCCGGTTACGGCGTGCGCCAGACCATCGCGGACACCCTCGGCGTGGGCGGGATCTTCCGCGCCCTGCGTACCTTCCCCCTGCTCAAGTCGCTGGGCGAGGACATCGCCGAGGTCTGTCCCGACGCCTGGCTGCTCAACTACACCAACCCCATGGCGATGAACGTCCAGTACCTCACCCGGGCCACGGGGCTGACCCGCGTCGTCGGTCTGTGCCACTCGGTGTACTGGACCATCCGCGATCTCTCGGATCTCCTGGGCGTGCCGCACGAGGAGGTCACCTACCGGGCCGCCGGAGTCAACCACCAGGCGTGGGTGCTGCGCCTTGAGCACCAGGGCAGCGACCTCTACCCGCGCCTGGACGCCCTCGTCGCACAGAACCCGGAACTGCGGCGCCGGGTACGCGTCGACATGTACCGGCGCCTCGGCTACTACCCGACCGAGACCAGCGAGCACTCCTCCGAATACGTCCCCTGGTATCTGCACCACGACAGCGAGATCGAGCGGCTGCGCCTGCCCGTCGGCGCCTATCTCGGCATCGTCGACGAGAACATCGCCGAGTACGAGCGCACCCGTGACGCGCTGGCCTGCGGAGCCCCACTGACCGTCGAGGGCACGATGGAGTACGCCCCCCAGATCATCCACAGCATCACGACCGGCACGCCCCGCACGGTCTACGGCAATGTCCCGAACCACGGGCTGATCGACAATCTTCCGTCGCCCGGTACCGTCGAAGTGCCGTGTCTGGTGGACTCGTTGGGCGTGCAGCCCACCCGGGTCGGCTCGCTCCCCGCCCAGTGCGCCGCGCTGAACCGGGGCTATCTGAGCATGAACGAACTGGTCGTCCGGGCCGCTCTGGAGGACGACCCGCGCTCCATCCGGCAGGCGGCCATGGCCGACCCGGCCACCGCGGCCGCCCTGCCCGTCGAACGCATCTGGGACCTGTGCGACGACATGGTGCGCGCGCACGCGGATCTGCTCCAGCCGTCCCTGCGTACGACGCTCGGCCACTGAGCGCTCGTCGCCCCCTCCCCTTCCCCCTCCCGGCTCCCCCTCATTTCCGCGCCCCCACATCCGATACCCCCACCTGTTCAGCACGGGAACCAGAACATGCCACTCGTCCCCACCGGCGACATCCTCGGCGAAGCGACGCACGGCGTCGGGGCCTTCAATGTCGTCCTCCTCGAACAGCTTGAGGCCGTCCTCGCGGGCGCCGAGCAGGCGAACGAGGCCGTCATCGTCCAGATCAGTGAGAACGCCGTCGCGTACCGGGGCTCCCTCGGACCACTCGCCGCCGCCGCGCAGGAGGCCATCGCCGCCGTCTCCGTACCCGTCGCGCTGCACCTCGACCACGCCACCCGGCCCGCTCTGGTCGAAGAGGCGGTCCGGCGCGGCTTCACCTCCGTGATGTACGACGGCGCGCAGCTGCCCTGGGAGGAGAACGTCGCCCGGACCCGCGAGATGACCGACTGGTGCCACACGTACGGCGTGTGGGTGGAGGCGGAGCTCGGCGCGATCGGGGGCAAGGACGGCGCCCACACTCCCGGGGTGCGCACCGACCCCGGTGAGGCGGCCCGGTTCGTCCTCGACACCGGTGTCGACGCGCTCGCCGTCGCGGTCGGATCGGCCCACCAGATGACCCGGCGTACCGCGCTGCTCGATCTGGATCTCATCCGTGACCTGTATGTGGCGGTGCCGGTCCCGCTGGTGCTGCACGGTTCGTCGGGGGTGGCCGACAGCCATCTCGCCGAAGCGGTACGCGCGGGGATGCGCAAGATCAATATCGCCACCCATCTCAACACCCTCTTCACCGCGTCGGCGCGCGACCGGCTGACCGCCCAGCCGACGACCGTCGATCCACGCGCCTATCTGCGTCCCGCGCGGGAGGCGGTGACGGACGAGGTCGCCCGGCTGCTGCGGCTGATCGGACAGGGGCAGGACGGACGCGTCCGCAGCGGGTGAGGATGCGGAGAGCGCACGAGAACTCACATGAGTCAACAGGCCCACGGAGCCGGCGGACTCGACGAACTCGGCGAACCCAGCGAACTCGGCGAACTCGGCGAATCTCCCGACGGACTCAAGGAAGGGGAAGCCCATGTCCCAGGTGACGATGGTCCTTATCGGAGCCGGACTCCGCGGAATGACCTACGCCCGGCACGCCCTGGCCACGGGGGCGGGCAGGGTGGTGGCGGTGGCCGAGCCTGACCCACGACGCCGGGCGCGGGCGGCGGAGGAGTTCGGGGTACCGCGGGAGCGGGTGTACACGGACTGGAGAGAGGTGGCGGCCGCGGGCACACCGGCCGACGCCTGCGTCATCGCCACCCAGGACCGATCGCACACCGAACCGGCGGTGGCACTGGCCGATCTCGGCTACCACATCCTGCTGGAGAAACCGATGGCGACCAGCGAGGACGAGGCCGCGGCGATCGCGGACGCGGCCCGGCGCAACGGCATCCTGCTGGCCGTGTGCCATGTGCTGCGCTACACGCCGTACACCCGGCTGCTCAAGCGACTGCTGGCCGACGGCCGCATCGGCCGTCTGGTCAGCGTCCAGCACCTGGAGCCCGTCGGCTGGTGGCACCACGCCCATTCGTTCGTACGGGGGAACTGGCGCCGCCAGGACACCTCCGCCCCCATGCTGCTGACCAAGTCGTGCCACGACATCGACTGGCTGGTCCATCTGTTCGGAGAGACGCCCCGGAAGGTCGGCTCCTTCGGGGGACTGACGCACTTCCGCCCCGAGGGCGCCCCGCCCGGCGCGACCGACCGCTGCCTCGACTGCCCGCTGGAGCCGGATTGTCCGTACTCGGCCAAGCGGCTCTATCTGGGTTGTCTGGGCGATCCGGAACAGGAGTTCTGGCCGCTGTCGGCGGTGACCGACGATCACACCGAGGCGGGCGTGCTGGCCGCGCTGCGCAGCGGGCCCTACGGCCGCTGTGTGTACGCGTGTGACAACGATGTGGTCGACCATCAGGTGGTCAGCATGGAGTTCGACTCCGGCGCCACCTGTTCGTTCACCATGAGCGCCTTCACCCCCATGGAACAGCGCCGCACCCGGCTGTTGGGCACACACGGCTTCATCGACGGGGACGGAAGCACACTACGGCTGGTCGATTTCCGTGACGGCTCCGAGGAGACGATCGACACACGGACGAGCGCGACGGGGAGCCCTGGGCCTGCGTCCGAGGACGGCCACGGAGGCGGGGACGAGGCACTGATCGACGCGTTCCTCAGCGCCGTCGCCACCGGCGACGCGTCCCCGCTGCTCTCCGACGCCGCCGAGAGTCTGGCCACGCACCGCGTGGTGTGGGCGGTGGAACGGGCCCGGGTGACCGGCACGGTGGTGGAGGTCGATGTCCTCGACCACGCGCCGACGGCGGGGGTGGTCAGGAGCGCGGCCGACGGGCCCGGTCGTCCCGCTCCGCGTTCTTCTCCTTGATACGCAGCGCTTCCTTCCGGACCTCGGCCTGCGTGGCGCGTTCCTGCCGCAGCCACGCGGGGCCCTCGCTCTTCAGCGCCTCGATCTGCTCGGTGGTGAGGGCGTCCGTGACTCCGCCGCGCGCGAGACCCGAGATGGAGACGCCCAGCTTGGCGGCCACCACCGGCCGGGGGTGCGGGCCGTCGCGCCGCAGCTCCAGCAGCCACTCGGGCGGATCGGCCTGGAGCGCGTTCAGCTCGGTGCGCGAGACGACACCGTCCTGGAACTCGGCGGGGGTGGCCTCAAGGTACACACCCAGCTTCTTGGCCGCGGTCGCGGGCTTCATCGTCTGGATGGTCTGGTGCGACGTCATGGTGTCAAGGGTAGCGAGCGTGTGCGATACCTCCGACCACGGCCGGTAGCCTGGTGGCGTGACAGGCTCGGAAGTACCCCGTTCGTTCCGGCTCGCGTACGTCCCGGGCGTGACGCCCACCAAGTGGGTGCGGATCTGGAACGAGCGGCTGCCCGGCATCCCGCTGACCCTGGTCACGGTGTCCGCCGCCGAGGCGCCGGGTCTCCTGCGGGAGCGCGGCGCCGACGCCGGTTTCGTACGGCTGCCGATCGACCGGACGGACCTCAGCGCGATTCCCCTCTACACCGAGACAACGGTGGTCGTGGTCCCGAAGGACCATGTGGTGGCGGCGGTCGACGAGGTGTCGGCCGAGGATCTGGCCGACGACATCGTGCTGCACCCCCTCGATGACACCCTCGACTGGGAGGTCCGGCCCGGACGGCCCGCGAACGCGCGCCCCGCCACGACCGCGGACGCCGTCGAACTGGTGGCGGCGGGGGTGGGACTGCTCGTCGTCCCCCAGTCGCTGGCCCGCCTGCACCACCGCAGGGACCTTACCTACCGGCCGGTCCTCGATGCTCCTGAATCGCGCGTCGCGCTGTCGTGGCCGGAGGACGAAACCACCGAGTTGGTGGAGGACTTCATCGGGATCGTGCGCGGGCGCACTGTCAACAGCTCACGGGGCCGCCCGACCCCGCCGCAGCCCGAGCGTGAGCGTCCCGATGCGGGCGGCGTGCGGCGAAAGCCGGCGACCGGTAAGGCAACCAGTAAGGCGACCGGTGGATCCGCCGGTAAATCGACGGGCAAGTCGACGGGCAAGAGTCCGCGGAGCGGTTCCGGCGGCCCCAAGGGCGGCCGACGCGGCAAACCCGGCCGTCGGTCGTAGTCCCTTTCCTCCGCTTACACGGCTGCCCGCGCCTCCTCCGCTCACTCCGCGCGAGCCTCCGCCGTATCGCACAAGACGCCCCACACTTTCGTCACTCTCAGTTCGCCACGCTCACATTCGGCGAGTTTTCGAGGCATGAACGGGTCCCGATCCAGGTAGGGATCCCGGCTGATGTGCCCGGTCTCCGGTGACTGGCGCGAAGAGGGGGATGGTGTCCATGACGCTGACCGAGCGGTTCGTCACGCTCTCGGTCGCGCTGACGGGGTTTGACGCCGCCGAGCTCACAGCGACCGGAATGGCAGGGATATACCGGGAGTTCGTGACCGGGCGGGTCGAACCGCCGCTCTACGCACGGCTGGTGGCCGCGCTCGCCGATACCGGGGCAGACCCGCGAGCGGTGGCGGCCAAGGACGAGGAGCTGGCCGAGCTCTCGCGCGCCATCTGTCACCTCTGGTATCTGGGGACATGGCCGGGACTGCGGGCGGACGACGGCCGGACCGTACCCTTCCCGTTCCCGTCGCGCGGCTATGCCCATGGGCTGGTGTGGAACAGCTTCGGTGGCCACGCCCCCGGTGCCGGACGGCCCGGCTACGGCAGCTGGGCCGGGCGTCCCGCCGGTGTGGCGGGAGATGGGGAGCGTTGACCGCCGGGGAGCGTTTCGATGTGATCGTGGTCGGGGCCGGTATCGCGGGGTCGTTGATGGCCCGGTGGCTGGGCGACCGCGGCCGGCGTGTCCTGGTCCTGGAATCGGGTATGGGCGATGACGACACCGGGCCCGGCGGCGGCCGGGCGGCGGATGTGGAACGGTTCCGGTCCGCGCCCGTGAAGGTGCCCGGCGCGGCGATCGCGGACAACGCCTTGGTGCCGTCACCCGACGTACCGGATCTCGTGGGCCGCCCCGGCGGTGGCTATCGTGCCGAGGGATATCTCGTCCAGAACGGCCCGTTGCCGTACGCGAGTGGGTATCTGCGGGTCAATGGAGGTACGGGCACGGCCTGGACGGGTCTGGCCCCGCGCATGCACCCGGAGGACTTCCGCACCGCCGACTTCGGGTACGGCCGCAACTGGCCCATCGGATACGCGGAGTTGGAGCCGTACTACCGCGCCGCCGAACGCGAGCTGGGTGTCGCCGCCGATCCGGCGGAGCAGCGGGATCTCGTCGGTCTGCCGCTCGCGGACGACTATGTCTTCCCGCACCGTCCGCTCCCCGCGAGCTATCTGGACCGGCAGCTCGCCGAACGGCTCGACGGACACCAGGCCGTGGACCCCTCGTATCCGCACCCCACCGAGCTGCGGGTCGTCGGGACGCCCCAGGCGCGCAACAGCACGGCCACCGAGGAGCACGGTCCCGTGTGCGAGGGCAGTGCCAGTTGCATCCCCATCTGTCCCACCGGGGCTAAGTACACCCCACGACGCACCCAGGACCGCTGGGGTCCGAGCGTTACCCTGCGCACCCGCGCGGTGGCCGGGCGACTCCTGGCCGACGCCACCGGCCGGATCACGGGCGTCGAGTACCAGCGCTACGACGATCCCGCCAGCCCCGCGTCCGTCAGCCGGCGAACGGTCCACGCGCACACGGTCGTCCTGGCCGCCCACGCGATCGAGAACGCCCGGCTGCTGCTCGCCTCCGGCCTCGCCAACTCCAGTGGCCAGGTGGGCCGGAATCTGATGGATCACCCCGTCCTGCTCACCTGGGGCCTCATGCCCCGGCCGATCGGCCCCTACCGGGGCCCCGGCTCGACCTCCGGCCTGGAGGGATTCCGCTTCGGCCCGGCCCGTGCCGCGCGCGCCCCTTTCCGTATCGAGATCGGCAACTGGGGCTGGAACTGGGCGGTCGGCCCGCCCGGCCACGAGATCGCCGCCCTGCTGCGCCCCACGGACCCGGCCGCGCCCGGCGGGGGCGGGGCGCTGTTCGGCACGGCGTTGCGGCGGGCCGCCGGGGACAGGATCGGGCGGCAGTTCGCCCTCCAGTTCGAGATGGAGCAGAGCGCCGATCCCGCCAACCGCGTCACGCTCGACGCCCGTCATCGCGACCCGCTGGGCAACCCGCGCCCGGTGCTGACCTATGACCTGTCCGACCATGTGAAACAGGGCATCGTCGCGGCCAAGTCCGTGTCCGACCAGATCTTCGCCCTCCTGGGGGCGGAGGACCACAGCCGGTACGAGCCGGGGCCGTCCCAGCCCGGGTGGTTCGAGTACGGCGGCCGGCCCTACGCCTACCGCGGCGCCGGCCATGGCGCGGGCACGCACATCATGGGCGACCACCCCGCCGACTCCGTCGTCGACTCCTGGCAGCGGTGCTGGGACCACCCCAATCTGTACGCGGTGGGCTGCGGCTCCATGCCCTCGCTCGGCACCTCCAACCCGACGCTCACCATGGCCGCGATCACTCTGCGCAGCGCCGAGCAGATCGACCGCGACCTGTCAGAACAGCGCGTCACGATCCGCCCGCCGGCCCCCGGTTGCTCCCCGGGCCCGGCCACCCCCGAGGAGACCCACGCCCCGTGACCGACGACCTCACCCTGCCGCCAGTCGCCGCTCCGTACCAACTGCCGTTCCACTACGGGGCCCTGCACAACATCGGCCTCGACTATCTGGTCGACCCCGCGCCGGTGCGCAGGACGCTGGCCGAACACCATCCCGACCTGAGCGCGGCCGAGTTCGACGGCCAGGCGTGTGTCACGCTCAACTACCAGCTGTACTTCGCCCAGTACCCGAACGGCGCGGGCATCACGCAGGAGATCGAGTACAGCATCATCGCCCACCCCACCGCGAGCGCCGGACGCCTGGCCCGGCTGTCGTACGAGCAGTTCGCACAAGGCTACGACCAGACCAAGCTGCTCGGCATCGCCCGGCTCCATGTGCTGTGCGACAACCCACTGGCCATCGAGGCCGGCACGAAGCTCTTCGGCGAGCCGAAGTACCCGGCCTGGTTCGAGGCGACGATGCCCTCGCTCAACGGCCCCGCGGGGGACAGCTGGACCGTGGCCTGCAAGGAGGCGACGCACGCGCGCTCCGGCGCGGGCATCGACCGCCAGGAGCGGACGCTGTTCTCCTTCTCGGCCGACCTGACCGGGCTGCCCCGTACCCCTGTCAACAACACCCCCATCACCGGCTACGGCACCGACCAGGACGGTCGGCCGATCGCCGGCCCGATGAACGTCTACCACCCCTATGACCACCGGTCTTTGACCGGCGAGACCGACCGGGTGCGGCTCACCGTCCACGACGCGTCCTCACCCGTCGGTGCCGACCTGACCACGCTCATCGGAGACACACCGGCCGCCGGAGCGTGGACCTACCAGTCGGCCCCGGTCGCGGCGCACAACCGCCCCTACTACGTGGCCCTCGGGGAGTCCCGCAACGGGAATCAGCGGTAGCGTGAACGATCGTGACCCCGCCTTTGCGACCGAGCCGGACGCGGCGGTGCCGCCGCTCCCCGTCGGCCGGCACTCAGCCGGCCATGACAGACACGGAGGGCAGTGGCCCGCGAGCGCGCGTCGCGTGGTGGCGGGAGGGAGCGATCACGGCGACGGCGTTCGCGCTCTGTCTGCTCGGTGGCGCGGTGCGGGTCGACGGCACGCTGTCACCGCCGCCCGCCGCCGCCTACATCATCGCCGTGGTGTCCTGTGCCGTGCTGCCGGTGCGGCATCGGGCGCCGCTGGCCGCCATGGCGGCCACGACCGCGGGCGGCGTGCTGGTGCCGCTCGTGGGTCTGCTGCTGAGCCCGCTCATCGTGGCCCCCGCCGTGATCACCGCCTATTCCCTCACCGCGCGCACCGAACGGCGCGCGGTGAGCCCGGTGTCGCTCACCTCCGGAGCACTGCTGGTCGCCTCCACCCCCTTGTTCGGTGCCCTCTCCTGGCAGGACGCGAGCAGGATCGGAGCGGTGGCGGCGCTTCCGCTGGTGGCCGGCGTACTCGGTCACTCGGCGCGGAACCGGCGGGCCTACCTGGCGGCCGTGGAGGAGCGGGCCCGGCGGGCCGAGCAGAGCCGGGACAGCGAGGCGCGCCGGAGAGTGGCCGAGGAACGGCTGCGCGTCGCCCGGGAACTGCACGACCTCGTGGCTCATCAGATCACCCTGGCCAACGCGCAGGCCACGGTCGCCGCCCACCTCTTCGACACCCGCCCGGAGCAGACCCGCCAGAGCCTGAGGGAGCTCGTCGAGACCACCGGCCACGCGCTCGACGAACTTCGGGCCACGGTAGGTCTGCTGCGTCAGTCCGAGGACTCGGCCGCCCCCGCCGAACCGGCGCCGGGGCTGTCCCGGCTGCCCACGCTCCTCGAATCGTTCCGCCGCGCCGGGCTGGAGGTGTCGGTGTGTCAGGAGGGCATGTCGAGGCCGCTGTCTCCGGGAGTGGACCTGTCCGCCTACCGCATCATCCAGGAGGCGCTGACCAACGTGACCAAGCACGCCGGTACCGGTAGCGCCCGGGTGCGTCTCGACTGGAAAGGCGATCGCGTGACCATCACCGTCGCCGACGACGGAGGGGGCGCCGGTACGGCGCCGACCGCGTCCAAGGGACCGAGTGCGTCCAAGGGACCGAGTGCGTCCACGGTGTCGGACCATCCGCCCGGTTACGGTCTGATCGGGATGCGTGAGCGTGCCACCGCGGTCGGGGGACACCTCTCCGCGGGCAGGCGCCCGGAGGGCGGGTTCCTCGTCTCCGCCCAGTTGCCCCTCCCGCCCGCCAAGGACGCGACGCGGAGGGCCGACGGAGCGACAGCCACCAAGGGGCTGATGGCCGACATGGCGACGGGCGGCGGAGAGGCCGGGGACGCGCCGTGACACTCCGAGTGCTGCTCGCCGACGATCAGGCCCTGCTGCGCGACGCCTTCCGGATGCTTCTCGACACCGCCGACGACATCACCGTGGTCGGCGAGGCCGGCGACGGCCGGGAGGCGGTGAGACTCACCCGGGAGCTGCGCCCTGACGTGGTCATCATGGACATCCGTATGCCCGGGGTGGACGGTCTCACCGCCACCTCGGAGATCTGCGCGGACCCGGAACTGCGTGCCAGCCGCATCCTGATCCTCACCACGTACGAGACCGACGAGTACGTCGCCCAGGCGCTGCGCGCGGGGGCCGGCGGCTTCATCGGCAAGGGCATCGGGGCCGAGGACCTGCTGCACGCCGTGCGTACGATCGCCGCCGGCGACACTCTGCTGTCCCCCGCCGCGACCCGCTCCTTGGTCGCCCGTTTCCTGGCCACACCGGACGCCCCGCCGCACCACCCCGAACAGCTGGCCGTGCTCACCCCGCGCGAACGCGAGATGGTGGCTCTGGTCGCGACCGGCCTGTCCAACCAGGAGATCGCCGAACGGATGTTCCTCAGCCCGTTCACCGTCCGCGCCCATGTGCAGCGCGCGATGACGAAGCTGGAGGCCCGCGACCGGGCGCAACTCGTCGTCATCGCCTACCGGACGGGCCTGGCACACGCCACCCACGACGGCGGCAACGGCTGCTGACGCGGCGGGCGCTTCCTGACCCAGCCCGATCCAAACGAAAGACCCCAGCCCGACGCGGGAGCCGCGGGCGGCTCCACGCGTCCGGCCGCGTCATGGCATCGGGGCGAATTCCGGCAGTGTCAGGGCCGAGTGGGCCGGTCGGGCCGGCGCGGCGGGCATGGTGACGAGGTCGCGCAGCACGGTGTCGCGTTGCTCCAGGGCCCGTGCCGTGGTGGGGAAGAGCGTGGCCGCACCGTTGTCGACCAGTGCCTGATTCATGGCCACGAACTCGCGAACGTCGCGTTCGTAGCCGGCGAAGGCCGCGGTGTGGTCCCGGTTCGTGGCCAGGGCGTTGGCGAGCATATAGGCACCGACCAGTGCGAGGCTGGTGCCCTGTCCGGTGAGGAACGAGGGCGCGTACGCGGCGTCGCCGACGAGCGCGACGCGGCCGCTGGACCAGCGGGGCATGCGGATCTGGCCGGCCGTGTCGAAGAACAGGTCATCCGCCTCGCGCATGGCGTTGACGATGCCGGGGACCTCCCATCGCGCGCCCGCGAAGACCGCGGCGACCAAGTCCCGTTGGGCGTCGGGGTTCCGGAGGGCATCGAGCGGCGGATCCGGTTGGTGAAAGTTGAGGAAGGCGTGCAGTTCGTCGTTGTCGCCTACGGCGTAGAGGGCCGCGGCTTTCCCCGGGGTGTTCCACAACACGAGCTCGTGGGAGAGCCCGAAGGTGTTCGGCATGGTGAATATGGCGAAGCAGTAGCCGAGGTAACGGTGGAACTGTTCTTCGGGACCGAACAGGGACTCCCGGGTAGCTGAGTGCATACCGTCGGCACCGACGACCAGGTCGAACGTGCGCCGTCGCCCACTGTGGAAGGTGATGTCGACCCCCTGTTCGGACTGGTCGAGGGTGCTGATGGAGTCGTCGAACAGGAACTCCACGTCGTCGCGGACTATCGCGTAGAGGCTCGCGGCCAGATCCCCACGACGCACCTCAAGGTCCTGCCCCGCCACACTGCCGGCGACCGCGCTCGGGCTGACCGAAGCCACTTTTCCGCCATCGGCCTTGAGGAAGGTGCAGCGACGCGAGTCGAGGTGCGCGTCCCGCAGTCGCGGCAGTATCCCCATCCGCCGGACCACCTCTATCGCGGTACCGCGGACATCGATCGGATAACCACCGTCGCGCAGCGCGCCTGCCTTCTCCACCACGGTGACCGCCCATCCGGACCGGTGCAGCCAGTACGCCAGCGCGGGTCCGGCGATACTGGCCCCGGAGATCAGAACCTCACGCTTCACGGCGGTCCCCATGTCCATCGACGGAACGGTAGGTGTCATGCCTGGACTCCTTTCTTCGTGATACGGACAACGAGCAGTGACAGTGCGGCGACGAGGCCGGCGACGGCGAACCCTGTGACGAAGGCCGATTCAGCCGGCCGGCCCGTCGTCGGGTCGGCCCCGGCGGCGAGGATCGCGCCGCCGACCTGGGCGCCCAGCGCGACGCCGATCACACGGGTCACCACGAGCAGGCTGGTGGCGATTCCGGTGTCCTTGGCCTCGACCGCGGTGGCGGTGCGGGCGACCAACGCCGTGGTACCGACGCCCGCGGCGAACGCGGTCAGTGCCTTCGCGAGGACGAGCTGCCATTCCGCGGAGTGCAGCGACGCCAGGGCGAACAGCGTGACCGTAGTAACAACGGCGCCCACGGCGACCACGGCACGTGGACCGAAACGCCGCGCCGCGATCCCGCCGACCGAATCGCTCACCGCCCCGGCGATGGCGCCGGGCAACAGGAACAATCCGATGTCGGTGGTGCCGGCCCCGAAGCCGTACCCGTCCGCCGATATCGCGAACAGCTGCGGCAGCAGCAGGACCACCATCCCGAAACTGGTGGTGATGACGAGGGTGAGCACGCACGAGCTCCACATGGCGGGCTTCGCCAGCATGCGGAGATCGACCATCGGCGAGGCCGCCCGGCGCTCGACGACGACCCATCCGGTCGCGAGAACGGCCACGACCACCGCGATGGCGCCGATCGCGAGTCGCGACAGATCGCCGTTCGTCACCAGCACGAGCCCGAGCATGAGCGCGAGCAGCGTGCCGCTCAGCAGAGCCACACCAGGCCAGTCGATCCTGTTGTCCGAGGGGATCGGCGGATCATCCGGCATCAGCCGCGTCACGGCGAGTGTCGTCGCGATGATCGCGAGCGTCGGCAGCGCGAACATCCAATGCCAGGACAGTCCTTCCGCGATCGGCCCGGCGATCAGCGTTCCCACCATGCCGCCGCCCGTGAACAGCGCGATGACCAGCCCGATCGCCACCTGTGACTCTCCCGCCGGGAGATGTTTGCGCACCAGGATGAAGGAGAGAGGCAGCGCACCCACCATGACGCCCTGCAAGACCTGACCGAGCAACAACGCCGGCAGGTTCGGCGCCAGGCCGGCCAGCAGGCCACCGGCCGAGACCACGGCCATCAGCCGGACCAGCACCCGCTTTCCGCCGTAGCGGTCGCCGAGTTTGCCCGCGACGGGTGTGACCACCGCGCCGGTGATGAGCAAGGTGTTGCCGACCAATGCCCCTTCGGCGGGACTGACCCCCAACTCACGTTGGAGCAGCGGGAGCGCGGGCTCCACCACTGACTGCAGGGTGCCGAGGGCGAGTGCCAAGATGCCGAGGGCACCGATCGACAGTCTCCCGAGACGTACCGGGGACACCACAGCTTCGGACATGGACGTCCTTCTCTTCATGGGTGACGAGGGGGCGGCCGAGGCGCCTCGGCACCCCCAACACTCCCTTCCGGCGCCCCGCCGGGCATCGTCCACCGCCACCGTCTTCCGCTGGTGCGTTCGGACCAGCCACTCACGTGTCCTGGTGCCTACGCACTACACCCCGGCTCGGGCAGCCGACTGGCATCCCCCGGCCGCTACTCGTACGGGCCGGCCGAAACGGCCGGATCGTAACCGCCAAGCCGTGGAGGTCGTTCACCCAGCGGCGGGCGCGGATCTGGTCCCGTTCATGTCCGTTGATGTCCGCGGTCAAGGAGACGACATGCGTGAGATCGTGATCGTGGGAGCGGGACAGGCCGGACTCCAGCTCGCGCTGGGACTGCTCGCGCGCGGCTATGACGTGACCGTGGTCGCGGCCCGTGACGCGCGGCAGATCCGGTCGGGGCGGGTGATGTCGACCCAGGCCATGTTCGGGCCCGCGCTGCGGATCGAACGCGAGGCCGGGTTGAACCTCTGGCAGCGGGGGACCCCCGAGGTCCGGGCCATCCGGGCGGCTGTCGCGGACGGCCCCGGCACCGAGGCCCTGGCGTTCACCGGGCCGTTGGACGAGCCACAGCAGTCCGTCGACCAACGGGTCAAGATGGCCGACTGGCTGGAGTTGTTCGAGACCAGGGGCGGCCGGGTCATCCATCGGGCGATCGACGCGGCTGAGCTGGAACGCCTCGCCTCGGAAGGGGACTTGACACTGGTCGCGGCGGGCCGGGGCGAGCTGGCGGAGGTCTTCGCGCGGGACGACCGGCGGCCCCGGTTCGACAGGCCGCTGCGTACGCTCTCCTGCGTGTACCTGCACGGGGTACGGATGACCGGCGGCCCGGCAGGGACCCAGGTACGGATTCATGTCGTGCCGGGGGTGGGCGAGGTCTTCCTTCAACCGGCTCTGACCACCAGCGGCCCGTGCACCACCCTGCTGTGGGAAGCCGTACCCGGCGGCCCGCTGGATTGCTGGCAGGACCGTCCGTCGCCGCGGGACCACCTCGCCCGCTCCCTCGACCTGCTGCGCACCTTCTTGCCGTGGGAGTACGAACTCTGCGCGGCCGCCGAGCCGACCGACGCCAACGCCACCTTGTTCGGAGCGGTGACCCCCACGGTGCGGCACCCGGTCGCCCGCCTCTCCCCCGACACCCATGTCCTGGGCATGGCCGACGTCGTGGTCGTCAACGACCCGGTCACCGGCCAGGGCGCCAACAACGCGGCGCGCTGCGCGGACATCTACCTCCGCGCGATCCTCGAACGCGGCGAGGGCGCCTTCGATCCGGCGTGGATGCGGCGCACCTTCGACGCGTTCTGGGACCACGCCCGGCACACCACGGCCTTCACCACCATGATGCTGGGGCCACTGCCCGGGCACATGCTGCGGGTCCTGTCGGCGGCCGTCACGCACGAGGCGGTCGCCCGCCGCTTCGCCAACGTGTACGCGGACCCCTCCGACTTCACGAACTGGCTCGCGGACCCGGCGGCGACCGACGCGTATCTGGCCTCGGCCACCCGCGCCTGACCCAGTGCTGTGGCCCCGGGAGCGCGCTTCCCGCCCTCACTCCGCGATGCGGGGAAGCCCGAAGCGGCAGAAGATGGGGGGATCCGCACGTCACCAGGCTTGTCCACGAAAGGCAGTGCCATGGCCTCCTTTACCGGCTTCCCCGGCGAGGTATCGGAAGGCGTGCTCGGCAGGCTTGCCAAGCACGGCTGGACCGTCCTCCTCATGGCGGGAATCGCCGCCATCGCCCTGGGTATCTGCGTCCTCGTCTGGCCGGGAGCGACGCTGCTGGTGGTCGGCGTCCTCTTCGGTATCTACCTGCTGGTCTACGGCGTCTTTCAGCTGGCGGGAGCGTTCGGGTCGCATGTGCCCGGCGGGATGCGAGTGCTGCATTTCGTCACCGGAGCCCTGTGTGTGCTGCTCGGACTGCTCTGCTTCCGGGGAGAGGCGCAGTCGTTGCTGCTCCTGGCCCTGTGGATCGGATTCGGCTGGCTGATCCGCGGGATCATGCTGATCGTCGTGGCGGCTTCCACCAAGGGGCTGCCCGCCCGCGGCTGGCAGTTGTTCCTCGGGGTGGTCACCTGCTTGGCCGGTGTGGTGCTGATCGTCTCCCCGTTCGGCTCACTCGCCGTCCTCACTCTGGTGGCCGGCATCTGGCTGGTCATCCTGGGCGTGGTCGAGGTGGTGCACGCCGTCCAGCTCAGATCGCTGGCAGCCCGCCACACGGGCGGGGTTCATGAGGACAGGGCATCGGCCACCGGCGGCTGACTGACGGGCATACGACTCGGCACCCCGCACCCTGCTCCGTCAGGCCCAGGCCCGCAGGTGTTTCCGTGTCCATGCCTCGAAGGTGGTGAGGGGGAGACCGAGGTCCCGGGCGAATTCCGGCCGGGCGGGCTGCGGATACTCATTCAGCATCGCCTGACCGAGGCCCATGCCGGGCATCCCGGCGGCGGTCGCCTCGTCCCGGGTCAGATCGGGCGCGGTCAGCTCGGCGTCCAGGGTGCGGGAGAGGACCTCGGCGATGTCGGTCATCGCCAGGTGGTCGCCGGCCAGTTCCAGTTCGACACGGTTGAACCGCTCGGGTGCGGCGATGGCGGCTGCGGCCGCCCGGCCGATGTCCTCGACCGCGACGAGGGACAGTCGGGTCGCGGGCTTCAGGAGGCTCACAAGGCCGCCTTCGACTCCGCGAGGGAACATGATCTCCTCGGAGGGGAGGAAGTTCTCCATGAAGAAGCCCGGTTTGATGAGCGTCCAGTGCGTGAAGCCCGCCGCGCGCACCCGGTCCTGGATCCCGGCCTTCGCGGCGTAGTACGGCTCCATCCAGGCCCAGTCGTCCTTGACCCAGTGGGTGTGCTGCCCGGCGCCGGAGACGGAGGTGTGCACGAACTGCGGCACTCCGGCGGCCCTCGCGCCCTCGATCAGGCTGACGGCCTGGGCAACCTCGCCTTCGAAGGCGCGTCCGTCCAGGTCGGGCATCTGGACCGAGAAGACGGCGCGGGCTCCCGTGGCAGCCCGGGTCACGGAGTCGCGGTCGTAGAGGTCGCCGGTGACCAGTTCGGCGCCGAGCGCTTGGACCGCCTTCGCCCGGTCGGTCGCGGGATCGCGGACGAGCGCCCGGACGGGAACGCCCGTCGCGAGCAGGGCGCGGGCGGTGGCGCCACCCTGGCGACCGGTGGCGCCGGTGACCAGGACGGGTGCGGACTGCGAAGGCGTGGACGCCGACGTCGCGGATTCTGAAGTCATGGTGTTCCTCGTGGTGGGCACGCAGGGGGCGGCTCGCAGCCAGGGCCTAAGTGGCGAGGCCCGCCACTTACATCCGGGTACGATACGGAGGGCCCCGCCACTTAGCAAGCTCGGAGATGACGCCATGACCGTTCAGCGCGCGGACGCCCGGCGCAACTACGCGCGGATCCTCGCCGTGGCCGAGGAAGAGGTCGCCGCGCACGGCGCCGACGCCTCGCTGGAGCAGATCGCCCGCACCGCGGGGGTCGGCTCGGCCACCGTGCGCCGGCACTTCCCCAGCCGCGGCGCGCTGTTGGAGGCGGTGTTCAGCGAGCGGATCGAGGCCCTGTGCGCCCGGGCCGCGGAGCTGACCGGGGCGGCCGACGCACGGGCCGCGCTACTTGACTGGCTGGGCGCGCTCACCACGTACGCCGCCTCCGCGCGGGGCATGGCCGACGCGCTGACCCGGGACGGGATGGCCGACCCGGAACATGTGAACGCCTGCTCGACGAGGCTCACCGAGGCGGCCGACCCGCTACTGCGTGAGGCCGCGCGGGCCGGCGCGGTGTCTCGGGACGTGACCGTCGCCGACTTGGTCACACTGGTCACGGGCATCGCCCTGGCCACGGAACACCACCCGGACCCCGCCACCGAGGCACATCGACTGCTCGGTCTGACCGTGGCGGGAATCAGCCCTCGGAGCTAGGTCCTGTCCGGTCGATCTTCGCGGATAAGCCCGCGGCGTCTGGTGCCGTGCATCGCAAGGCGGAGGATCGCCCATGTACTGGACGTACTTG